>NZ_JBFUKW010000003.1:0-429212 GCF_056400665.1 Variovorax sp. P5_A3 | reverse complement strand
TGATGGAGGGTCCATCCCTGCCTCCATCGCTCCCACATCAACGCCTTCTGGCTGTCTGTGTAGTAGGTCCGCGTCCGGTAAGCCATCTGCAACACTCCTTCTGCCTACGGCAGTCATCAGTGTGTTGCATCGACCGGTTGAATCCGCAGCCAACTGCGGACCTTCGTCCTGCTTGCACAACGTGAGGCAAGTCGATAACGTCACGCTATGACTAAACAGGACGAGGTTCAGGAACACCGACCAGACGATGTGGCACTCTGGGCTTTGGAGACCATTGCCTTCAACTTTCCGCTAGTCGCGATGGTGGTCGTCTTGGCGGCAATTGCCGTCTGGTCCGCCTTCAGCTTCATCAGAGAGAACTGGGTCGCGGTCGCGATTGTCATATCGGTGGTCGGCCTGGGCTTGCTGGCTTGGCGGTACCGTTTCGCGCATGCCAAAGAATCGGTTGGCGAGGCCAGCCAACTGCAGCCATCCCGCGGCCCGCCAAGGTGAGTGCACGCTGGACATCGACCCGTCCACGATTTCGCGATTTTGAGCAGGAGGCACGTATGGAGGCAGTGGCAGGATTCACCTGGCAAGTGCTCAAGCATGTGTTGTTCAGTTTCGTCTTCTTCTGGCCGGGCTGGCTCCTGGTCAAGGTCGTGACCTTAGGCCGCTATCCTCGCTCGATTCACCCGTGCAAAGCCGACTGGCTCGACTACGAAGCTTTGTCATTCATCGGCCTCTTCACCGTCGCGGGCGCCATCGTCCTTGCGGCGCGTTGGTGGCCGTAGTCGGGCAGGACCGGGTTTCCCATTGGAGAGAGCTTGCCGCAACGTCCTCAAAACTTCACTCCGGTCGGCGATGGTGCAAGCACCCTCCTGCTGATGAGAACAAGCGAACGAGTTGAACGTTTCTTGTTCAGACCGCGACGTCCCCTTTGGCGGTTTTGCTTGGTCGCGGCGCCTCTGGCCCTTGCGCCTTCGCTGTTCATCAGCGCGCTACTCATTCTCGGGTTGAAGCTGGCCGGGGTGGACACGCTCCGCTTGTTGCCAAGCTTTGACCCTCAGTTAACTTGGTATTGGCTCGCAAGACTGGTACTCATGGGGCCAATCGTTGAGACCATGGTTCTGGCTGCCGGTATATGGATTCTGCAGCGATTCCTCAAGCGGCCGATGCGTGTGGCAGTAGTCTCTGCTGTTCTGTGGGGTGTCGCGCATGGTCTCGACGGTCCAATTCGGGCCTTGGGGACCGGGTGGAGCTTCTTCGTGTTCTCGGCCGCCTACATCTCTTGGAGGCAGCACTCTCGAACCAGTGCGTACTTGGCCGCGGGCATACCCCACAGTTTGGCAAACTTGTGCGTTCTGCTTACCCTCGGCCTGGCAGATTGAAGGTCATCGACCCGGACTTAGCCGATACGTGGCCGGCAAAAAGCGGCCAGGACCGGACCGTCCCGACAACACTCCAGTTGGCTAGTAGCGGTCTTCCGTGGGTCAGGGAGAATCCGCGCTACTCAACGTTTGAAAGGCCCCCAGCACATGGACGCGATGGCGCAAAACGGCGACGCTCGCAGGGATGCCGGCGTTTTCATCCTTCACATCCTTCTTCAACGCCTTGAGCAGCAGCAGCCCGGCCTGATGCAAGGCATGATTGACGGCATCTTGAATGACCGTGCTGCTCTGCCGGCGACGCCCGACTCGGACAGTTACCCGCGGCGCGTTGGGGACGAAGCACTGCAGATTCTTCGGCTAGCAAACGACCAGATGAAGATACCTTGGGAGCCTCTGCCAAAGGCGTGATTCCGGCCAGAAGCGGGCGTTCCCGTCGCGCATGGCGTTGGTCACGCCGCTCAGGACTTCACACCGACTTCGCGCAAGGTTCACACACGGTCGATACGTTATGGGGTGCGGCCGGGCGAGCAGCCCGCCAAGCCGCGAAGAACAACGCCCAGTACCCAAATGAAGCTCACAAGCCGCATCCTACGTACCGTCCTGACGGCAGCAACGCTCTACGCCTCCGGCACTTGGGCCGCAGAGGAGTCAGCCCCGCTGGATTGCCCGCAATGCGGTGCATGGATGCTCATAGGGTCGCAGCCTCCGGGCGTCGTCGGTGAGCGGATGGTCGTGGAGGCCGAAAGGATTTCGATTCCAATGTGCGGCGACTTCCGCCCGTCAGTTTCGTCGTCATCAGTCAAGACTGTAGAAGAGGGCCGGCGCACGTACCACGTATCGCTTACGCTACGAGGCGACGGACGTGGCCCGTGTGCAAGCAAGGTCAAAGACATCGACGCGCTTCGCATGGAGGTCGACGTTGGCGTGGCCTATCGCCGCGAAGGTGGCTTCGGCGAATTCACCATCCTCGACCGCGCCACGGGCGCAACAGTTTTTGCTGCTTCGGGATGGAACTATGAGCGTGACAACCCATGCGACACCGGGAGTGGCCGAGGCTCACTCGCTTGCATGATAGTTGCGAATTCGGAACTGCAGCGTCAGCTCTCGCAGTCGGCACTGCTCGCAAATCCCAACTATCGAGTTGGCCGCGTAGTGCACGCCGCTGAGCGCGCCTGCAGGAACAAGGGGCAAGACGCCGGCGGTTCTTGGCCGGCGGTCTGGCAGGAGGACTGCCAATCGAAATTGCTCGAGAAGAAGCTCGATGCATTCACCGAATTCCATGAGTGCCGCAGGAAGAAGGGGCAATCATGCCGCGTACCTGACGAGAAAGTCGCCCGGCCCTCGGAGGACATGCCATAGGTCGAAATGTGGGTCGCGGCCACGACTGGCGACCTGCCACCCGCGACGGCAGTCGGGTTCCGGAGTTCCGTTGGCCCGCCTCAGTGGTTTCCCGAGCGTCCGCTTTCTAGAACGGCGCACAGCCGCTTTGGGCCCATCCGCGCCCTTCGCGCCTCGCGGGTCAACTTCTGCAATCAGTCTGAACCGGAAATCGAACCGGCCTCAAACGGCGCGCCCCCGTCGACCCGACCCTCGCTAGAGGTTAGACGGAGCCAAGGTGGGGTAGTCGTAGGAAACTGAAATCTTGCCTGCTCCAAACCACTGAAAGGTAGCATCCGCTTGGAACGGCGACGCTAAGGAGCTACTGAAATCTTCACTGCTTTCCTACAGATCTCGGCCGCCTTCGGACCGCAAGGTCAAAAGGCTGGCTGGTGGCGGTCCGCGCGCAATGAGCGCCCCCGCCTTTCTGACCAGCCAGAAGGGGTTGACGGGCGAAGAGCCTCGTTCACGCCGTCAGTCTCGATGCGCGTCCGCAAGGGCGCGCGACAGGGGCAACGTTAGGCTCGCGCCACCCCCTACACCATCGACTGAACGGAATACCCGGTGTGCATTAGTTCACAGGATCAGCGCGAGTTCGTGCCGTCCTTGTCCATCATCAACGCAATGGTTGCTTCGACGGCCTGCGAGCAGCGATGGATCTCTGCTTCGACCACGGCCACGAGCGCTTTCATCTCAAGCGGACTCGGACGGCGATCGCTTGGGCATGAATCCTTCGACAGGGATACGAGGCTGCGGGGTGGGTTTGCCAAAACCACCGCTCCCAACGTCAATTGGTGGCGGCGGCTCGAACGAGTTGACGTACCGGTACCCCGCTTGCGCGAACCGGCGAGCCTTTCGGCTCCACGCTCGAGCCGCCAAAAAATGGGAGGCACGAACAACGAAGCCGCAGACACTTGCGGAATGATTGCGGCTTGCGTCGCAGCGGGGTGGTGCGGGACGTCAATCCCGATCACGCCTTTTTTTGACGCGACGAGATCAGTATAGCCACGGGCATCGAGCGAGAAACTGCGAAACCGACAAGGAACCCCCGCATGAACCATCAGCTTCAACTGGACACGGTGCGCACCTACCTGCGCCATCTGAATGCAAGCGATACGGCGGGACTGGTCTCGACCTTCGAGGACGACGGCGTGGTGCACTCCCCGTTTCTCGGCACGATGAAGGCGCGCGACTTCTTTCCCCGATTGGCGCAGGCATCGAGCCAGAGCGTCATCACGCTGATAGACCTGTTCGCCTCGGTACAGCCCGATAGCGACACCGTCCGTATCGCAGCCTACTTCCGCTACGACTGGACGCTGAACGATGGCAGGCTGGTCGACTTCACCTGTGTGGATGTGTTCGGCTTCAGGCCGAGCGGCGATCGCATCGCAAGCATGCACATCGTCTACGACACGCATCCCCTGCGTGAAGAGGTGGGCGACAAGTACGCGCCCGATCCGGTCTCGAAGGCTTGAACCGGCTCAGGCGGCCTGGAGCGCCGCGTGCGCCACTTCACGCAATGCTTCACCGTCGTTGCGCACACGCAAGATGCCGAACAGATTCTTCGGATCGGCCGTTTCCGGCATCAGATCGAGGGTCTCGCCCAGCCCCAGCGATTCGGCGGTCTCGCGCATGAAGGCGAGTGCGCCGAAGTCTTCCAGCGCAAACCCGACCGAGTCGAACACGGTGACTTCCGAGGCATCGACGCGGCCCGGATGATGACCCGCCAGCACGTGCCAGAACTCGGTGACCGCGAAGTCGGCGGGCATCTGCTGGATCTCGCCTTCGATGCGCGATTGCGGCTCGAACTCGACGAACACCGACGCTTTGTCGAGCACGCCGCGATGCAATTCCGTCTTGCCCGGGCAGTCGCCACCCAGTGCGTTGATGTGCATGCCGGGCTCGATCATGTCGGGCGTGAGGATGGTCGCGTTGGTCTTGTCCGCGGTGACGGTGGTCACGATGTGGGCGCCTCGCACTGCCTCGGAGATGCTGTCGCAGATGCGGACCTGCAGCCCCTGGCCGCTGAGGTTGGCGACGAGCTTGTCACTCGCGGCCGGGTCCGTGTCGAACAGGCGAAGCTCCCGTATGCCCACCAGGTCGCGGAACGCCAGCGCCTGGAATTCGCCTTGCGCGCCGTTGCCGATCAGCGCCATGCTGTGGCTGTCCGGCCGCGCCAGCCTGCGCGCGGCGAGCGCGGACATCGCCGCTGTGCGGATGGCCGTCGTCAATGTCAGTTCCGACAGGAAGCGCGGCGCGCCGGTGGCCACGTCGGCGAGCACGCCGAAGGCCATGACGGTCGGGAGGCCGTATCGGTGATTGCCCGGGTGGCCATTGACGTACTTGAAGGCGAACTGCCTGGCGTCGGCGATGGGCATCAGTTCGATCACGCCGACATCCGAATGACTGGCAACGCGCGCGCTCTTGTCGAAGTCGTTCCAGCGCAGGAAATCGCGCTCGATGCGGTCGGCCACGCCGGCGATGCATTCGGACAGGCCCATGCGCTGTACGAGCCGAATCATCTCGGGGGCGCTGAGGTAGACGATGCCGGGGCGGTGATTGGCGGACATGCCGGGCTCCTGCGTTGGTGCAGGACCAGTATCCGCAAGGCGCGTGGCAAGCGCCAGACGGAGGCTTGCGGCGTTTCGCTCACCGTCCTGGCGAAACGGCAGGGTTCGCTGCCACTCTGCTAGGCACCGCCCTCGTTTCCCTCCTCCGCCTGGTCGAAGCGCAGGCCGCTCGATCCCTCGCCCCTCCCGACCTGCCTTCGGAACGAGGTCCATACCCAGTTCGTCCCATCGATCCACCGCGCCATGCGCCGCCCGCGCGTCACATGCACGCCTTCGCGCGGAACCTCCTCGTCGTAGAGCAGCAACTGCGTACCGGCATTGAGCACCGTGCCCTGCGCGGGATGGATCTTCTTCGAACCGTCCGGTTGCAGCACCGCGCCACGCCGAAGTCGCTGGACGATCTTGCCGCCCTCCTCCGCAAGCTGCACGGGCAGCAGCGGTATCCAGTTGCCCGGGACGGTCGACGACAACACGTAGCGCGCCGACGCTGCCGATGCATCCGGACCGGACGGCGCCGCCGTTCCCGATTCGTATTCGATGCGCTGCACCGACTGTTCGACAGGAGTCTCGATGCTGCGCTCGATCGCCCATGCGAGATTGGCCATCTCGTCTCGCATGAGCAGCACATCCTCCAGCACGCCACCTTCGATGACGCGACCAAGCGAGGGCGGCAGGAAAAAGAGATTGGCTTGCGGCAAGTCAATGGGCACCTCGCCCGCCCTGCGGAGGCAAGCCAGTTGCCACATCGACCAATAGGGCCGCGGCAAGGCCGGATCGCCGAGCGGCCGCAACAGGCTTCGCACGCCGAAGGTGTCGGTCACGACCAGCGAATCCACGCGCGTCAGTGAACCGACAGGCAGCGTCACCGGGACGACGAACCAGTCGTTGCCGTAGCTGCCCGCGTACTCGATCACCATCAATTGCGCGAGGTCGGTCGGGCCCACCGGCAGCAAACCGTAGGCGATGCGCGCATCCTCCATCTCCCAGAAGCGCGCCGCGGGTGCACCACGGAAGCTCACGGGCGCGGGCACGGTGGTCTCGACAATGCTGGACAGCTTCCGGTCGCCGTCGGTCCCCATGCGGACTTCGAGGTTCAGATCGAAGCTGCTCCAGTCGAGCCGGCCGTCGTCGAACTCGGCCGCGGTCAGCGCGAATTCGTCTTCGGGGCGATCGGAAAGGCGGCCCGCGACCGAGACGGCGTACTCCAGGCGCGAAGGCTGCCAGGCATCGTCGGTCCCGTCGCCCGCCGCGGCGGGCTCGTGCACCAGGCCGTCGTACCAGTCGAGCCAGGCCAGCGCAGTCTGCTGCACCTCGGCGCGGTCGCCGACGGCGATCTTCAGCGCGGCCTCGACCACGACTTGCGCTGCGCCGCCGTTGCGGAAGGCGTCGGCGAGCCGGCGCGCATCGGGCGCACGCCCCGCCATGGTCTGCATGAATCGCGACGTGGCCTCGTCGACCGGGTCGGCATCGGCCGGCGCCGCGGGCAGCGGGTGCAGGGCGAAGCGCTGGATCAATGCGGCGCGGTAGCTCTTCGACAAGGGCTGCGCCTCCAGCATGCGCAGGAACTGCAGGCCGGCCTCGACGGCCAACGTCAGCATGCGCGCGTCGTTCGGATCGGCGGCCCGCATGCGGCGGCGCTCGACATGCACCTCCAGCGGCACGGCCATCGGGTCATAGGCCGGTGCCTGGACTTGTGTGTCGTGCTTCAAGGCGCCAAGGTGGCAACGCGACAGCATCGCGCTGGTCGCCCGCACGCGAGCCGTCACCGGCGAGCCGGTGTCCTCGGCCTGGAACTCGCCGACCTGCCACTGGCGCGCCAGGAACCACAGCGGATCGAACACCCGCGCGCCGGGACCGGTCGGCATGGCATCGTCGCGGCAATGCGGCTCGATGCGGGTCCAGCTCGTGATCGATGCGGTAGTCGGCCCGGTGGGCGCCGGCGGTGGTGGCTGCGGTGGCGGACGCGGCGGCGGCGGTGGACGCGGCGGCTTGGGCGGGCGCGGCGGCGGCGGATCCGGCGGCTCGGGCGGCTGCTTGGGCAGACGCGGCTTCGGGGCCTCGGCGGCTGCGTCGGTCGGCGGCGTGGGCTTCGCTGGCATGGCGTGTCCGGGCGCTGGGTGACGGCCTAGCGTGCCAAGGCCGCGGCGTCGGTCGACACGACGTCGTCCTTCGCGTTGAAGGCGAGATAGAGCGCCGGCAGGTACTGGGCCGTACCGGTCAGCGCCTCGGGATCGATGGCACGCAGCTTGGCCAGGTCCAGCGTCTCGGCCAGCACGCGATGCAGGCTGGCGATCGTCCATGCCTGTTCGGGCACGGGCGGCAATGCGAGCAGCACCCCCTGGGGTGCGCATGCATCCGGCGGGTTGTACTGGAAGGTGATCGCCGTGGTCTCGCGGCGGCTCGGAACGACCTCGATCCATTCGTCGACAGCGAGGCCGCACAGCGGCTGCGCGGCGTCGAAGCCGGCCGGCATCTGGAGCACCAGCGAGAGCTTGCCCGAGGGCAGCTCGGCGTCCGGCCCGCAAGGCAGGCCCACCCAGCGCTCGCCATTCACGAAAGGCAGTTGCGCCACGCCCAGGTTCGGGCGCTCGCCGGTGTTCAACACCTCGGCGCCGCGCAGGCAGGCGGCCAGGCGCGCCGCCGGATCGCGCACCCGCGCGCTTCGCGTCAGCCAGGTGTGCGCGGCGAGCGGGTCGCCGCCTTGCGTGAGCGTGGTGGCCGCCAGCGCTGCGCCCAGCTCGGCGGCGGCGGCGCCATCGCAGGAGAAGCGCGGCAGCACCACGAAAGCCGATCCGAACACGGCCCGCATGCGCTCGCTCAACTGGTCGCGCCGCACGCGCGGCTCGGTCGATACCGCCACTGCACGCAGGGTCGCACCCTGCTCCAGGCGCGGCTTGCCCTGCTTGAGCAAGGCGGCCGCCTGCTGCAGCAACGCATCGCGCGTCGGCGCATCGTCGCCCGCCGCGATGGCGGGCACGGATGGCGCGAGTCCGAAGCTGCCGAGCTTGAGCATCGCCGAACGCAAGGCGTCGGCGATACTCGCAGTGCCCTTCGTCACCAGCGAGTCGAGCGCCTTGCAGGCGGCGTTGAGCGCGTTCTCGGCCTTGACGGCGCGAGCTTCCAGTTCGGCGAGGTCGAGCGTCCCGGCGCTCGCGCGTTCCGGCGGATTGAGGTCTTCGGCATCCGCGCCGCGCGCGTTCGAAAACAGGCGGCGAGCTGCGCGCGCCTGCTCCAGCACGTCCAGCAACGTCAGCTCCCCGGCCGCGAGATCGGCGGGTCGCGCATGCTGGATGCGCAGGCTTGCCTGCACGGCGAAGCCGCCCTGCTGGTTCCTCGCGAGGTACAGCACGCGCTGCTCGATGTCATCCGGCGACGTGTCTGCCAGGCGCGGACCGGAAATCTCCTCCACGCCGTACACCACGTCGAGCGGTACCAGTTGAAGGTCGCTCAGCCGCAGCGCGCGTGTCTCGGCCACGGCGCCGCTCGTGTCGTCGATGCGCTCGATCGTGCAGCGCACCTTGCGCGGATCACCCATGAGCTTCGCGGCCCAGGCATTGAGCATCGGCTCGGCGGCGGCGCGTGCCGAGGTCGACGCTGCTGCCCAGCTGGGGGTCGCCGTCGCCTCGCCGCTCCACAGCAGCAGGAGCCGGTGCGTGAGCGCGACGCCGCTGCGCGGCATGCGCGCGACCTCCAGTTCGGGCGCGGGTGCATCGCCGTGTGCGATGGCGGCCAGCGTGCTGGCGATTCGCGAGGTGTTGCCGCGCGCCATCTGGTAGGCGGCCTCCGCGGTCAAAGCGTCGCCCAGCCCGTCGATGGCGTCGCCGAGGGCGTTGAGCTCCTGCACCATCTTCTTCAGTTCGTCATCGCTGGCGCCCGCCTGTAGCAGCAGCGCATTGATCGGCCGTCCATCCGTGCGCCAGCGGCTGTGCAGGACGAGGCCGTCGACGACGTTGTTCGCCGCGATGACTTCCACCGGCTGCGTCTTCGGCTCCAGCTTGCCGGCGACCAAGGGCGCGAAGTCGCGCAACGGTGCGATGAAGCGGTCGAGCGACAGCTCGTGCAGGTTGCGCTCGAAGCGGTAGCCGAGCAATGCACCGAGCGGTTGGCCCTGGCGTACGCCATCCAGCAGCTGGGTCGCCTCGCGCACGCGGCGTGACGTGAGGTTGATGGCGAAGGGCCCCTCCTCCTGCGGCAAACCCGTCGCGCCGAGGTGTGCATTGCGCAGCAGCGCCGCGGCGGCGGCGTGGGTCATCGACGGCGCATGGATGAAGCCGCTGTCGTCCGGTGATGCGAAGAGCGGCCCCGGCTCGCCCGCCGGTGGCGTGAGTGGCACAGCAGAAGCGGCCGGCCGCAGGTTCTCGACCCAGCCATAGCCGCCGGCATAGATCCCTTGCGGCGCTTCGGCGCGCATCGCGGAGAGACGCTTGCTCGCGAACGAAGTGACCCACGCGTCCAACCGATGCGACGAGAGGTCCAGCGTCCCCTGCATCAGCAACTGGAGCGCCTCGCTGTCCAGCGTCCGCAGGCGGGAGAGGCTGTCGCGGAAGGCACCGAGCGATGCGAGTGCGGGCAGCTCGAAGCTCGTCGCGCCTTCGATGAACTGGCGGATCGTGCGGTCGCCGGTCACGGCGGGGACCTGCAGGTCGAGCTGGCGCTTCCAGGTGAGCGTGGGTGGCGCCCCGGTCACCAGATCGACCAGCTCCGGGTCGCGCAGCAAGGTGGCGAGGTCGTTGCCGGGCAGGCCGGCCGCGATCATCGCCGTGGCCTGTGCCAGCTCGCGCAGCAGCGCGTGGCGCAGCAGGATCTTCAGCAGGCTTGCGGTGCTGCCGGGGTCGGCGGGGTCCGGCCGCATCGCGATCAGCGCTTCGATCGTGGGCTGGGCCAGCAGCGCGGCGATGTAGTCGGGTTCGAGCTTCTGCCACGGCGATATCTCGCCGGCCTGAACCATAGGCACGGTCACGGCGTAGTCGAGGTCCGCATAGGCAGCCCGCGCGAGCCTGGGGCGCCACGGAAGGCCGAGCCGTTGCAGCAGTCCGGTCGCGATGGCGTCCTGCGCGCCGATGAAACCGCTGCCCTGCAGGTCTTCACCGAGGAAGGCACGAAGATGCTGCAGGTAATGGCGCCCGAGCACCGCACGCGTGCCATAGGTGCTGGAAACGGCATCGGTGCGCATCACGTCCGCGAGGTCGCCATCGGGATCGGGCGGCTGCCGGCGACCGACGCGCGCGGCGTCGCCCAGTTGCGGGCGCCACGCGCCATCGCGCAGTTGCAGCAGCAGCTTCTGCAGCCAGGCGTCGCGTGCCGACGCGTCCTCTTCGCCCGCGCGCGGACGCCAGGCGTCGAGCGAGGTCACCGGCAGGATGCCGTAGGGCTGGCGCCCGCAACGCAGGCTGGCGTAAGGCCCGGCGCTGCGCACGTGGTCGAGAAAATGACTGCGCGCCCATGCGATGTGCTCCGGCGTCAGGCCGCTGCCGTCGGGGCCCGCCAGGTTGCTCAGGAAGTAGCCCCAGCCGGCGGGCCACAACGCGTTGTTCATGGCGCGCATCGCGATGTCCGGCCTTCCGTCCGCCAGCGGCAGCCGCCCCAGCACGGGGGCGGTGCGCCCGGCGGGCAGGCCCAGGGCGAGGCCGAGCCGCACCGCGTTCGATGCCGCGTCGAGCGTCGAAGGATCGAAGGCGACTTCGCTGGCGAAGCTCTGCATGCGGCCGGCATCGGTCGAGTCGTACCCCGCCCGGCGATCGGCCGTGTTGTTGGTCGGCGTGCCGGTGCGCAGGAACTCGACGCCGTCCGTGTAGTGATGGGCGTCGAGCAGCGAAGCCAGTTGCGCAGCGGTGTCCGCCGCATCCGTCGACGCGGTGCCGAGCACGAACAGGCTGTCGAGCCCGGCCGTCAGCAGCGGCGCGGGGATGGCGATGCGCAAGCCCATGCCGGCTTTCTCGGCTTCGTCGAAATCAATCATCCAGCGCATGCCTTCGTCGACAGCGATCTGGTCGTTCGGGACCTGCGCCGCCGGTGCCTGCGGATCGGGCCCTGTCGCGAGCGGTCGGCGAATGTCGCTGCCGCCGACGGCGATCACCGGACGGCCGCCCGCCTGCACGATGGCGATCCAGCGATCCGGCAGGAGCCGGGCCAGCGGTGCGCGCCGCCACGCGGCATCCTTGCCATCGTCGACGACCTGGATCGCAGGCCACTGCGGTGCCTCGGGCAAAGGCTCGGTGGCCGGCACGGCCGCGTTCGGCCGCTGCGCCGCATTGAGAGGCTCCAGGGCACGCGCGATCCACGCAGCGCGCGCAGCGCCGAAGCGGTCCGCCAGTTGCCGCCACGCATCTGCACGCGCGGTTGAATCCGGCCCAGCGCGCCAGTCCTGTTCCCAGTAGTGCATGCCCCACGCCTGCTCGCCCGGAAGCAGTTCGGGTTCATGCGAGTCGAGATGGATCCTGTCGGGATAGATGCGCACCCGCAGTTCGCTGCTGCCATCGGGCTGCGCGAAGAAGCGCGTCTCCAGCCGCACGGGCAGCAGCGCGAGCGGTCTGTCGCTCGGGCACAGCGTATTGCCCATCAGCGGCGGCAACTGCGGCTGGGCTACGGCGGCGAGCTTCAGGTTGCTCCTGAAGAACGCCGCGGTGGAGATGCCGGTGATGGTGGCCATGGTGCCTGCTCAATGCTTGACGAGTTGCGAGGCATGGATGGCGATGCGCACCGGCAGCTGCCGCACGATGCCGGCCATGTGCGCGCCGTTGCGACCCCATTGCAGGTCGTCCAGCGGCAGGTCCGTGGGCGGGCCGCCGGCGACACCCAGATGGCTGGCGCCGCCGGTCGGCGTGTCTTCGTCGAGCCCGAAGCGCGGCTCCGTCGGGTGCTCCTGGATGACGATGTAGTAGCCGTGGCCACCGTCGGCGCCGGTGGCCTGGTCGGCGCTGAAGTCGAAGCCGAAGAAGGACACATCCGGCTGCATCGTTCCATTGAAGGCTGGCGGCACTTCGATCGTGGCGTCCTCGCTCGGCGAACGCACGCCATTCGCATCGACCACGGCCGGGACGGCGAAGATGATGGCGTTCGGATAGCGCCGGAGCAATGCGCTGCGCATCAGCATCACGAACTGCTCGCGCGCCGGCGCGGTGCCGGGATCGGCCAGCGGGCGATCGGCCCAGAGGTGCAGAGGCCCGATATCGGGGCGCGGCTTCGGGGTGCCGCGCACATCCCAGAACTGGTCGAAGCAGGTACCGCGCTGGTCCGTCGGAAATCCGCGCCACAGCAACTCGCGAGCCATCTCCACATTGAGTCCGACCATGTAGGCCTCGACGAAGCGGCGGTTCGTCTTGAGGCCGATCACGCTGTCCGGCAACACGTCCTGCAGTCCGGGCAGGAGCAGTTCCTGCGACAGGTCCCTCAGCGGCTCGTACATCGGCTGGCTGTAGCTGGGAGCGGCCATGATGGTGTCGATGCCCGCCGCGGCGCTCGCGGGCGTGTCGACCGGCGGCACTGCGCCGGTACCGACCGCGACCACTGCACGCGCCAGCGCCACCAAGGTCTGGCGTGGCTCGGTCTGTGCCAGCACCGTCTTCTTGAACTCGCCCACGTCCAACGCGATCGGCGGACCGCGCAGGATCTTGAAGCGGCCGGGGTTGATGCGGCCCAGGTGCTCGCTCGCGGCGAGTCGGAAGGCATGCGCCGTCGGGCTGTCGGGCAGCACGATCATCACCGTGATGCTGGGCACGTTCAGCGGCGCACCTTCGGCCATGACCTGGAAGTTCGGACGGCCGACCAGCCCGTCGATGAGCGTCTGCGCGACGTCGCGGTACGGACGGATCGACACGTTGGTCACCCGGCTGCGCACGGCATCGATCGTGGCCTGGTCGGTCGCGGGCGGCGTGGAGAAGCTCAGGCCCAGATTGAGCTTCGCGACCCACATCTGGGTGGTGGAGCGCGTCAGCCCCTGTGCGGCGATGCGCCGCGTGAAGGGGCCGCGCTCTCGCCCGATGCGGCGCATCGCCGGGCTGGTGGCCGCGATGGGCAGCGCCTTGTCGGCCATGCGCGCAACCAGCGTGCGTGGCGAGGTCTCGCCCGTCGCGATCGTGCGTATGCGCGCGAAGGCCGGTGCGCCGACGCGAATCAGGGTCTCCGCGCCGAGGTTCGCGAAGTGCCGCGCATGCAGGCTCGTGCCGACGGCGAGGCTGAGTTGCATCTGCCGCATCCGCTGGTTGGCGCGCTGAAGGTCCGCCGCCTGCTCCCAGGCTGCCGCCATCAGCGCCTCCTGGTGCTCCTGGATCACGCGTGTGCCGAAGGCAGCGACCGTGCGCGAGCGCGGATCGAGATTGACCTGGTCCAGCCATTTGGGAACGCCTCGCGCCACGGTTGCACGCGCCGCATGCCAGCGGCCGTAGATGGGCGGCGCGAGGAGCGGATCGGCATCCGGGTCGGCCACTTCGCTCAGGCCCGGCGTGTTGATGATCGCGGCCAGTGCGGTCTGGAAAGGCGCCGCCGTTGCCTCTGCCCACGGCGCCGGCGTGTCGGGTGCCTCCATCGGCTGCAGCGCGCCTTCGAGGCCGAGCGCGGTGGGCTGCGGGAAGTCCGCCGGCAGTTCGAACCCGGGCCGGCCGATGTCGATCGGACGACGCCCCAGGCCTTCGGGCACGGGCTGCGGCTTGAGGCGGCGCACCAGCGATTCGAAATCACCGCCCGGACCGGTGCGGAATTCCCAGTGCAGGTAGACCGGCAGCAGGAAAGGCAACTTCTGCGTCGGCGTCCAGGCGGGCGCGAGCGCGTTGGCCGCAACGAGATCGGCGTCCGCGATCGGCAGGCCCAGCCCGGCCTTGCGCCCCAGCTCGAAGGTGGGCACGACGCAGGCGATGTACTCGGTGTCGGCCGCAAGAATTCGCGGGCACAGCAGGCGCGACAGCGACAGGGCCGGCGACCCGGCCAGCGCATGGCCGACCTGCCCCGCATCGCTCGCCGTCGCCTGCGCATGCGCCCAGGCCCAGCTGTCGACGAGATTCGGCAGTTCGGACGCGACACTCGCGGGTGCGGCGATCTGCAGCGTGGTGCATGGCGCATCGACCGTCGGGCCCAGCGACACCCCGTCCTGCTTGCGCACGACGACCAGGCAGAGCCAGGGGCGCAATTTGCCCGTCGTGTCGGCGCGGGCCGGCGTGAAGAGCCACGGGAAGTCGGCCCGGTCGAACTCGATGCCCGCGAAGTAGTTGGGCTCGAAATCGATGCTGCCCGGGTGCGGATCGCGCCGCACGACCTGGTTCGCATCGATGCCGACCACGTCGGCCGGGCCTCGCAGGCGCACCGTCACCGGCGGCGCTGCACTGCCGTTGACCGACAGCACGGCGGACACGTCGGCCACCGCGCTCTGCCCCGCCCCGAGTGAATCCGGCGTGGTGATGCTCGCGGCCGCGCCCTGACGCACCCAGGGCAGGAAGCTCAGGTTGGCGTGGGAGTCGTCGGAGGTCGGCATGGATCGTCCCCTTCAGGCCTGCGCGTCCTGCAACTCGTGCAGCGGCACCACCTGCCACCGCGCGCCGCCACGGTTGAGCGTGCCCAGCGCGGCCCGATACTCGCTCCAGGTCTGGAGCGTCGCGTCGACCGCTGCGGGTGCGCCGTCGGCCAGCGGAACGATGACCCATCGCGGCGCCTCGATCTGCACGGCTTGCACAGCCTGTGCCGGCGCCTCCTCGTCGACTTCATCGCCACGGCGGAAACGCGCCAGACCGACGGCGCGCACCGGCGCGCGCGCCGCCGCGCCGGTGCGGCTGTGAAAGCGCAACTGCGCGAAGCTCATGAGGAACGGCGGCGCGGGCGGCTTCGGCGGCGCCGCCATGTCGTCGATCACGATCGGCTCGTATTTCAGCGGCGCGCCGACGACCTGCGTCGCGTCGAAGCTCACCGCCTCGCTGCCGAAGACCAGCCCCGCATCCATCTCCTCGAAGGATGGGCCGGCGAGCTTCTCGTCGTCGCTCATGTTGAAGAACTGGGCCGGAGCGAACTGGTCCCGCACCGCGACCGCATCCGTGTCCTGCGGCTGCGAATTCAGCGACGCCTTGACGACGAAGCGCTTCGCCCCCGCCACTGGTGCGCCGCCGAAGGAATCGACGTCCCGCGAGGTGTTCAGGGGCACGACCTGCTGCTTCACGACCAGCCGTCCGAGAGGATCGAGCACGATGGCGCTTCCCCCGCCCGTCGCCGCGAGCTTGCGCAATGCCACGCCATGGCTCGCATGCGCCGGGCCGAGCGTGGTCCAGCTCTGCGGCGTGGTGAGCGCCTTCTTCAGTTCGGCCACCACATCTACCGCCGGTGGCAGCGGCGGCTTCTCGCCGTCGATCAGGGTCTTGTCGAAGCGCACCGAGAAGTCGCACCACAGGATCTCGAAGGATGCCTTGCCGCTCACGCGTAGCGGCCGTGGGCCTTCGAGTTCGCCTTCCAGCGACACCTTGAAGAGGTTGCTGGAACCGCGCTTGAGCTGGACCGATGCATGGAAGTCCGCCAGGAAGTGCAGCGGCACGAGTTGGATCAGCACGTCGTAGCCGATGTCCCCGTCCACGCTGAAGCCGTAGGCGGCCGCGTGCAATTGCGCCCGCGCGCCGAACTGCAAGGTGTTGGAAGTGATCGCGAAGTAGGCCTCGCAGGTGATGCGCGGGTTGTCGCCCGAGCACAGCGCGATGGCGATGCGATCGAGCTTGGGCAAGTTGGCCGGCGGCGCGAAGCGCGGGTTCAGGCCCCCGACCGCGAGCACGAAGCCGGCGCCCGGGCCCGAGGTCCATCGCGCCCGCAACGCCATCGCGCCGGTCAGCGCGAACTTGTGCACGAGGCGCGAATCGACGAGCACCGCATCGATGGATGCGGTGCCCTCGTCGAAGTCGAGCACGCCCATCGCATCGAGGTTCAGCCGCACGAGGTCGTTGTCGCGCGAAGGCAGCATCGAACTGATGCGGCCCAGCACCAGCAGGCGCGAGCGCGCCCCGAACTGCAGGATCAGCGCCAGGTCCAGCAGCACCAGCGTGGGCGTGGCCCAACCGATACGCGCCAGGATGCCGAGCAGGTAGCTGCCACGCAGGGCCGGGAAGGCGCTGGCCAGCGAACGGATGATGGCCGGCGCATTGGCCACCGGATCGCGCGGGAACAGCAGCGTGCCGAGCGTGTCGTTCTTCAGGCCGGCCCGCAGCACGTCCTGGTCGAAAGTGCGGTTGATAGCCACCATGCCGCCGATGCCCTGCAGCGTGAAGCCCATGCCCAGCGGGATCGGGCGAAAGTCCTCGGCAGTGATGAAGATGATCATCGAGAAGCCCGGCCGGCCGTCGGGCATCTGCGTGGCGATCAGCCCGAAGGCCTTGAGCGTGATGGTCTCGTGCAGCGAGAGCTGCATCACGCCTGCGTAGACCTTTTGCGCATCGTCGTGGAACAGGAAGCCGCCTCCGGTGAGCACGCCGCTCGCCTCCACCGACAGGCCGACGCCACTCGGCGGCTTGAAGCCGAGGTCGAGTTTCGCAACGCCGAGGTTGCCGCCATTGGCCGGGAAGCTCAGCAAGCCGGAAATGCCGATGCGATCCAGCACGGCTGTCAGGGGGCCGATGGATGCCGACACGCTGGCCGACACTTCCATCGCGACGTCGGCATCCTGAGGTCGAATCGCCAGCGTCAGGGCTGAGAGCGTCACGCCGCCGAAGGACAAGCCGACCGGCACCGAGGCTTCGAGCGCCGCACTGCCGCGCAAGGTCAGGCCCTTGTCGCTGGACCAGGCGAGGCCGAGATCGCCCTTCGCTTGAAGCCCTCCGGCGGGCAGGATCGCGCCGAGGAAGCCATCGCCATCGCCGGCCGAGATGACCAGCAGCGCCTTCGTCACGTCCGCCGAGACCGCCAGGGATGCGTGCGATTCCGACAGCGTGACGTCCAGGCCGAGCCTTGCACCGCCCACCTCGATGCGCGCACCGTCGGGCTTGCCGATCACGTAGGCCGGCAGCGCATCGATCGTCGCGAGCTTGGCGGAAGCGCTGCCCTTCGCCTCGATGGTTCCCGGGCTCGCGAGCAAGGTCACGCCGTGGCGGCCCCAGGCGACGACATCGATGCCCGCCGTGAGATTGGCCGCGATCTGCCAGGGACCGGCGACGCCTTGCACGGCGATGGTGCCGAAGGGGCTGATGACAAGGCCGAGATCGCCCTGCTCCGCCGCCGACAACGACAGCACGACGCCTGATTCGGCTGCCGCGCCGTAGAGCGGATCGTCGACGTACACGATCAGCGCGTGCGCCATCAGCGGACCGGCATCGCCGAGGGCGGCAGCGTCCTCAGGATCGAAGCCGTAGCGGCACGAGACGCCCAGCGCGCGCAACAGGCGCAGCAGGCGCGGGAAGAGCTTGTCGGCCATGGCCTGCGCATCGGCTGCCGTCTGCATCGCATTGCCGTACTCGGCGCGCAGCATGCCAAGCGGGTCCTTCAGCAGTGCGGGCAGGCGGTCGAGATGCCAGTCGTCGAGGCGGTAGGTGTCGCGGACGAGTCGGCCGCCCTGCACCAGCGGTGCATTGCCCCGGCGTTCTTCCGCAGGTTCGAGCAGGGTCAGCAGCGCCGCTGCCGGCCGTGCGGCGGGGATGCGGCTTTCGAGAAAGGCCATCACCAGCAGGTTGACCAGTTCCCGGCCCAGGCCATCGAGCGCAGCGAGCGGGCCTTGTTGCTCGAGCCGGCGCAGGGCTTCGAAGGCATTGGCGGCGGCGTCGAGCACGGCGGCGATACTCTCGAACGAAGGCTCCTCCTGCGCGCCCAGCGCTTCGATGCGGTCCTTGAGTTCCGCCACCGCGGTGAGCGCCTGGAGCAGCGCGTTGTTGCTCGCGTCCGGAGGCACGCCGAGTTCGGCGAACAGGCGCGGGAGCCAGGCCGGCTCCTCGACCACCATGACGATGGGCGCGAGCAGCCCACCGAGGCCGCGAGAGAGCGATTCGAAGAGAGATGCGCTCATGACGTCATGGCCCGAGGCACGAACTCTGGGAACTTGGGATCGTCGGGATCGAGGCTCACGACGTATTCGCTGAGCTGAAGTTCGGCGAGCAGGAGCTCGATGTTCTCGTCCGCGGCTTCGTCCTCGCCCTCGGGTTTGGCCCTCGCCTTCCGCCAGCGCACGATGTGGTGCAGCCGGCGCAGGCTCGCATTGGTCGGGTGCCAGTCGAAGGTGATCTCGCAGAAGTTGTTGGTGCCGATGACCTTGTTCACGTCGCCGCCAGCGTTGTACATGCGGTATTTCGTGGCCGCTAGGCGCAATGCCTCGGCGGCCATCTTGCGCTGGTCGGGCGAGCTTCCGTCGGGCAGCGTCGGGATCGGCGTGGTGTCCACGGGCACGGTGACTTCGGGCGGCGTCAGGTAGTCGAGCCGGTAGCTGTAGTCCGGCGGTGTCTGTGGATCGATCGCGGTGCCGAGAAAGAAGCCGTCCGGCTCGACCGCCAGCGTCGGCTGGTCGAGCTTCAGGGTGAAGAGCGGCACGAAGGGGCTGCCGGCCAGGCCGCGCTGGCCCACGACCTTCTCGGAGCCAACTCCGATGTTCCAGCCGACATAGCCTTGCGGCGTCGTCTTCGGGATCAGCAGCCACGCGATGGGATTGGGCGCATAGGCGTAGCCGTCGCGATGGAAGCCGAGCGTGTTCCCGGTCTCCTTGCGGAACGAGCTCGCCACCAGTTGCGCGATCACCGCCTTGACGGGCTGGGGCTGCGCGTCCTCCAGGCGTGTCGTCGCCTTGTAGAGCAACCGGGTCGCAAAGCTGAAATGCACGTCGCCGGAAATCATCGCTAGTGCCCCGGTCCGTTGGCCGTCGACCAGGGGCAACTTATTGGTCAGGCTCGCCATCAATCGGTCGAAATGGATCGACGGCAACTCCCACGCCTCGTAGACATCGGGATAGTGCTCGAAGAAGTTGGCCACTGCGTCGTGGCGGGCGGCCGAGCGAATCGGCTCCACCGCCGGCGCATTGGTCGTCATCACCACGATCACGATGCGGTCGCCGGCCGGCGGCGTGTTCACGATCTGCTGGGTCAGTTGTTCGACGGGCATCAGCACGCCGCCGCCCACGCTGCCGGTCGGGAAGGAGCGCCACGAGCGCGAGTCGGTGAAGATGATCTGGTGTCCCGGCCCCTCCACCGTGAAGTTGTAGATCAGCGAGTCCGCGTCGTGGAACACGGCATTGGCCGGCCGCGTCGCGAGCGTGGCCTCGTCGTGCACGGCCACCAGGGTGCGCAATGCGGGCGATTTCGCTTCGTAGTCGGCTGCGGTGGCGGTGCCGTCGAGCAGGTCGAGCAAGGCCCTTCCCGGGCCGCCACCCTCGAACACCTCCGGCACGTTGCCCCAGTGCTGGCACAGCGCATAGGCGACCAGCGCGTTCTGCGACACGCGCAGGCCGAGCGGATGGCCGTACAGCGACCTGCAGGTGTCGCGCGTCATGTTCCAGTCGTCGGTCACTTCATGGTCGTCGCAGATCATGTAGCTCGGGATGTTGGCCAGCATCCGGCGCACGTCCTGGAGGTCGTGGCGGAACAGCGTGAGCCGGGTGACCTCCTTGGCCACGCCGAAGTCCTGGCCTTTCTTCGCGCGCTGCCCGAGCCAGTGGCCCAGCGCGATCGGATCCCCGAGGACCCCTTCCGTGGCCTTGGCCACATCGTTGAAGCCCGGCATGTCGACGGGCCACAGCACGTCGGACCAGACCATCATGTACATGCACAGGTATTCGCCAAGTGACAGGAGCTGCCCGTCGAGGTCCTCCGAAGTAAAGCCGGCCGCCTCCAGCGGGTCGCGGCGCAGGTAGGGCAACAGTTTGTCCACGGTGGCCTTGCCGCCCTGGTCGTCGAACGGAATCTCCTCCTTCCAGCCAAGCAGCACATGCGCGGCGTCGGAGATGACCATGAGCATCGAAGCAGAGACGTCGTCCGCGTAGATCTGGTCACCCGTGAGCAGCAACTGGTGCGGCCGTGCCAGCGGGTTGGACGACGCCTGCGCGATCAGCTTGTCGC
This sequence comes from Variovorax sp. P5_A3, assembly GCF_056400665.1. Taxonomy (NCBI): domain Bacteria; kingdom Pseudomonadati; phylum Pseudomonadota; class Betaproteobacteria; order Burkholderiales; family Comamonadaceae; genus Variovorax; species Variovorax sp. P5_A3. The sequence goes on along the minus strand of NZ_JBFUKW010000003.1, from coordinate 408,908 downwards.
CAATCGAAAAGCAATCCCTGCCGTTGCCGTGCGGGATGCGGCACGAGCCGCACAGCAGGCGCAGGTCGTCGATCGACGCAGGCGGCAGACAGAAGCTGGGCAGGCCGAAGGGCACGTAGCAGAAGGCACCTGGCAAGAATTGCGTGCTGGTGGCCGCGGCCAGGTCCATGCCCTGGCCGTCGTCGAAGGCGAATTCAAGCTTGTAGCGGTAGACGATGCCCTCCACCAGGTCGCCCTGGCCAGCGTCCGGATGCGCGGTCACGCACACGAGGTGGAGTTGCGTGCCGACGGCGAAGGTGTGGCGATGGCCAAAGGCCAGGGACTTGTCGAGCGCGTCGAGCACCGTGAGCGAGACGTCGCCTCCGGTGCGCATCGCGAGCCAGACGCTGACGCTGCGCGGTGCGACCTTTCGCAGCACCGGCCCGGCGAGCACGCGCGGCAACGTGGAAAGGGTGTTGGCGAGCGACTGCCAGGCCATGGGGCGCCATCGTCGGCCTCCCGAAGGCGAAACTCAACTCCGCCGACGGCCTATACGCCGAACGAAGTAAGCGACCTGGGGCTCGTCATTTCGGGCACAGGGCCAGTGCCGCGAGCGTTTCCGAACACGCTCGCTGCCTCGGCTCTGCGACCTCGCTCGCCGGCTCGGAGACGGTGACCGTCTGCGCTTCGGGGATCGATGGCGCCGGGTCGTGAAGCGCCGCACTCATCGCGTCCGACGGCTGGACTTCGAGGCGCTCGACCGGCACAGCGCGCACAGTCCCGCGCTCGGTCTCCAACGCGCTCGCCGTCTCGCTGGCCTTCGTGCCGCCCTTCTGCCTCGGGGCACCCTCATCACTGCGGCGCCGCGAAACGGGCGCGGTTGCGGGCACGGGCACGGGCTGCTGGCTTGCCGCTGCGACCGCCGGCTGTGCCGGCGTTTCGACGATGGCGACCGCTTCCGGCTTGGAGGACTGCCGCAGGGAAGACACGGTCGAATCGAAGGTGGAAGAAACCGAAGAGGAAACCGAAGAAGAGACCGACGAGGCAAAGGACGACACCGAGTCCCCCGCCTTCGACCAGTCGATGAAAATCTGGCGCGGGCTCGAATACCAGTACGTGAACGCGCCCAGCAACAACAGCAGGAACACCAGCCACAGCCCCTTGCGGCTGCCCGAGCGCCGAGCGCGGCCCTCGCTCGCTCGGCTCAACGTTCTGGTCGGTACAGGCGGGGTGGAAAGGAGCTCGCGCGAATCCGCGAAGGCGGACTCTGTGGTGTTGGCCGCGAAGCGCACCCCCGAGAACTTGCCTTTACAACCGCAGCAGTATCTGGCACGGTCCTTGTTCGCCGTGTGACACGCTTCGCAGAACTTCATCCCATTGCTCCAACGTTGAGAAGGAGATTTTCAAATTGTGTACCCTTGTCCTTGGCCCTGATCCACGGACTTGTAAGACAAAGACTCAGGTCGTTGTCGTTTTCAGTCACAGGACAGTTGCCTTCCGCACACGGTGTTGCCCATGAGCGCCAAATCGGCCCGGCGCGAATACCTCCAGGCGCTTGCCGAGTTCGACCGTTCGTGCCGTGAATTCTCCAAGGGCATGAGCGCCGTTCTGGAACCGCCGGCCGCGCCCGCGGCCGAGCCGCAGGCGCTGCTCGCGGACCTCGGCCCTCGCAAGCCTGCGAAGCGCGCGCAGCGCAACGAGCCGCGCGAGCCCGCAAAGCGCGCATATTGAGCCGGTCGCCGCCGCGGGGCGCCTAGAGCCTGTAGCGCGTGAGCAATTTGTCGACCTTGGCCGCGAGGCAAGTCAGTCCGCCCGTGCCGCTTGCCGCGCGCCCGATGAACGCGCCGGCCGCGGCGCCGATCAACGCCTTGCCGATCAGCGTGCGGCTGCGCCCCGTCGCCATGAGCAGCAACAGGCCGACGCCCAGCACGATGAGATGCTCGCCGGGCAGGTCCGGCCGGATGGCGTCCGCTTCCTCGAGCGCTGCGAGCCAGGATTTGTCTTGCGTGTCCACGATGCCTCCAGTTCCCAAAGGAAACATTCTGGGACGAGAGGACACAGTCGCGTTGTAGGCAACCAACCCGCAAGCCTGACGCCCGCATCCCGGTAGGATGACCGAATGACCAGCCTCACTGAGTTTCTCGACCCCTCGACCCATGGTTTCGCGCGCGTCGCCGTCGCGGTGCCCCGCAACCGCGTCGCCGATCCGGTCTTCAACGCCAATGAAACCGTCGCGCTCTACCGCGAGGCCAGCGCGCAAGGTGCGTTGGTCGTCGCGTTTCCGGAACTGGGGTTGTCGGCCTACACCTGCGACGACCTGTTCCACCAGGCGGCGCTGCTCGATGCCTGCGAAGACGCGCTCGCCACCGTGGTCGCCGCTTCGAGGGAGCTCGGGGCGCTCGCGATCGTGGGGCTGCCGCTGCGCGTGGATCACCGCCTCTTCAACTGCGCCGCGGCCGTGAGCGGCGGCAGGGTCCTCGCCGTGTGGCCGAAGGCCTATCTGCCCAACTACGGCGAGTTCTACGAAGGCCGGCAGTTCAGCGCCGCCGACAGCGCCCTGTCGACCGAAATCGAGCTGTGCGGCCAGCGTGTGCCTTTCGGCACCGATGTGATCGTGGCGGCACGACAGCTGCCCTTGCTGAAGCTGCACGTCGAAATCTGCGAGGACGTGTGGGTACCGATCCCGCCGTCGAGCTACGCCGCGCTGGCGGGGGCCACGGTGCTGGTCAATCTCTCCGCCTCGAACATCACGATCGGCAAGTCCGAATACCGGCACCGGCTGGTCAGCCTGCACTCGGCGCGCTGTCTCGCGGCGTATCTCTATTCGTCGGCGGGCATCGGGGAATCGACCACCGACTTGGCCTGGGACGGCCAGGCCCTGATCTACGAGAGCGGCGAGATGCTGGCCGAGAGCGAGCGCTTCAGCAACCGGTCGCACGTGATCATGTCGGATGTCGATCTCGAGCGGCTCTCGCGCGAGCGCATGCGCCAGAACTCCTTCGGTGTTTCGGTGCAGCGGCACAAGCAGGCCCTGTCCGGCTGGCGCACGGTGGCCTTCGACTGCATGCCGCCGCGCCCGGCACCGTCACCTGCGCTGCTTCGGAATGTGGAGCGATTTCCCTATGTGCCGGCGGACGCACGCCATCGTGACGAACGTTGCATGGAGGTCTTCAACATCCAGGTCCAGTCGCTGGTGCAGCGGCTGGAGGCCGCGGGGATCAAAAAGCTGGTGATCGGTGTATCGGGCGGGCTCGACTCGACCCATGCGCTGCTCGTGTGCGCGCAGGCGATGGACCGCCTCGGCCTGCCCCGCGCCAACATCCTCGGATTCACGATGCCCGGATACGCCACCACCGACCGGACGAAGGACCAGGCCCATCAGCTCATGGAGGCCATCGGTTGCACCGCGCGCGAGATCGACATCCGGCCGAGCTGTCACCAGATGCTGGTCGATCTCGGACATCCCTTCGCCGAGGGGGTGCCGCAGTACGACATCACCTTCGAGAACGTGCAGGCCGGTGAGCGGACCAGCCACCTGTTCAGGCTCGCCAATTTCCACGGGGCGATCGTGGTGGGCACGGGCGACCTCAGCGAGTTGGCGCTCGGCTGGTGCACCTACGGCGTCGGCGACCACATGTCGCACTACAACGTGAATGCGAGCGTGCCCAAGACGCTCATCAAGCACCTGGTGCGCTGGGTTGCGCAGAACGGCCAGATCGGCCCGGCGGGCAGCACCGTGCTGGAGGCGATCCTGGACACCGAGGTGAGCCCGGAACTGGTGCCGAACGACGCCGGCGCAGCGGGCGATGCCGCTCAACAGCCGGGACAGCGGACGGAGGACTTCGTCGGGCCCTACGAGCTCCAGGACTTCCACCTCTACTACACGCTGCGCTATGGCTTCGCGCCGAGCAAGGTGGCGTTCCTGGCGTACACGGCATGGCACGACCGCGACAAGGGACGCTGGCCGGACGATCTGCAGGCCGAACGCAACGCCTACTCGCTCGCCCAGATCCGCAAGCACCTCGGGACCTTCCTGCATCGCTTCTTCAAGACCAGCCAGTTCAAGCGCTCCTGCGTGCCGAACGCGCCGAAGGTGGGCTCCGGCGGATCGCTCTCGCCACGCGGCGACTGGCGCGCGCCGAGCGATTCGGAAGCCGTGGTGTGGCTTGCCGACCTGGAAGGCATTCCGGATGAAGTGACCGGCGGCGATCGACCCCTGTCCCGGTGATTCAGCGCGGGTCCATGCAGAGCGCTTCGCCGAACGGGTTGAGGCGATCGCACCGGGTCATGCTGCCTACCGCGGGTCCGGCTGCGGCTTGAGACTGCGCACTCAAGCGCGGCAGTGGCATGCTGTCGAACCGCGGGACTTCCACAGGGCGGACTTCCGCAACGGAGATGGCGTTCGGCGCCGGGCGGCCTGGCGCGGGTTTTCGTGTCGCTTGGCGCGCGACCTTGCTCTTCGGGGGCGGCGAAGAAGCGACTTCATTGTGTTGTTGTGCAGCCGCCGTCGGTGAAGCTTCGACCGGGGGCGGGTCCTGCGGAAGGGCAATGCTTGCGACTCGCGCCTCGGCCGGGGCAGGGATCGGCAGCAGCGTCTCAGCCGGCAATCCGGTCCTCGCTTCCTGCTTGCGAAGCGGTTCGGTCTCGGGCGCCGGGTCGGCCCGTTTCGCGACCGGTGGCAGCGCCGGCATTGCCGACTCGTGCCGGGACTCGACCGGCTCGGCGGCCTGGGCAGATGCCATGGGGGCAGAAGGGTGGGTGCGATCCGGGGCGCGGTTCCAGTACCAGGCCACGAACGCAGCGCTCAAGGCCACGATGACGACCATCGACAGCATGACAGGTGCATTGGGGGCCGGCAGGGCTCGATCCGGTTGCTCCCGGACGACGGTGCTGCGCCGCACGGCCAGGATGTCGTCCGCCGGCATCGTCGCCCGCAGCGACGGGCGCTCGCTCTTCCAGTCAGGCACCGTCGACCTGAACGTGGTGGCCGCGGTGCGGATGCCCGAGAACCGGCCCGCACAACCGCGGCAGTACCTTGCGCGGTCTACGTTGGGTGTGTGGCAGGACTCGCAGAACTTGGTCATGTCGGTTGCGGCGAGCCTAACGGACTATCAGACCGGCATCAATGCGGAAACCACGGCCCATGCCGCAACGGCCGAAAGCGTGTGCCTGCTTGTGGCGCGGGGATCAGGCACCCGCCAAGCCGCCTCCCAATCCAGCTAGGGAGCGAGGACAGCCGCCGGCATCGAGGAACCACTCTTGACGGGTGGGTGCCGAAGCGACCTCTACCAGCGCCGGCAGACTGTCTGGTCCGAAGGTTACGCCTCCTCTATGAAGCCAGTGTTACGTGGGGTTGCCGATCTCGACGTCTTGCGCTTGTCCGCGGAGGGCCGGCGCTCTATAAGTTCTGGTTGCGGACCGCAAGGAGAGCGCCATGTCAGTCGATCTGAGCCACTTCAAGCCTCTGGATCCGGGCCGCGTCAACGCCCAGGACCCCGTCGAGTTCCAGTACTGGTGCGCGCACTTCCATTGCAGCGAAGCGGCATTGCGCGACGCGCTCGCGAAGGTCGGATCCCATGTGACTGCCCTGCGTGAGCAGTTGGCCTCGCGCGAGCAGTCGCAGCCTCCGGCCGGCCGATAGAAGCTCTCTTCGCTTTCTTGCCACGCGCCCGGCCGCGTGCGCAATGTCTTAAGACAACCACTTCGAAATCCTCGGCGGCGCCCTACGCGCCGTTCATGTTGCGGCCGACGCGCTCCGCCCGTCGGGCACCCTACCTTTGCCGAAACCCCAATATGGCCCACACCACCGAACGCTCCTCATGCTTGGCATCGTCATTCCGGCACACAACGAGCAGGACACGATCGCCTCATGCGTGGAGGCCGCGCGCCGCGCCGGCACGCATCCGGCGCTCGTCGGCGAAGCGGTCGAGACCATCGTCGTCCTCGACGGCTGCACGGACGCCACGGGCCTCATCGCCGCCCGCTCGGGCGCCATCACCATCAGCGTGCGAGCCCGCAACGTCGGCGTCGCCCGCGCCGTCGGCGCCGAGGTCCTGCTCGCGCGCAGTGCGCGATGGCTGGCGTTCACCGATGCCGATACGCTGGTTTCGCAGTGCTGGCTGGCGGATCAGCTGTCGCTGGACGCGGACGCCGTCTGCGGCACGGTCGGCGTGGAAGACTGGTCGCCCCACGGAATCCATGCCGATCTCCTGCGCCGGCACTTCCTGGAGACCTACCAGGACAACGATGGACACCGCCACGTGCACGGCGCCAACCTGGGCGTTTCGGCGCTCGCCTACCGCCGCGCGGGCGGCTTCCGACACCTCGGTTGCGACGAGGACGTCGACTTCGTGCGGGCGCTCGAAGTCTCCGGCGCGAAGATCGCATGGAGCGCAAAGCCCCGCGTGATAACGAGCGCCCGGCGCGAAGCGAGGGCGCGCGGCGGCTTCGCGGACGCCCTCCTCAATGCTGTGGTGCAGCACCTGAATCCGGGAGCGCTGCCCGCCTTGGCGAGCCCATAATGGCGCATGGGCTTGGTTCGCACACTGGACACGCTTTCATCCATCCTGGACACCGAAGGTCCGTCCAGCGGCCTCGCCTTCCTCAATGAAGGCGTCGCCCACCGCTACAGCGCCGTGTATCGGCTCGCGGGACTCACGCTGAAGAACGTGCTGCTGCACGACAAGACGGGACGGCTGCGGCCGGAGTACCTGGCGGCGATTCCTTTCGACAGCAGCTACTGCCAGTTCGTGGTCCGCGATGGGCAGTTCCGCACGGACAATTCCGCGGCCGATGCGAGGCTGCAGGGCTACTCTTACCCGAGCATCGTCCTCTCGTACCACAGCGTCCCGATCCTGGATGCCGCCGGCGCCATCTGGGGCACGCTCAGCCATTTCGACGCGGCGTCCCTGCCGCTGCCCGACGAGGAATTCGAACTGCTGAAGGGTGCGGCCCCATTGCTGGCCCGACTCCTCGTCGAGCCCTGACTCCCGCCTGATGCACCGCAGCAAGAGCGGCGCAACCCCTGCCCTTCCTACACGTGTGGGCGCCTTGCGCTGACGAGGGTCCCTCGCCGTTTCGCCTACCGTCCAGGGGCTTTCTGACCCGGCCCATCGACCACACCGCACGTCCGCATGCTCGCTCCCGTCATCGACGACGTCCTGGCTCGACTCGAGCAGCAGCACGGAACGGGCCTCGCACTCGCACATCTGATCGAGGCCGGCCTCGACCGTCTCCCACAGCCGGGATCCGGGCGAACGCTGGAGCGATGGCAGATGCTGGCGGAGGTGGCGGCACTCGACCTTTCGCTGGTCAAGCTGTTCGAGGGCCATACGGATGCGCTCGCGATCCTCGAGGAGCTTGGTGCGCCTGCCGCACTTCCGGGCACGCGCTGGGGCACCTGGTGCGCGGAACCACCCGACGCGCGATTGGCCATGCACGCGCTGGACGCCGATCGCCCGACCTCCTGCGTCCGCCTGAACGGCACCAAGGCATGGTGCTCGGGCGCCGCGACGGTGACTCATGCCGTCGTGAGTTGCTGGAATGCCGGTGGCGAACCTTGTCTGGCCGCCGTGACCATCGAGCCTCCCCGCGTCACGGTGACCGGCAACGGCTGGCACGCGGTCGGCATGGCGGCGAGCGGCAGCGTGGATGTGCGATTCGAGCATGCCGATGCCTTGCAGATCGGCCGGCCCGGCGACTACGTCGACAGGCCCGGCTTCTGGCAAGGGGGCGCCGGCATCGCGGCCTGCTGGTTCGGCGGGGCGCTCGGCATCGCGCGCACGACACGACGATCGAGCGGCAACGCACCCGATGCCCATCGGCTGGCCCACCTGGGCGCCATCGACGTGGCGCTGACCGCGGCAGCCGCGATGCTGCGCGAAACCGCCGCGTGGATCGACGCCCATCCGAAGGACGACGCCCGATGTGCTGCCATGCGGGCGCGGCTTGCCGTCGAGCATGCGGCCAATGAGGTCATGCACCACGCCGGGCGCGCGGTCGGCGCGGGCCCGCTGTGCCGCAACCCGCGATTCGCGCGCGCCATGGCCGACCTGCCGGTGTACCTGCGGCAGAGCCACGCCGAGCGCGACCTCGCGGCACTCGGCCAACAGGTCGTGGATGGAGGAGCCCCGCCATGGAAGCTGTGACCGATCGCCCGATCCGCGGGCAAGGAACGTCGGAGTCGGACTGGAACGCCTGGCCCGGCCTGCAGCATTTGCAGGCGGCAACGCCCGCCCAACTGGTCCCCGAGGGCGGCCGCGTCGTGGTGGTGGCGCCGCATCCGGACGACGAAGTGCTCTCGGTGGGCGGCCTGCTCGCGCTCCTTGCCCGAACCGGGACGCGGGTCTGCGTGATCGCCGTGACAGACGGCACGGCCAGTCATCCCGGATCCGCCGAATGGCCGGCCGATCGCCTGACACGGGAGCGCCCACGGGAGAGCCGCGATGCCTTGCATCGCCTGGGCGTCGACATCGAGCCGGTGCGCCTGGGCATGCCGGACGGCGGCCTGCAGGATCTGCGCTGGCTGCTGGCCGAACGCCTGCTGCCGCTGCTGGAACGTTCCGACGTAGTCTTCACCACCTGGCGACAGGATGGCCACCCCGACCACGAGGCCACCGGCCACGCCTGCGCGTTTGCAGCGGCGCGCGTGGGGGCACGGCTGGTGGAAGTACCGGTGTGGGCATGGCACTGGGCTGCGCCGGGTGACGAGCGCATCCCCTGGCATCGCGCATCGCGGCTGGAACTCGACACCGACGCCGTGAGCCGCAAGCGCCAGGCGGTGCAGTGCTTCACGAGCCAGTTGCAGCCCGACGCGTCTACGGGCGCCGGGCCGATCCTCCGGTCCACCACCGTGGAGCGCGCGGCAAGGCCTTTCGAAGTGATGTTCACCTGAGCCACCGGAGCCGCGAGATGCACGACGCCTACTTCGCCGATCTCTATGGCGCCAGCGACGATCCCTACCAGTTGCGGACGCGCTGGTACGAGGAGCGCAAGCGAACCCTGCTGCTTGCCGCGCTGCCCCGGCGGCACTATCTGAATGCCTACGAGCCTGGCTGCGGCGTCGGTGAGCTCACCATGGCGCTGTCGAAACGCTGCGACTGGGTGCTCGCCGCCGATTTCTCGGAGCGCGCAGTGGAGATCGCCAGCGCGCGCACCCGTGGACTGCGCAACGTCCGCATCGAGCAGCACAGCCTGCCCGACGAGTGGCCGCATGACGCCGGCCCCTTCGACCTGATCGTGCTGAGCGAGGTGGGCTATTTTCTCGATGCCTCCGCCATGCGCGAGCTCGCAGGATGCTGTCGACATTCACTCGCGTCCGAAGGCACGCTCGTGGCTTGCGACTGGCGACCGGATTTCAAGGAGCGCGCGCTGGCCACCGATGCGGTGCATTCGCAGTTGGCATCGCTCGGCCTGCCGCGGATCGTCCACCACGAGGAGGACGACTTCCGGCTCCAGGTATGGTCGGGCGACGGTCGCTCGGTGGCGCAGCGCGAAGGCATTCGATGAAAGGTGCGACACAGATGCGAGGTGAGGCCACGGCACGTTTCCTGCCATTTCTCGCGGACGGCGGTCGTCTCGGCGAGTTGATCGCACGGCAAGACTGGCGCACGACCGGCGTCGGCCCGATCGAGGACTGGCCGCCATACATGAAGGCGGCGACCTCGCTCATGCTGCGGTCCGTGGTGCCGATCGTGATGCTCTGGGGGGAAGCGGGCGTGATGATCTACAACGACGCCTACGCGATCTTCGCCGGCGAGCGGCATCCCCGGCTGCTGGGGTCCAACGTCCGTGAAGGATGGGCCGAGGTCGCCGACTTCAACGACAACGTGATGAAGGTCGGACTGGCGGGCGGCACGCTGAGCTACCAGGACCAGGAGCTCACGCTCAATCGGAACGGCCGCCCCGAGCCCGCGTGGATGAACCTCGACTATTCGCCGCTGCTGGACGATGCGGGCGTACCGGCCGGGGTGATGGCCGTGGTCGTCGAGACCACGGCCAAGGTCCTGGCCGAAGCCCGGCTGCGGGCATTGAATGCCGACCTGGAGCGCCAGGTGGTCGAGCGGTCGCATGAACGCAGCCTGTTCTGGCAACTCACGTCCGATCTGCTCGGCGTGCTGAACGGAGACGGCCTGTTCGAGCGAACCAATCCTGCCTGGCAGGCGGTGCTGGGCTGGTCCGAAGAGGAGATTCGCACCATCCCCATCTTCGACCTGCTTCACCCCGCCGACCTCGACAAGACACGCGACGGCTTCAATCGGCTCACCGAAGGCATCCCGGCGCTCAACTTCATCAACCGCTACCGTTGCAAGGATGGCACCTACCGGTGGCTGTCGTGGACCGGCGTGCCCGAGGACGGCAAGTTCTACTGCAGCGGCCGGGACATCAGCGCGGAGAAGGAAGCGCAGATCGAACTGACGGTCGCCCAGGAGGCGCTGCGCCAGTCCCAGAAGATGGAAGCCGTCGGGCAGCTCACCGGCGGCATCGCGCACGATTTCAACAACCTGCTCGGCGCGATCAGCGCCAGCCTGCAGGTGCTCGAGGCGCGGCTCGCCAAGGGCAAGGCGGACAACGCCGAGCGCTACATCGCCATGGCGCAGGAATCCGTGCGTCGCGCGGCCGCCCTCACCCAGCGGCTGCTGGCCTTCTCGCGCCGGCAGACGCTCGACCCGAAGCCGACGGACGTGAACCGGCTGGTCGGCAGCATGGAGGAGATGATTCGTCGCAGCGTCGGGCCTGCCGTGGAGGTCGAGGTGATCGGTGCCGGCGGACTGTGGTGGACGCGCATCGATTCGTCTCAGCTGGAGAACTCCCTGCTGAACCTGTGCATCAACGCGCGCGATGCGATGCCCGACGGTGGGCGGCTCACCATCGAGACGGCCAACAAGTGGCTCGACGAACGGGCCGCGGCAGATCGCGAACTGCCGCCGGGCCAGTATGTCTCGCTGTGCGTGACCGACACCGGCGCAGGCATGTCTGCCGAAGTCAAGGCGCGCTGCTTCGATCCCTTCTTCACCACCAAGCCGATCGGCCAAGGGACCGGACTGGGCCTCTCGATGGTGTATGGCTTCGTGCGCCAGTCCGGCGGGCAGGTGCGCATCTACTCGGAACTGGGCACGGGCACCACGATGTGCCTGTACCTGCCCCGCCATCTCGGCGCACCGGACGAGGACGAGCCCCGCTACGCGCAGGAGACTTTCGAGCTCGGGGACGGCGAAACGGTGCTGGTGATCGAGGACGAGGCGAACATAAGGCTGCTGATCGCCGAGGTCCTCGAACAGGCCGGCTACCGCGTCATCCAGGCGGACGAAGGCGCGCGGGCGTTGCGACTCCTGCAGTCACAGTCCCGGATCGATCTCCTGATCACGGACGTGGGCCTGCCGGGCGGGATGAACGGCCGGCAAGTGGCCGACGCTGCGCGGGTCACGCGGCCGGACCTGAGGGTGCTCTTCATCACCGGCTATGCGGAGAACGCGGCCGTGGGCAATGGGCATCTCGAACGAGGAATGGCGGTCATGACCAAGCCTTTCGAGATCGCCGCGCTGGCCAACAAGGTTCGCGAAATGGTCGGCCACTAGCCCGAGCCTAGCCGAGCAGCGCATGCGCCGCCGCAAGGGCGATTGCCACCGCCACGCCGAAGATGCCAAATGCCGCCGGCGTGCGCGAGACCCGGTGAAAGACCAGGGACCCCACGCATCCCGCGAAGAGGAACGGCAACGGAATGATGACGGGCAGCGCCAGCAGCACGGCATCCTCGAAGGCGCAATCCATGGACGCGACATCCGGGGTGGTCCAGCGAATGCCCACCAGCGGAAGCGCCGCGATCGCCATGCACATGAAGAAGCTCCAGAAGAGCCAGTCCCGGTGCGCAGGGCTTGCGACGGCCGTGCCGGGCCGGTCCGGCATCGGCGCCGTTTCCTGCCAGTCTTCCTCGTCGAGGTCATCCGCCACGTCCGCCACCTCGCCGGTACCGCGGGACCGCCGGCCGATAGCGGCGATGGCGCCAATGGCCGCCAACATCCACATCCGGACCCAGACCGACGAGCGCCGTTTCGCTTCGGAGCGCTTGAGCGCCTGGGAACTGCAAGAGGTGGAGGTGAGCGAGTTCATGCGCCGCAATGTAGACAGCGCACCGCTACTTTTCCGCGTCGGAGTTCACCAGTATCACGTGGCGCTACCGGGCGTCGCCGGCAGAGCGCCGGGCTTGCCGCCGCAGCCGTCAGCGGTGCCTGAACACCGGTTTGCGCTTGGCGAGAAAGGCATGCATGCCCTCATGCGCGTCCTCGCTCGCGAAGCGCGCATGGCTCTTGCATGGCGGAGTCCGGGTCAGTCGACGACGATCTTCTGTTCCTTGTGACGCACACGCTGCACTACCTGCTCAAGATCCTGGAGAACATGCAGCGGGTGGACAACGTCCAGGGCGGGGGCGTGGAACCCGAAGAGTGACCGCCCCTTGCGATTTACCAAGACTTGTCTTAGCATCCAATTACTACGACATGTCTTACCAAATTGCGTGACCCAAGCCACCACGGACTCTGCACAGTGCGCCGCCCGACTTCGCAGCGCTGTCACTACGCTATCTCGCCGCTTGCGACCCACTTCGCAACAGGGTGGCCTCAGCGTCGCCAAGCTGAGCGTGGTCGGCCAGCTCTACCGGGGCGGCGCGATGACCCCGACGGAACTGGCGGCGCGAGAAGGCGTCAAGCTGCAGTCGCTGACGCGTCTCCTTGCTGAACTGGAGGCCGATGGATGGCTTGCCCGAAAGGCGCACGCGTCGGACGGCCGCCAGTCGCTGCTGAGCCTGACCCGGACCGGCATGAAGCGCCTGACCTCGACGGTTCGGGCAGGCAATATCTCGCTCGCCAGGATCATCGAGGCCACTCTCACCGAGACTGAACGCGCCCTACTGCTCCGCGCCTGCGGGATTCTCGAAGGCATCGTCGCCACCCTGGATCGCGCCGGCGATGGCGGATCCGCCACCTCATGAACCTCGCGTCATCCGCACAAGGCGCAATGCGCCAGTTCTTCATGGACGAAGAGAAGCGCCATCACGGGCTGCAACTGGCAGGTGCCGTCGTGCTCGCCTATGTCGTTGCAAGACTGGTCGGACTGCCTGAACACTTCTGGGCGGTGATGAGCACCCTGATCGTGATGCGGCCGAGCAGCGGCGGCACGCTCGATGCGGGATGGGACCGGGCGCGCGGGACGATGATCGGCGTGCTCGGCGGCCTGCTCGGTGCCTGGCTGCAGCAGGCGGGCGTCAATGTCATTGCCAGCACGCTCGTCATCGTCGCGATGCTGTCTTTCGTGAGCGCCGCCAGTCCGGCACTGCGCAGCGCGCCGATCGCTGCGCTGATCGTCCTCGCCGCAGGTCACCTCGCGGACCATTCGGCGCTGCAGGCGGCCGAGTTGCGCGTGGTCCAGATCGCGATCGGCATCGGTGTCGCGATGGCCGTGTCGCTCGTCTCGTCGAAGTACCGCGCGCCGGTCCGTTTCAGCAAGGGATGCGCGGCACTCTTGCATCGCATGGCCCGGCAGGTTCAACTGGCGAGCGCGGGCGGACAGACCGACGAGGCGGATGCGGAAAAGGCCGCAGCTGCCCTGCGGACCGGGCTCGATCGACTTTCGATGCTCGCGGGAAGCGCCGACCGGGAATCGCGCTTCTTCCGACGCAAGGGAGCGCCGACCGACGGTCGGATTCATCAACGCGTTGCGGGATTGATTCGTCGGGTCGTGCAGGACACATCGGTGCTGAATCGCGTGCTGCGCACACACCCGGCGCAGGACGCAGCCAAGGCCGCGAGCCTGGCGCTTTCGAGCCTTGGCGATGCCCTTGCAGGCGCTGGACAGCCGGCCCTCGGCGCGCTTCAGGCGGTGGCGGTGTCATCATCGGCCACATCGCCGGATTCACCCCGCGCCGATGCGCTGCTGGCCGGACCGCTCCATTTCCTGCTCGAAGACCTGCAGCGCCTGGCGAGCCTGTCGTCGAAACTGAGCGCCTGAGTTGTGCCGCAATTCTGTGGATAACGTTGTGTGTAGCGGCGGGAGACCCTTGCACGGCGCCTGATCTGGCGCGGGTTTCCGCCGCATTGCCTCCCGAATAAGCACCTGAAGAACCATTCATGACCACCATCCAGTTCAGGCGCCGACTCATCGTGATCATCCTGCTGTGCGTCGCCGTCGGAGGCGCCTTCGTGCGGCATTTCGCGGCGCCCGGATCGACCTTGCGCGACATCGGCACGCTGATGCTGCTGCTGTGGGTGCCGATCATCGGCAACGTGATCGCCTGGCTCATCGGGCGGATGCGGCGTCCGGCAGCGCCCGCGGCCTCACCCTTCGACGCGCGTGGGCCCTTCGAACCTCATGCGCTCGTCGAACTGACGCTGCGACCGCCCAAGCTGCCCTCCCACGACGCCCCGGTCGCCGAAGGCGAGCATCGCTGCGCGCTCGTCGTCGACAACGAGGCCTTCTCGGTCAGATGGTGGGTGCAGCCCGGTGAAGGTTTTCGACGCGGAACGGCGCAGGCGATCGAAGTCGAGTTCCTGGCTCCGGCGCTGGCGCGCCCCCGGTTCCTGCGCGATACCGCATTCCGGATGTTGGTGGGCGAGTCGTTCATCGGGGACGGTCGCGTGCTCCGCCTGCTCGACCCGACCTGAAGGGAACGCCGCTACGCGGCAGCCGCAGCCCGAATGAACCCTCGGTGGTTCAGCGAACGTCGCGACGCGCCAGCAACACGTTGCCGCCGGTGGTGTTGAACGAGATGGTCGGTGCACTGAAATCGCTGAGCGGTGCCCCCAGGCCGATCTCGCCGCTGCCGTGAAGCACGCATTCGTCGCGCCTCAACGCGATCTCGCCGCTGGCCCCTGCCGTTCCGTGAAAGCGGACCCAGGTGCCATAGGTGCTGACATCGACCAGCACGCAACTCCCCTGGCGCGCTTCGATGCGCGCATGGAGGCGCGACACGCGCGGGTCGTTCACCACGAACTGGGCCTCGTCGACCCGTCCGAGGTGGATGGGCAGTTCCGCAGCACGGAACATCGAACGCACGTCGAGCCACGCCAGTTCGATCTGTCCGAAGGACGAATCCGCGCCGCGCGCCGGCTGGATCAGCGCCGCGGGCATCGTGAGGAACTCGGACACCTCGTCCTGCCAGTCGACGCGATGAACGACAGGCATCTCGTTCTTGCCGCGGATGTTGATCGGACCGAGGTTGCGGTGGCGGACTTCGCCTTCATGCAGTTGCTCGATGACCGATTCGGTCGCCCAGATCTGGCCGGGGCCGGCCAGGTCGCTGAGACGGGAGGCCAGGTTGACCGCGTCGCCGTAGCAATCGCCATCGACTTCGACCACCTCGCCGCTCGCGACGCCGATCTGGAGTTCCATGCGCAAGGGCGCCGGCCAGGTCTGCAGTCGCTTCTGGTGGTTGCGCTGCATCTCCAGCACGGCCCGCGTGGCCGTCACGCCGTTCGTGAAGATGGCGAAGACCCCGTCGCCCAGCGACTTCACGACGCGGCCGCCATGGGCTTCGCACACGCCGCCGATCCACTGGGTCAGCCGCGTCACCGTCTCGGTCGCACGCGCATTCCCCATGGCCTCGAAGACCCTGGTGCTCCCCGTCAAGTCAGCAAATACGACAGTGGAATTCGCGCCCATGTTTTGTGCAGTTTTTGGTAGCTCTCGCTGTTCGATTATGGCAAAGGAGCGGGAAAACACCGTCACAGGCGCTCAAATCGTGCCGGATGTCCGCAAAGCTGTTGCTTTTTCATTTCGTGACATCGAGTACGCAACGTTTCATTTTTGAAAGTAACACTTAGGTATCCATTCTTCAGCCAACACTCGAGCAGTTCCGTGAAGTATGTTGTTTTTAAACATGAATAATTGTTTCCACCCTTGTGCGGCCGGGAACCCAGCCTTAACGTAGCGGCCATCAAGGCTCACGGCAACTCGCCTTCATCTCCATGGCCCTCACCAGGTTCTTCCGCTTTCTGTCCCTCCCCGGGCTCGGCTTTCGCCGTTCCGCGGATCGCCAGATGGGTCAGATCCGTACCGCCATGCTGTCGCTGCTGCAGGTCCATGGCGGCCATTCCATCCAGCGCGTTGCACAACGCGTTCGCTTTGCGGGTGATCTCGAAGCGCTCTGGTATCTCCGCCAGGACGTGCTGACGGCCCTCAGCGCTGTCGATGGCGAAGTCGCCGCCCGTCGCCAGATGCGACAGATCAATCGCCTCTTCAAGGGCGGTCTTCCCGGCACGATGGGCCCGAGAGCCCACAACCGCATCACCACCTGACCCGGCGCGCCGCCCTCGTGGCCGACGCGCTTTCCGGCTCGCTCAGTGGGAATGGGCGTGCCGATGCCCCCACACCATGAAGACGTCGCGCCCGTCGGCGGCCAGTTCCACCTTGGCGCCAACCGGCAGGAGCACCTTGGTCGGCACGTGACCGAAAGGCAGCCCGGTCAGGACCGGCGGCTTGATCAGCTCGCGCAGTCGCGCGGTGACGGTCTGCATGCCGAATCCACGATCGTGCGGCACCTTCTTCGTGCCGGTGAACGAGCCCAGGATCACGGCTTTCTGGCGGCCCAGTACGCCCGCGTGACGCAACTGGTCGATCATGCGTTCGACGCGGTACGGATGCTCATTGACGTCCTCGAGGAACAGCACACCCTTGTCGATCGCCGGGAAATACGGCGTGCCGAGCAGGCTGGTCAGAACGCAAAGGTTGCCGCCCCACAGCACGGCATCGTGGATGCTGCGAATCTTCGGCAGGTCGGCGCTGTCGCGCGCCGGCATGCGCCAGCCGGTGCCCTCGCCCTGCCCGCTGAGCAGGTCGTCGAAGCAGGCTTCCATGATGTCGTCCGCGCCGGCCTCGGCGCCGAAGTCTTCGCCGACCGCGGGGCCGGCCCAGGTCACGGCGCCGGTCTTGGCCAGCAGCGCACTCTGGAAGGCCGTGAAGTCGCTGACGCCGACGAACTCCGTGCCGTGATGGATGGCCTTGGCCACCGCCTTGTAGGGGATCGCATCGAGGATGCGCGTGAGCCCGTAGCCTCCGCGCGAGATGAGCGCGATGTCGGCCCCGCTGGCCGCGGCGCGCGAGATGGCAGCCAGCCGCGTGGCGTCGTCACCTGCGAAACGCTGGTGGGTGGCAAGGGTGGCTTCGTCGATCTCGACTTCGTGACCCAGTGCCTTGAGGCGTTTGACGCCACGCTTGAATGCAGCCTTGTCGCGCACGGCGCTGGAGGGCGAATAGATGTAGATGTGCTTTTTCACGGGGCGAAGTATCCCATTGCGTCCCGGGCCAACTGGGCCGCCTGGGAGGCCGTAGGGCCGGAGCGATGCTTCGGAATGGGGCCCAGCGCGCGCAGTGCGGCCTCGTAGCCGCGATCGGGAAAAGGCGCGCGCCACGCATCGGAGGCAGATTCACCGCCATCCGGCGCGACCATCACCCAGGGGAACTGCCCAGGCGCCGCTTCGACGAGAAGCGACGCCAGCGGCGACGCACTTGCACTGTGGACCAGCGCCAGCAATCCGGGCTGCAGGTCGTCGAGCCATTCGATCAGCACATCGCGATGCCATGCCAGTTGATGCACGACCTCGCGCTTGGGCTTGTCGCTCTGGCCGAAGCCGATCAGGTCGGGCGCCAGGACACGCAGCCCCTCCAAACCCACGAGATGCCTGAACAAGTAGCTCCATTCGCCCGGACCGTGGAGGCAAAGACATGCATGGCCCGCGTCGCGCGGACCCTCGTCCAGGTAGTGCATCCGCCAGCCCTTCAGGCTCGGAAGATCGCTCACGTAGTGCGGCTCGAAGACATAGTCGGACAGCGCGCTGAAGCACTCGGCCGGCGTGCGAAGCGCATCGTCGCGCAACGGTTCGGCCGCCTCGCGTGCCGCGCTTCGTCGGCCGCGAAAGAAGGCCTGCAGGAGCGACTGGCATTCCTCCGCCAGGACACCGCCCTGCACCTGCGTGTGATGGTTGAGCTGCGGCTGTCCGAGCAGGTCGATCACCGAGCCAGCAGCGCCAGTCTTCGGGTCCGCCGCACCGAACACCAAGCGAGCGAGCCGCGCATGCAGCATCGCACCGGCGCACATCGCGCACGGCTCCAGCGTGACGAAGAGCTCACAACCGTCCAGCCGGTAGTTGCCGAGCGCGGCGCCCGCTGCGCGCAGCGCGTTGATCTCGGCATGCGCGCTCGGATCATGCAGCGCCACCGGCGCATTGCGGCCGCTGGCGATGAGTACGCCATCCTTCACCAGCACGGCGCCGACAGGCACTTCACCGGCATCGGCGGCCTGTCGCGCTTCGGCCAGCGCAAGACCCATCCAATACGCGTCAGTTGTCATCGGGGACGGGACGACGCTGCTGCATCGCGGCGTCGAGCGACTGCTTGAACTGCTGCTGGATCTGCTGGCTCTGCGCACGGGCATCGCCCGCCGGTGCGCTACCGCCCGGCGCCGGGGCGGACGACAGTGCGGGCGCCGCGATGCTGCTCATCTGCTTCTTGACGAGCAATCCGACGATCGCAAGCGCGAGGACGAGGCCGATCAGTCCGATGACTCGCATCTCAGGTCTCCGCCGCCGGGACTGCGTCGCTGATGTTCATGCCCAATCGCTTCATCCAGCCGGCCAGCGCCTGCTCGTCGGACGATCCCACGCTGTAGCGCGCATGCATCGCTGCGTGCGATTCCTTGCGGTGCTGGTTGAGCTTGAGCTTGCATTGCAGCGCCGTCACGCGCAGTTCGAAACCGACGATGCCGTTGAGCATCTTGAGCTGGAACTCCTCGCCGAGGTCGCGCCACTGCTGCGCATACGCCGGCTCATGCTCGCCGATCAGGCGCTTGAGCAGCGCATCCTTCTCGACGGGTGTTTCGATCAGCCGGGCTTCGACCGTGCAGTTCACCGCAAGGTAGTTCCATGTCGGAACGCGCGCCAGGTCCGGATAGACCGACGGCGACAGGTAGGCATGCGGACCCAGGAAATCCACGACCGCCGTCGGCCGGGCCTGCAAGTAGCGCCAATGGGGATTGGGCTTGGCGCAGTGGCCCAGCAGAGCGAAGCCGCCCTCCTCGCCGCGATCGTCCAGCACGAGCGGCAGGTGCGTGACGAAAGGCAATCCGTCGTTGTCGTTCGAGATCAGCGTCGCGAAGGGATGCGCGCGCATCAGTTCCGCGGCGATCGCGCGGTCGGTGGCGTTGAACTGGGGTGGCATGTACATGGGGCGGCCCTGCGAAAAGGATCGCCCGATTGTCCCCGAGCCGCCCTACTTTGCGCCCGAGGCCTTCAGCTTTTCGACCATCGCGTTGTAGCCGCGCGCCTTGGCCAGTTGCAGCGGCGTGTTGCCCTGCCGGTCGGCGAGCTGCAGATTGGCGCCCGCATCGACCAGCGCGACGAGCGTGCGCTGACGGCGCGGTCCGCCATCGCCGAGCACGATCGACTCGATCAGCGCGGTCCAGTGCAGGTTATTGACGTGGTCGAGCGGCGCGCCTGCCGCGATCAAGCGGCGCACGACCTCGTCGTGCCCAAGGTGTGCCGCCGCAATGAGAGCGGTGCCGTCATAGCGGCTCGTGGTCTGTCCGGGGCTCGCGCCGAGCGACAGCAGCAGCGCGAGCGTCGGCACGTCGTCCGCGACCGCGGCGATGGTGACGGCGTCATAGCGATCGTCTTCCAGGCGATCGAGATTCGCTCCCGCCTTGGCCAGTGCGGTGACGGCTTCGCGCTGGCGCGCATAGGTCGCGACGTGCAAGGGCGTGCGCCCCAGCCCATCGCGCGCATCGAGGTTCGCGCCGGCCGCGATCAGCATCTTCAGCCTGGGCGTGTCGCCGCGCCACGCCGCCTGATGCAGCCCCTGGTAGGCCTGCACCTCGGTGGTCGTCGGCGGCACCTGCGCCAGCGATGTGCCGCCGCCCGACAGCAGCAGCGCCGCAACAACGGCAAGGCACGAACGGCGGAGCGCGGCTTTCGTCATGATCAGCCCAGTTGGCCCTTGACCTTTTCGAGCGCCGCGTTGGCACACTGATCGTCGAGGTGGCCGCCCGGCGCGCCGCCCACGCCGACGGCGCCGATCACTTCGTTGCCGGACTTCACCGGCACGCCGCCGCCGAGCAGCAGGAAGCCGGGGATGTTCACGAGGTTCGCCGCGCCGGGGTTCTTCTGCGCGTTTTCCATCATGGCGAGGGTCGGCGTCTTGGCCGATGCCGAGGTCCATGCCTTGCGCTCGCTGGCGGCCACAGTGTGCGCACCGGCGTTGTCGGCGCGCTGCACGGCACGCACGGTGCCGGCGCGGTCAACCACGGTCGCGGCCACGGCATAGCCGTTGGCGGCGCAGGCGGCGACGCTAGCGGCAGCGATCTGGTTCGCGAGTTCGAGCGACATGTTCTTTTCGGCGCGCACGGCCGGGCTGGGCGCCTGGGCTTGCGCCTGCGCGGTCATCGCGGAAGCGGCGAGCAGGACGGCGAGGCCGCCGAGGCGAAGGGTCGAATGCATGGAGTTCTCCGATGTTGATGGGTTGCTTGCGCCGGCATTCCGCCGATCGCCTGGCAACTGTAGAAACCGCCCGGCCCGGAGACCATTCGTACGGCTACGCCCGCCGCTCCGTAGAACTACGGAATGTCGACCAGCGCCGCGTAGCGCCGGATCAGCTGCGCGAGCGAATCGCACTCCAGCTTGGCGAACAGATTGGCGCGGTGCGTCTCGACCGTACGCGGCGACAGCGACAACGCGCGGGCGATTTCCTTGTTGGTCAGCCCGGTCACGATGTAGCCCAGCACCTCGCGCTCGCGATCGGAGAGCTGCTGGTAGCGTTCGCGTGCCGCCTGGTCGGCCTGTGTGCGCTCGCGCGAGTTGACGTGCTGCCGCACCGCGTGCTGCAAGGCTTCGAGCAACTGCTCGTCGTCCACCGGCTTTTCGAGGAATTCCGCGGCGCCGGCCTTGAAGGCGCGCCGGCACATTTCCACCGTGCCGTGGCCGGTGAGCATGATCACCGGCTGGTCCACACCCTGCGCGATCAGGGTGCCGAGCACCGTGAGGCCGCTGATGCCCGGCATGCGCACGTCGAGCACGATCGCGCCGATGCTGCTGCGGTCGAAGCCGTCGATGAAGGCCTGCGGATCCGCCCACGCTTGCGTGCGCAGCCCCACCGTGCCGATCAGCAGTGCGAGGCTCTCGCGCACGGCGAGGTCATCGTCGATCAGGTGGATGAGGGGCGACAGCGGCTCGTTCATGCGTGCCGCTCCGTCGAAGTACGCGCCGATGCCGCCAGCGGCAGCCGCAGCGTGAAGCGCGCGCCGCGCGGCGAGGCGGACTCGGCGCCGAGCGAGCCGCCCATGCCGACGGCCAGCGTCTCGCAGAGGCTCAGGCCAAGCCCCAGGCCCCCTTCGCGCGTGCTAAAGAAGGGATCGAAGATGCGCGGCATGGCCTCCGGCGAAATACCGCGTCCGTTGTCCGTCACGGTCAGCACGCCCTGGCTTCCTTCGCGGCTGGCCGAGATTCGAAGGCCGCGTTCGCCCGCAGGCACGTCCTCCAGCGCCTGCAAGGAATTCATCAGCAGGTTGTGCAAGATCTGTTCGAGCGCGATTGGATCGGCCTGCACGGCGATCGGTACATGGCCCGTATCGTCGACGGTCGGCGCGACTGCACGCTGGTCGAACTCGGGTGCGAGCAGATGCAGCGCACCGCGCAGCGCCTCCTGCAGCGCGATCGGCCGCGTCTCGGCTTGGCGGTCAGGTTTGGCGATCACGCGGCGGAGTCGGCCGATCACGTCCGCCGCCCGACGCGCCTGCTCCGCGGCCTGCTGCATTGCGGTGCGTGCGGTTGCCAGTTCGGGCGGCTCGTCATTCAGCAGTCGCTGGGCCGCCTGCGTGTTCGCAAGCACGGCCGTGAGCGGCTGATTGAGTTCGTGGGCCATCCCGGCTGCGAGCTCGCCCAGCGCATTGAGCCGCGCCACCTGCCCGAGCCGCAACAACTCTTCAGCGCGCCGCCGGGCGATGCGCTGCCGAAGCAGTGTGCAGGCGCCGCCGAGCACGACCCCTGCCGCGATGGCCCAGGCAGCCATCGAAGCCCAAGGCAGTTCGCGCCAGGACACGACGCGCTCCGCCACGAGATCGAAGGACTGGCTCTCGGAAGCCAGTGCCTTGCGGAAATCGAAGCGCCAGCCATTGGGCGCGGTCGCATCGCCCGGCTGCACCAGGAAGGACTGCCCTGCCCTTTCGAGCGTCACGCGCACCGGGCTGGTCTTCGGATCCATCGGCCAGTCGCGCCAGGGGACGGCGGTCGCGAGGTCGATGTCGAGCGCGTAACTGGTCGGCACTGCGCCGATCACCAGCCGGTAGCGCCCGCTCGCGAAGTCAGCCGTCGCAAGTTCCGGGCGCCGCAGTTCACGCGATCGGGACTCGGCATCCGCCAGCGCCGGGTCGGGCCAGGACGCACCAGCCTCGCGCCGCTGCACGTCGAGGATCGAGGGATAGACCGACGGCAGCCGCCGCTCGGGCTGGTTGGCGCCCGGCATGGGTTCGAGCAGCGCGAGCGTCGCGAGCACGGCGTCGTACTGCACCACTTGCTGGCTCATCAAGCGGTGCGCGATGCGCCCGTTGACCTCGAAATCCTCATGCAGTTGCTGGATCTCGGCGCGCGCGATCCAGACCGCGCCGGCGCCGGTGACCAGCAGCCATGCGAGCCACCAGCCACCTTGCGAACGCAACCATTGCCTCATGGCGCGGATTGTGCCTGCGCCGTCCTCCGCCAGAATTGCGTCCATGAGCGATCGTCGAATCCCACTCATCCCCTTGGTCCTCGTGCTTCTTGCCTGGGTCACGGGCTGCACCACGGCCGTGAAGACGTCGATGGCCGAAGCGCGCGTCGAATCCCTCATCGGTCGCATGACGGTGGAAGAAAAGGTCGGCCAGCTCAGCCTGTATGCACCGGCTGGCGTGGACATCGTCGCCAATCCGCAGGCCGCGCAGCAAAGCCTCGACCAGCAGCTGGCCGACATCCGCGCCGGCCGCGTCACGGGCCTGTTCAACAACGAGGGCCTGGAGGGCAAGCGCCGCGCACAGCAGGTCGCGGTCAATGAATCGCGGCTCGGGATTCCGCTGATCTTCGGCGCGGACATCATCCATGGCTTTCGCACCGTTTTTCCGGTGCCGCTGGCGGAGACGGCCAGTTGGGAACCCGCGCTGGCCGAGCGCACCGCGCGCGCCTCGGCAGAGGAAGCGAGCGCCGACGGCTTCCGCTGGACTTTCGCGCCGATGGTCGACATTGCGCGCGACGCCCGATGGGGCCGCGGTGTCGAAGGCGCGGGCGAAGACGTCTACCTCGGTCGGCAGTTCGCCGCGACGCGCGTGCGCGGGTTCCAGGGTAGCGACCTCTCGCGCGGCGATGCCATGCTTGCAACGCCCAAGCATTTCGCCGGCTACGGCGCTGCGGAGGGCGGCCTGGACTACAACACCGTCGATCTGTCGGAGCGCACCCTGCGCGAGGTCTACCTGCCGCCCTTCCGCTCGGCGATCGACGCAGGCGCACTCTCGATCATGAGTGCGTTCAACGAGATCGGCGGCATTCCGTCGAACGCGAATGCCTCGCTGCTGACCGGTGTCCTGCGCAAGGAGTGGCACTTCCAGGGCTTTGTCGTGTCCGACTACACCGCCGACGAGGAACTCATCGCGCATGGCTTCGCGGCCGACGGACGCGAAGCCGCCCGGCGCGCCTTCATGGCCGGCACCGACGTCAGCATGCAGAGCGGCCTCTACATGAAGTACCTGCCCGTCCTCGTCGAGTCCGGCGAAGTGCCGAAGTCGCGGCTCGACGACGCAGTGCGCCGCGTGCTGCGGGTCAAGGCCAAGCTCGGCTTGTTCGACCAGCCTTTCCGCGGGCTGGACGACCCGAAAGGCCCGCGCTTCGACATGGCGGCCCATCAGGCGCTCGCGCGGGAATCGGCGAGCCGCTCCATCGTGCTGCTGAAGAACGATGGCGATGTGCTGCCGCTGCCCAGGTCCGGCAAGAAGATCGCGCTGATCGGCCCCTTCGCCGGCACGTCGGACCTGTTCGGCCCGTGGCGCCTCTTCCCGGACCAGGCGCCGCCCGTCGGCATCGAGGAGGCGATGCGCAGCGGGCTGGCTTCGCCCGAAGCGCTGACGGTGGTGCGTGGCTCGGATGTCGATACACCCATCGCTGGCGGCATCGCAGCGGCGGTCGCAGCGGCGCGCGAGGCCGACATCGTGGTGCTGTCGATCGGCGAAAACGAGCAGATGTCGGGCGAGGCACGCTCGCGGTCGGACATCGAGATCCCGAAAGCACAGCAGGACCTCGCCGACGCCGTGGTCGCGGCAGGCAAGCCGGTCGTCATCCTCCTGCGCAACGGCCGCGCCCTCGCGCTCAAGGGCGGCGTGCGGCAGGCCAACGCGATCCTCGTCACCTGGTTCCTGGGATCGCAGACCGGCGGCGCGATTGCCGATGTGCTGTATGGCGACGTCAATCCCTCGGGGCGGCTGCCGGTGAGCTTTCCGCAGACGCCGGGCCAGGTGCCCTACTACTACAGCCACAAGCGCACCGGCAGGCCGCAGCTCCCGGATGCACCGGCGCAGATGTACAAGGCCCGCTATCTCGACGCGACCAACGACGCGCTCTACCCCTTCGGCTACGGGCTGGGCTATGCGCGGGTGCGCTACGACACGCTCGAAGTCCAGTCGGGCCGCATGGCGTGGGACGGCGCGCTCAAGGTCCGCGCGCGCGTCACCAACACCGGCCGGCGCGAGGCCGACGAAGTGGTGCAGCTCTACATCGGTGCGCGGTCGGCCAGCGTGACGCGACCGGTGCGCGAGCTCAAGGGCTTTCGCAAGGTGCGCATTCCGCCGGGCGCTTCGACGGACGTGGAATTCACGCTCTCGCGCGCAGACCTGATGTTCATCGGCCAGGACCTGAAGCCGACCGTCGAGTCGGGGCCTTTCGACCTCTGGGTCGGCCCGTCGGCCACGCAGGGATTGAAGAGCAGCTTCGTCCTCGCGCCGGAATGAGGCACCGGAGGCTCAACTTTGGCGAAAGGCTGCCGATATACCGGGCAGCGGGTAGGCCCGCGCCGGGGTCGGGTTGGCGTGCGGGACAATGTGCGTTCCTCGCACCTGCCGCACGATGCAAGATTCGCTTTTCGACGACCTCGAACAACCCGCTCCGGCTGCTGCTCCTTCGCCCGTGTCGCAGAAGCCGCAGAAGCGCGCAACCGAACTACGTGCAAGGGTGCAGGCAGCGCCGCCCGATGCATCACTACAGGCATTGGCCGACGCGCTTCCTGCGACGCTGAGAATAGGCACATCCTCGTGGTCCTTCCCCGGCTGGACCGGCATGGTGTGGGGGGGCCAGTACGAGCCGTCTGTGCTGTCGAAGCACGGGCTCGCCGCGTATGCCCACCATCCGCTGTTCCGTACCGTGAGCATCGACCGCAGCTTCTACAAGCCCCTGTCGGCCAGCCAGTTCGCCGCCTACGCATCGCAAGTGCCGGAAGAATTTCGCTTCGTCGTGAAAGCGCCGAGCCTCGTCGCAGACGCCATGGTGCGCGGCGAAGATGGGCGCGGCATGGAGCCCAACCCCGCCTTCCTGGACGCGGCACTGGCCGCCGGCGAGTTCGTGCAGCCGGCGCTCGACGGGCTCGGCCACAAGCTCGGCGTGCTGGTGTTCCAGATGAGCCCGCTGCCCGGCGCGCTCCTCGCGCGCATGCCCGAAGTCCTGGCTCGGCTCGGCGCGATGCTGCGCGCCCTGCCGAGCCTGCGGCCGACGGCTCCGGACGCCGTGATCGCCGTCGAAGTGCGCAATCCCGAGTTCCTCACGCCGCAGTTCGTCGATGTCCTGCGCGAAGCCGGCGCGACCTATTGCCTCGGCCTGCATTCGAAGATGCCGCCGATCGCCGATCAACTGCCGCTGTTGCGTGCGCTCTGGCCCGGACCTCTGGTGTGCCGCTGGAACCTGCATCGGATGCATGGCGCGTACGGGTACGAGGAAGCCAAGACGCTGTACGAGCCTTTCGACAAGCTGGTCGACCCCGACCTCGATACGCGCGGCGCGCTGGCCCGCGTCATCGCCGGCACAACGAATGCCGGCCAGAACGCGTATGTCACGATCAGCAACGAGGCAGAAGGCTCCGCGCCGCTCACGGCGCTGGCGCTGGCGGAGGAATTGCGACGATTGGGGCGCTGAGGCCCTTTACTCCCACTCCATCATCAACAGGCCGTCCAAACCCATATGGTCCAAGGACTTGGCTGTGATCGACATGGATCTTTACCGTCGCTTCTACCGTCAGAAGCGATTTCATGCCTGGCCATGGTGTCCTCCTGAAACGGGTGCAGAGAGGTCAAAAATCAGGCACGTCGTGGTCGCGTCCGCACACGGAGTGCGTCAACTACGCATCAAGGGGAGCCGACAGCCTCGACAGGACTGCCGCACGGCAGACATCCAGAATTTCATCGGCAAGTGGCGAGTCGTCAGGACACGCCCGCGACAGCACTATCGCGCCGATCACCTGCGCAAGGACATCGATGCGCCTGGCGCGCAGGTCGCTTTCCCGGTTGCCATCCTCGGGCGCGCCGTGCTGGTTTGCCAGGGTCTCTAGCAGGCTTTCAACGCCGGTCGCAAAAGCCGTCTTGATCGACTGCGGCTGACGCGCAGCGTCTGCGCACAGCGCGGCCATCGTGCAACCTTCACCCCGAGCGTCGCGATGCTCTCGGGACAGGTATTGCTTGACGACTTCCACCGCATCGACCCCTTCGGCTTTGGCGGCCGACTGCGCAAAACCACAGGTCGCCGCTTCCGCCAGCAGTTCGGCCTTGGAGCCGAAGTGCTTATAGAACCCACCATGGGTAAAGCCTGCGACCGCCATCAAGTCCGCGATCCCCACCCCGTCATAGCCTCGCTCGCGAAACAGCGTGGAGGCCGTCTCGACAATGCGCGCCCGGTTCGCCTGTGCCTGCGCTTTGGTGACCTTCATGTCCAGGATCTCTCTAGATATGCCATCAGTGAAGTCGTGAATATACATTGATGTCAATCATCATCAAAGTCCTTGACAATAAAGATGATGATCGACATCATTAAGCCAACTTACCTTGGAAGGCTTCCGGATATGAGCGACACCCACCTGACCGCCCCCACCCGCTTCGTCGAAGTGGATGGCGACAAATTCGCCTATCGCCGCTGGGGCAACACCTCCGGCGGACAGCCCCCTCTGTTCTTCGTCCAGCATTTCCGTGGCGGCATGGACCACTGGGACCCCCTGTTGACTGATGGGCTGGCCGCAGGCCGCGAAGTCATCCTCTACAACGGTCGTGGCATTGCCTCATCGACTGGCGCGCCCCGCAACCGGATCGAAGACATGGCAGACGACATCGCCCTGGTGATCCGGGCGCTGGGCCTGTCCCGGGTCGATCTGCTTGGCTTCTCGATCGGGGGCTTCCAGGTGCAGGAGGTCGCACTGCGTCACCCGCCACTGGTTCGCAAGCTCCTTCTGCTCGGCACCGGACTGCGCGGCGGCGATCCGAAGATGGAGCCCAGGGTGCTGCAAGTCGCGCCCAATCCCGTGCCAACCGCGGATGACTTCCTCTACCTGTTCTTTGGCCGCTCGGAGGCTGCCAAGCAGGCGGGCCTGGCCTTCTGGGAGCGCCGTCACCAGCGCGTCGACCAGGACCCGCCCAGTTCCATGGCGGTCGCTCAAGCCCAGACCGAGGCGCACGCCGCCTACCTCCAGCCATTGCCGGGTGCGAATCCCTATGCCTTCCTGAACGCCGTCACGCAGCCGACCCTGGTGCTCAACGGCGTCCACGACATCATGATCCCGACGATCAACTCCTGGCATCTGTCGCAGAACATTCCCAACGCGCAGCTGTTGATCTACCCCGACGCCGGACACGGCGCGCAGTTCCAGCATCCCGAGCGCTTCCTCCAACACGCGATCCAGTTTCTGAAGGAGTGATGCCACCCGCATCCCCTTTTCCTGTCTGACCAACGACCTTTTCGATCAAGAGAAAACACATGACCTCCCATTCCACTGTTCTCATCACGGGCGCCTCGACCGGCATTGGCGCCATCTATGCCGACCGCTTCGCACGCCGCGGCCACGACCTTGTGCTGGTGGCACGCGACAAGGCACGCCTGGAAACACTCGCTACGCGCCTGCGCGAGGAAACCGGCGCTGCCGTCGATATCCTGCCGGCCGATCTGACCCAGCCTGGCGATCTGGCCGCAGTCGAGGCGCGCCTGCGCGAGGACACCAGGATCGAAACCCTGATCAACAACGCCGGGGCCGCGCTATCCGGTCAGTTCATCGACCAGTCGACAGACGATGTCGCCCGCCTGGTCAGCCTCAACACCACCGCACTCGTCAGGCTGGCGAGCGCCATCGCCCCGCGCCTGGCGCAGGCCGGCAAAGGCGCCATCGTCAACATCGGCTCGGTGGTCGGCCTGGCGCCCGAGTTCGGCATGTCGGTCTACGGCGCGACCAAGGCCTTCGTGCTGTTCCTGTCCCAGGGGCTGAGCCTGGAGCTCACGCCCAAGGGCGTCTACGTGCAGGCGGTGTTGCCTGCCGGCACTCGTACCGAGATCTGGGAGCGCGCGGGCATCGACAGCAGTGCGATGCCTGATCTGATGGGAGTGGAAGAGCTGGTAGATGCCGCGCTGGTCGGATTCGACCGCCGCGAACTCGTGACCATCCCGCCGCTGCATGATGCCGCGCGCTGGGAGGTGCTGAACGCCGCACGGCAGACCCTGATCGCAAACATCCGGCAGGCGCATGTGGCAGAGCGCTATCGAACCGCCGCCTGAAACGGCAAAAAGCTCCAGAACGGAACGGACAGCACATGACGTTCAAGGCACTGCTCGCCAGCAAGACCGGCGACACCATTACAAGCAGCCTGGTCGACTTCAAGGACGAGGATCTGATGCCGGGCGACGTCACCGTCGCGGTCGAGTACTCGACGGTGAACTACAAGGACGCGATGGCGCTCAGCGGCCGGTCACCGGTCATTCGCCAGTTTCCGCTGATTCCGGGCATCGACTTTGCCGGTGTCGTCGAGTCATCGACCTATCCCGGCCTCGTCGCCGGCGACCGTGTGCTGGCGACCGGCTGGGGACTGAGCCAGACGCACCACGGTGGCTTCGCGCAGAAGGCGCGGGTGAGCGGTGATTGGCTGGTCAAGGTCCCGGGAGTCTTTTCGACCCGGGATGCCATGGCCGTCGGCACCGCCGGGTTCACCGCCATGTTGTCCGTGCTCGCACTGGAGCATGGCGGCCTGACGCCCGAGCGTGGCGACATCCTGGTGACCGGCGCCAATGGCGGCTCCGGCTCTGTGGCCATCGCGTTGCTGTCGGGCCTGGGCTATCGCGTGATCGCGTCGACCGGCCGCCTCGACGAAGCCGCCTACCTGCGTGCGCTGGGCGCGGCGGACGTCATCGACCGCCGCACCCTGTCCGAAGCGGGCGCACCGATCGCCAAGGAGCGGTGGGCCGGGGCCATCGATTCGGTCGGCAGCCATACGTTGGCGAACGTCCTGGCGCAGACCCGGTATCGCGGCGTGGTCGCGGCCTTCGGCCTCGCACAGGGCGCGGACCTGCCGGCATCCGTCCTGCCCTTCATCCTGCGCAACGTCACCCTCGCCGGTATCGACTCGGTCAATGCGCCCCAGCCTGTGCGGCTGCAGGCGTGGTCGCGTCTGGCCAGCGACCTGGATCTGGACAAGCTTGCACGGACCACCAAGGTGATTGGCCTGGCAGATGTGCCTGAAGTCGCCAGCCAAGTCCTCGCAGGGAAGGTTCAGGGGCGCACCATCGTCGATGTGAACGCCTGACCACCAACGCGATGACGATGCCCCCTACCGACAAGCACCCAGGATCGCACGTGCCCTACATCGACACCCCCAACCGATCGATCGATGTCGACGGGACTGCATTCGCGTACCGCGACCTGGGGCCGCGCAACGGCGTGCCGCTGATTCTGCTCAACCACTGGGGCGCGGTCCTCGACAATTTCGACCCGCGTATCGTCGATGGGCTTTCTCGCAGGCATCGCATCATCGCCATCGACTACCGGGGAATTGGCGCTTCGGGCGGAACGGCACCTGTGACCATCGACGCGATGGCACGGGATGCGATCGCACTGATCCACGCACTGGGTTTCGAGAAGGTCGATCTGCTTGGCTTCTCCCTCGGAGGTTTCGTGGCGCAGGACATGGTGCTGAAAGCCCCCGGCCTGGTGCGCCGACTCATACTGACCGGCACGGGGCCGGCAGGCGGCAAAGGCATCGAACGGGTCGGAGCGGTCTCCTGGCCGCTGATAGCCAAAGGCTTGTTGACGCTGCGTGATCCAAAGACCTACCTGTTCTTCACCTCCACGGCCAATGGCCGGCAAGCCGCGAAGGCCTTCCTGGAGCGACTGAAGGAGCGCAAGGCGGATCGGGACAAGGAGCCGACGCCCAGTGCCTTCCTACGACAGCTGAAGGCCATCAAGGCCTGGGGCCGGCAGGCGCCGCAGGATCTGGGCGGCATCCGCATCCCTGTGCTGATCGCCAATGGCGACAACGACATCATGGTGCCCACCGTGAACAGTCATGACATGGCGCGTCGCATTCCTGGCTCACAACTGGTCATCTACAAGGACGCCGGGCACGGCGGGATCTTCCAGTACCACGGCGAGTTCGTGCCCAAGGCGTTGGCCTTCCTCAATGACTGAACAATCAAAAACCCTGAAAAAAAGTCCCCCATGAAAGCTTTCATCATCGATCGGTACGGAAAGAAGGAAGTTGGCCGCATCGGCGAAATGCCCGACCCCGAGGTCCGGGACGATGACGTCCTGATCCGGATCCGCGCGGCGAGCATCAATCCCCTGGACTCGAAGACCAAGAGCGGTGAATTCAAGCTGATTCTTCCCTACCGCCTCCCCCTGATCCTGGGCAACGACATGGCCGGAACGGTCGTGCGGGTCGGCGCTCGCGTTCGCAACTTCAAGCCCGGTGATGAGGTCTATGCACGCCCCGACGACGATCGCATCGGCACCTTCGCCGAGTTCATTGCCGTCAAAGAATCGTCGCTGGCGCTGAAGCCCGCGAATCTCAGCATGGTCGAGGCCGCCTCCCTTCCCCTGGTGGCCCTGACGGCCTGGCAGACGCTGGTCGAAACCGCCAAGCTGAAAAAGGGGCAGAAGGTGCTGATCCATGCCGGCTCCGGCGGCGTAGGCACCATCGCCATCCAGCTTGCCAAGCATCTCGGGGCGTTCGTGGCCACGACCACCAGTACGGCCAACATCGCCTGGATGAAGGCCTTGGGCGCGGACGTTGTCATCGATTACAAGCAACAGGACTTCGCCACGGTGCTTCGTGGCTACGACGTGGTGCTGAACAGCCTCGGCACCAACGAGCTGAACAAATCCCTCCAGGTTCTCAAGCCCGGCGGGCATCTCATCTCCATCTCGGGGCCGCCCACCCCGGCGTTCGCCGTCGCGCGAGGACTGGCTTGGCCGCTCCAGCAGGTGCTGCGCCTGCTGAGTTTCGGCATCAGGAAGAAGGCAAAAAAGATCGGGGGCGAATACTCGTTCGTCTTCATGCGGGCCGATGGGGCGCAGTTGCGTGAGATCACTTCCCTCATCGAATCAGGCGCAATCCACCCGGTCGTCGACAAGGTATTTCCGTTTCAGGACACCCACAAAGCTTTGGCCTACGTCGACAGTGGGCGCGCAAAGGGCAAGGTCGTGGTGCAAATGCTGTAGCTGACGCGCATGCGGCACGACACGGAGAACGATATGAGTACCCACACAACCATCAACATCGGCAAGCGCGCGCTTGTGACCGGCGCATCCAGCGGCATCGGCGCGGCCATCGCGCGTGAGCTCGCGGCACTCGGCGTCGATCTCGTGCTGACGGCGCGACGCCGCGATGCGCTCGACGCGGTCGCCGCAAGCTGCAAGGGCGTGAAGGTCGAGATCGTCACCGCGGATCTCGGCAAGCCCGATGCCGCGCGCGCTGTGGGACGCCGCGATCGCCAGCGGCCCGATCGATACATCCTGATCAACAACGCCGGGTTCGCGTCGACCGGGGCGTACCAGTCCGTGCCGAACATGGCGCTGTACGCCGCGTCGAAGGCGTTCGTGCGCAACTTCAGCGAGGGTCTCCGTGACGAGCACCGCGGCACGCCGCGATCTGCGCGATGCTGCGCGGCAAGCGCACGGTGGTGCCCGGGCTGTTCAACAAGCTGTCGTGCTTCGGCGTGCGTTTCCTGACGCGGCGGTTCGCGTCGCGGGTGGCGACTCAAGTGCTTGGCAAGCCGCGGTTGGCACTGCCGGCGAGAAAAGGGACTTGAGACCGCGGGCAACCATCGCAGACAACTGCAGGGGCGCCCTCACTCCCACTCAATTGTTTCCCAGGTCCCGAAAGCCGCGTAAACACTAGGTTTGTCAGTCCGATCCATCGGCTTTTACCGTCGCTTTTGCCGTCATACCAATCCAACTCTGTGTGGCTGCGACCGAGTGCTCCCGGATACTCCAGAGGTTGCAAAACGGACTGTGCCCGAATCGTCGCATATCGAATCTCGAAAAGCTTCGTTGCCCTCACCGGGTTCCGCAACCAGACTCCAACATTTTCTGGAGCCCCCGATGCCTAACACGAATCTCGCCGCAGAACGCCAGTTGCGCGTCACCGAAGCGATGGACCGGTTGACCGCGATCGAAAAGGCCCACGGCGCGACGCGCGAAGGTGTCGACTTGATGCGCGACGAACTGCTCAAGCTCGCCAAGTACAAGCGGCTGTTCGTCACGTCCGAATTCGAACCGGCCAAGCGCGGCACCTTCAAGGACTTCGTCGCGTACCGGCTGAACGAACAAGACGACACCAAGCGCGCGCTGTATGTGTCCCTCGCGCTTCCCGGCAAGTCGAGCCCGCCCCACAACCACAACAACTGGGCGGTGCTGGTCGGGCTCGAAGGCGTCGAAGAAAACCGGCTGTACCGCGCCGACCCGGAGCACGGCTTCCAGCAGATCGATTCGATCGAAGTCGGCCCGGGCGTCGGCCTGGCGCTGCTCGGTCACGAGATCCACAGCATCCACGTTCAGGGCGAAGGCGATGTGCCGGTGTGGCAATTGCGCTTCTATGAACGTGCACTCGAGTTGCAGACTGACCGCGTGCAGTTCGACGAGAGCGGCAACACCACCTTCTTTCCGCCGAACCAGAACACGAAGGACGCGACCGTGCAGGCAGACGAAGCGCTGGCGCAATCATGAAGCGCCGCAGCTTCAATGCCTTCTCGGCCCTGTCGGCGTTCTCTAAAGTCCCGGCGTTCTCTGCGCTGGCCGGAACCGGACTGCTCGCATCCCGCCCCGCCTTCGCCAAGGACTATCCGGACCATCCGCTGACCTTCATCGTCGCCTACACGCCGGGCTCGGCCAACGACATCCTGGTGCGCATCATCGCGCCCGCACTCGGCAAGGAGCTGGGCCAGGCCATCGTGATCGAGAACCGGCCCGGTGCCGGCGGCACGCTCGGCGGTGCGCAGGTCGCCAAGGCGCCAGCCGACGGCTACACGCTGGGGCTCGGCTCCACCGCCACGGTCGCGATCAATCGCGCCCTCTTCAAGGGCTTGAGCTACGACCCGTGGAAGTCTTTCGCGCCGGTGATCCCGTTCGGCACCACGCCCAACGTACTGGTCGTCTCGCCGGCCAGCGGCATCACATCCATCGCCGCGCTGAAAGCCGCAGCGGCCACGCGACCACTGAACTACAGCTCGTCGGGCAACGGCACCACGCAGCATCTGGCCGGCGTACTGCTGCAGCAGACGCTCGACCTCCGCACCACCGAGCACGTTCCCTTCAAGGGCCCCGCGGAGCAGGTCGCTGCGATCGCCGGCAACCAGGTCGACTTCGGTTTCGTGTCGCTGCCCTCGGGCCAGGCGTTGATCAGGGACGGCCGGCTGCGCGCGCTCGGCGTTACGTCGAGCAAGCCCGCGGCATCGCTGCCGCAAGTACCGACGCTCGCCGCTGCCGGCCTCAAAGGCTTCGAGCAGACCGGCGTCTGGTTCGGCCTGGTGGTCGGGGCCGGTTCGCCAGCCAAGGTGATCGAGCGACTGCATGGCGCTGCCGCACGCGCACTTGCCGAGCCCGAATTGCAGAAGCGCTTGACCGATGCCGGCTACGAACTTTCGCCGCCGAGCAGCCCGGCCGAGTTCTCCGCGTTCGTCGAGCAGCAGGTCGGCTTCTGGCATCAGTTGGTCACGTCGTCGGGTGCGGTCGTCGGTTGATTGCCCGACGCGTTCACGAGGCTTTCCCATTGCCGTCAAATAGGCAGCCTCAACAGAGGATTTCGTGACCAATCGCTCCGTGCCAATCGATTCCAAGACACCCCGCCAACCCGCCTCCCCTGCCCCGATCGACGCCGCCACGCTGCAACGCTGGCTCGGCGACAGAGACGAGATCGCCCTGCTCGATGTCCGTGAGCACGGGCAATACGGTGAAGGCCATCCGTTATTCGCGGTGCACGCGCCGTACAGCCGGCTCGAACTCGACATCGTTCGACTGGTGCCGCGCTTGCAGACGCGCATCGTGCTGTTCGACGATGGCGATGCGTCGGCGCGGCTCTCCGCACGTGCAGCCCGCTGCCTGGCGACCTTGGGCTACTCGAATCTTTCGGTGCTCACAGGCGGCGCACCCGCCTGGGGCCGCAGCGGCCACGCCTTGTTCAAGGGCGTCAACGTGCCCTCGAAGACCTTCGGCGAAGTGGTCGAGCATGCACTGCACGTGCCGCACATCGCTGCCGCCGAACTGGTCGCGCGCCGAGCAGCTGGCGAGCGCTTCATCCTGCTGGACGGGCGCACGCTCGAAGAGCACCGCAAGATGACCTTGCCGGGCGCGGTGCCGGTGCCCAATGGCGAGCTGGCCTTGCGGTGGTCGTCGCAACTG
This sequence comes from Variovorax sp. P5_A3, assembly GCF_056400665.1. NCBI lineage: Bacteria > Pseudomonadati > Pseudomonadota > Betaproteobacteria > Burkholderiales > Comamonadaceae > Variovorax > Variovorax sp. P5_A3. Next base: position 374,030 of record NZ_JBFUKW010000003.1, on the reverse strand, counting down.
GCCGATGAAGCAGACCGGACAACACCGATCGTCGTGCACTGCGCCGGCCGCACGCGCAGCATCGTGGGTGCACAGATACTGCGCGATGTCGGCGTGCCCAACCCGGTCTACGCATTCGAGAACGGGACGCAGGGATGGGCGTTGGCCGGCCTCGAGTTGGAGCGCGGCAGCACCCGAACGCTACCGGCGGCAGCACCGTTGAATTCGCCGCAGAGCGCGTCTGCAAAAGTGGCACTCGACGCGGCATTGAAGCAGAACGGCGTGCAAACGCTCAGCACGGCTGCGGCGCAAGACTGGATCGACGATCCGGGCCGCACGACTTTCGTCTTCGACGTGCGCACGCCCGAAGAATGTGCGCAAGGCAGTCTGCCGGGCGCCCGCAATGCGCCGGGCGGGCAGTTGATCCAGGCACTCGATCTGCAAGTCGGCGTGCGTCACGCGCGCATCCTTCTGCTCGATGACGACGGCATTCGCGCAAGCGTCGTCGCGCTCTGGCTGAATCGACTCGGTTGGCAAGCGGCCGCCGTGTCGGAAGGCATTGGCAGCGGCCTGCGCGTGGCACCGGCCGAGGCGATCGGCGCGCTGGCCGACCTGGCGCCGGTGGCAAGACAAAGCACGCAAGCACTGGTCGGCTTGCGAAAGGCCGCGTCAACCCGACCGGCCGCCGTCATCGATCTTCGGCCATCGCAAGACTTTAGGCGTTCGCATGCCGTGGGCGCGGTCTGGTCGATCCGCCCGCGGCTGGTGGCAGACGTTCGCGCACTGACCTCGGGGGACCATGGCAGCCCGGTCTTGTTGCTCGCAGCGGAAGAGTCGATTGCGCGACTGGCGGCGCAAGACCTGCACGAAGCCGGCTGGCTGCAGGTGTCCTGGGCACCAGCCGAGTCGACCGACGCGGCCGACTGGCCATCCGTCGCCACACCGGGCCAGCCTTCGGATGACGAAGCGATCGACTTCCTGCGCTTCGTGCATGACCGGCACGACGGCAACCTCGATGCTGCGCGCCGCTATCTCGAATGGGAGACCGGGCTCATCGCACAATGCACGCCCGACGAACTGGGGTCTTTCAATCTCGGCAGCCAGCCGACGCCATAGGCCGGATCGGCTGCGAGATCAAGCCCTGAATCAAGCTGCGACGGGCGCCAGCCTGATCGACACATCGGTCTCGCGTTCGAGCTGCGCGACCAGACCCAGCTCCCAGTCGAGATAGGCCCGAAAGCCCGCATCGCGCGCGGCCAGGTCGGCATGCGCATACGGGCTGAACCAGTGGTCGTCGTCGCCGGTCAGCACGCCCTCGGCTCCCTTGGCTACCGGCAACCCGGCAGCAACCCACGCCTCGGTTCCGCCGGCGATGGCACGCACATCGCGCCCGGTGCGCTCTGCCAGTTCGGCGGCCACGCTGCGTGCCAGCACGCCATCCGGGGACGCCAGCAGCACGATGCCTTTCGGTTCCTTCTCGAGGATGACCGGCAGTCGGTCGGGTACCGCGAAGCGGCTGCCCTGCACATGCCGGCGTTCGTAGCCGGCACGCCGGTCGATATCGAACACGAGCGCATTGCCCGACTCGATCCATTGCGATGCCTGCGCCGGTGACAACAGCGGCGCCGAAGGCAGATAAGGCAGCACACGAACCAGCTCCGGGCCCGTGACCAGCGTCGGCAACGGCGGCGGCGCATACACGTAGACCTCGTATCCGCCCAGCTGCGACAACCAGGCCGCGGTGGTAAGCGCACGAACGCCTTCCCAGTCGGCCAGCACGATGCGGGAACCACGTGTGCCGACGTACTCGTCGGTAGCCTGCACCAATTGGCCGCCCGGTGCCCAGCGCCAGCCTTCCAGATGGCCGGCCACGTACTCTTCGCGCGTCCGCACATCGAAGCGGTAGAGGCTGCGCGTGCCTTGCTCGGCTTCGAGCGACTGCAGCGCCTTGTCGTCGATGAACTTCACGCCGGCACGCGATGCCGATGCCCTGGCATGTTGCCGTGCCGACCTGAGCGTGGTTGCGCTGGGCTCGGGCAGCGTGGCGCTGCGCCCATGCGCCAGCGTGCGGCCCGACAACAGCCACGCCATCGTTCCGTCCTTTAGCGACACCACCCGATTCGGAATGCCGGCATCGATCAGCGTCTGCGCACCGACGATGCTGCGTGTGCGCCCGGCGCAATTGATCACCACCAATGTCTCCGGATCGGGCGCCAGTTCGCCGATGCGATAGACCAGCTCGGCGCCCGGCAGGCTACGCGCAAAGGGCAAGCTGAACTGCACAAACTCCTCGGGCGTGCGGCTGTCGACGACGACGAGGTTGTCCCCGCGCTCGATGCGTGCGTTCAGGTCGTCGACATCGATCCACGGCGTGTGCTTCTGGTGCTCGACGACCTCGCCCAACGCCTTGCTCGGCACGTTGGTGCCGCTGAAGATCTCGAAGCCCGCCGCTGCCCAGCCTTCGGTGCCGCCTTGCAGAACAGAAACGTTGCGCCAGCCGAGTGCGGCGAGTTTTGTTGCCGCGGCGTGCGCAATGTCTTCGCGACCGTCGACCAGCACGATGCGTGTGTCACGACGCGGTACCAGGCGGTCGATCGAGAGTTCGAGCCGCCATGCGGGCGCCGACACTGCGAGCAGCAGATGCCGATGCGCAAACACGCCGGTTTCGCGCACGTCGAGCAACGCAAGCTCGTCCTTGCTCGCCAGCAGCGTCTTGAGCGCTTGCGGCGTGAGAACAGGATGGGTGGTCGTTGTGGCTTTGGTTTGCAGCGATTGAGTCATGGTGGGTGCGATCGAAGCGCGATCGAAGGGAAGAGCCATAGACCCTAGCGTCGCACGCTGTACGCGGCAAAGCAGAAAAACGCCTATCGATAGTCGGAGGGATTCGTTGGCACGACGGCGCGGAATTTCTAGAGTCAGCGGCTTCCCTCTGCAATGCCGCTGCCTGCGGATTTCTCGATGCGCCGCTCACTCACTCCCCGTCTTCACGCCCGCCTGCTCGCCTTCCTTCCGGCGGCTGCACTGATGCTCGCCGTGGCCCATGGCACGAGCCACGCAGGAGATGCCACGACCTTCCCCGCCAAGCCCGTTCACATTGTCGTGCCAGTCTCGCCCGGCGGCAGTGCCGACAAGTTAACGCGCATCCTCGGCGAGAGGCTGAGCACGCTCTGGGGCCAGACCGTGGTCGTCGAGAACGTGACAGGCGCCAGCGGCACGATCGGTGCCGCGCGGGTCGCCAAGGCCGCGCCGGATGGCTACACGCTGTTGCAGCAAGGCGAAGGGCTCACGCTCAACGCGATCCTGTTTCCCGATCTTTCCTACGACGGGCAGAAAGCCTTCGCACCGGTCATCAAGGCGGTGGTCAATCCGCAAATCCTGGTCGTCAACCCGCGCACGGGCATCAACACTTTCGCCGACTATCTGGCCCGCGCCAAGGCCAATCCGGAGAGCATCAGTCTCGCCTTGCCGGGCAATGGCGGCATCGCGCACGTGGCCCATGAAATCATCGCGCAGGAGACCGGCGCCAAGGTTAACTACATCCCTTATCCGGGCGGCGGGCCCGCCACGCTCGACGTGCTCGGCGGCCATGCCGATGCAACACTCATCACGCTGGCGGCCGTCACTGAATATGTGCGCGCTGGCAAGTTGCGGGCACTCGCAGTGACCACCGCTTACCGCTCGCCCGCCTTGCCCGACGTGCCGACCATGGCCCAAGCCGGACTGCCCGGTTTTGCGGTCGAAAGCTGGCAAGGCTACTTCGCGCCGGCCGGCACGCCGCCGGACGTGGTGCAGAAGATCAACCGCGACATCCAGACCGTGCTGGCCTCACCCGAGGTGCGAGCCAAGCTCGAGGACATGGGCTTCAAGGTCGCCGGCGGCAGCCCGGCAGACCTCACTGCGAGCCTGCGTGTGGAGCGTCCCAAGTACGCCCAGGCGATCAAGGCATCCGGCATCGAGCTTCGTTGAAGCACGCCGCATGACCGATCTGAACTCCGCGATCGTCCGGCGCGCCGGCCCCGGCGACGACGCCGACAGCCCGCTTGGGCAAGTGCTGCGGCAGCCGCTCATCATGGGCTTGTTCCTCCCGATCCAGCAAGGCGGCTGGACGCCATCGACCTTGCCGCGAACCACCGACTGGAGCTGGCACTACAACGCCGCATTGACGAAGCGTGCCGAGACCATCGGCTTCGACCTGGTGTTCGGCCTGGCGCAATGGACTTCCAAGGGCGGCTACGGCGGCGATACCTCGTACCGCGAGATCTCGCTCGATGCCTTCATGACCACCGCGGCGCTGGCGGGTATCACCGATCGCATCCTGTTGATCTCAACCATCCACGTGCTGTATGGCCCGTGGCACCCGGTGCACCTGGCCAAGTTCGGTGCCACGCTCGACCATATCTCTCGCGGCCGTTGGGGCATCAATGTAGTCACCGGCTACGCAGAGCGCGAGCCCGCCATGTTCGGCATGAAGAAGGTCGAGCACGACAAGCGTTACGAGATGGCCGACGTGTTCGTCGAGCGGCTGCAGCAGCTGTGGTCTGGCACCGAGAACCTGACCGTCGACGGTCCGTTCTGGTCGATGGAAGACGCTTTCATCACGCCCAAGCCGCGCTATGGCCGGCCGATATTGGTCAACGCCGCCGGCTCGCCAGCGGGCATCGACTACGGCACGCGGCACTCCGACCTGATGTTCATCACCAGCCCCGGCGGCAACCAGATGGAAGATGCCATCGCGACCTTGCCGCCGCACATCGCGGCGATCCGGGCATCGGCCGCAGCCCGCGGACGCCAAGTGCGGACCATCATCAATCCGATGGTGATCTGCCGGGCCACCGAGCGCGAGGCCCTGGCCTACCGCGACGCGATCGAAGGCGCGGCCGACACCGGTGCCGTCGAGGGCTTTGCCGATCACGGCCGACGCGGCGATGCGCAAGCCTGGGCCAACCAGAAACGATCGCACCGTGCCATCGGCGGCAACCTGCATCTGGTCGGCAGCCCGGAGCAGATCGTCGAAGGCTTCCTGAAGCTGAAGGCGCTTGGCTGCGACGGCGTGCAGATCACCTTCTACGACTTCGCCAAAGATCTCGAGCACTTCGCGCAGCACGTGCTGCCGCTGATGGTCGAAGCCGGGCTTCGCTTGCCGGCCGTCGAGCCAGCCGCTGCCGAGCCGGCGGTAATCGCGGGCTGACGTCGACCAAGCCACGCACCGATTCAATTTTTCTTTCCAAGGTTTTCATGACTGTCGAACTTTCTCGGCTCAGCCGCCGCGCGTTCCTGCGCCAATCGCAATGGGCGCTGGCCAGCACGGTCGCTGGCGCGGCGCTGCCGTCGCTGACATGGGCGCAAGAGACTTCGGGCAGCCGCACGCTGGTGGCAAACATCGTTCCCGAGCCGCAAGGCCTGGTCGGCGGCATCGCGATTTCGGCACCGGCGCTGGCGATCTCCAGCAACATCTTCGATGCGCTGGTCGAGTACGACGCGGACTTCAAGCCGACCCCGTCGCTGGCCGAAAGCTGGGAAGAGTCCGCCGACGGCAAGTCGATCACCTTCCGGCTGCGCCAGGGTGTGAAGTGGCACGACGGAAAGCCGTTCACTTCGGCCGACGTGCAGTTCTCCATCATGGAACTGATGAAGAAGGTGCACCCGCGCGGCGGTGGCTTCTATGCAGCGCTGACCGGCGTCGACACACCCGATCCGCGCACGGCGATCTTCCGCTTCTCGCGCCGCGCGCCGGTGGTCTGGTCGGTGCTGAACCAGGAGACGCAGATCCTGCCGCGCCACTTGTACGAAGGCACCGACCTGCTGACGAACCCCTGGAACCAGAAGCCGATCGGCACCGGCGCCTTCGTCTTCAAGGAATGGGCGCGCGGCGATTACGTGCTGCTCGAACGCAACTCGGACTACTGGGACAAGTCGCGCCCCAACGTGCGACGCATCCGCTTCCGCTTCATCCCCGATTCCGGCGCACGCGCCGCCGCGCTGGAGACCGGCGAAGTGCAATACACGCCCTTGAGTCCGGTGCCGCTGGCCGACGTGCCGCGCCTCAAGCGCAACGCCAAGCTGGTCATCGAGACGCGCGGCAACGAGGCCAGCGCGCCGATGTTCTTCTTCGACTTCAACCTGCGCCGGCCGCAATTCCAGGACGTGCGGGTACGCCGCGCCTTCGCACACGCCATCGACAAGAAGGCGCTGGCCGAAAAGGTCTGGTACGGCTTTGCGACGCCTGCCACCGGCCCGGTGCCGTCTTATCAGGCGAGCTTCTACACCGCCGACGTTCCAACCTACGCGTTCGATCCGGCGCTGGCCGAACGCCTGCTCGACGAGGCCGGTCACAAGCGCGGCGCCGACGGCATTCGCATGCGCATCACGCACGACCCGATGCCCTATGGCGATGAATACCGCCAGACCGGCGAGTTCATCCGCGAGTCGCTGAAGGCGGTCGGCATCGAGGTCACGCTGCGCAACAACGACCTGCCGACCTTTCTGCGCAAGGTCTTCACCGACAACGACTTCGACACGCTCAACTCTTTCTACGCGGCGTATTCCGATCCGCAGATCGGCGTGCACCGGCGCTTCTGGAGCAAGGCGATCAAGAAAGGCACGCCGTGGTCCAACGCGTCGGGCTATTCGAGCGAAAAAGCCGACGCGCTGATCGACACCATCCAGACCGAAGGCGATGTCGCCAAGCGCCGGCAAGCCATCCACGCATTGCAACACCTGGCACAGACCGACCTGCCTTCGATCACGCTGCTCGAACAGCATCCATTCCGTGTGTTTTCGAGCCGACTGTCCGGCGTCAACGTTAACCCGGACGGCAACGGCGCGTCGCTGAAGAATGTCTCTCTTGCGGCTTGATCGAACCACGCTGGCACGCGAGGCGCGCGCTATCCGGCGCGAGCTCGCGGGCACGGCATCGCAGCGCGACATCGACGCGACCTTGCCGGTCGGTGCCATCCGTCGCATTCGCGAAGCGGGCCTCGGCGCGCTTCGCGTGCCGACGCAATACGGTGGCGCGGGGCTGAGTTTCGAGGCCTTGGTCGATCTGGTGCTGCAGATTGCGGCCGGCGACGCCAGCGTGGCGCAATCACTACAGCCGCATTTCATCTTTCTGGAACGCGTGCGTTTGATGGGCAGCGAGGTGCAGCGTCGGCGCTACCTCGGTGCGGCGGCGGAAGGCATGTTCTTCGGCAATGCGATCTCGGAAGTCGGTGGTGGCGCGGGCGAGTGGCGCACTCGGCTTGCGCAGAATGGCGATGGTTGGCGCCTGGATGGCAGCAAGTTCTACGCGACCGGCACAGCGCTGGCCGACTACACCTTCGTCGGCGCGCTGGACCTTGAAGGACGGCGTTTTCTTGCCATCGTGCCGGTGACGCGACAAGGGGTCGAATTGGGCGACGACTGGCGCACCATCGGCCAGCGCGCAACGGCCAGCGGTACCGCGCGCTTCGACAACGTGGCGGTCGCGCAGGACGAATTGATCGCGCTCGCACCATGGGAACAACGCCGCCACCATACCGGCGCGGGCTCGCAGATCATCCATTGCGCCATCGACGCCGGCATCGCAGCCGCAGCGCTCGACGACGCCGTGCTCCATGCGCGGACGAAGGCCCGCCCCTCGCGAGACAGCGGCCATGCCCGCGTGGTCGACGACCCTGTCGTGCATCACGTCGTGGGCGAGATCGCCGCGGCTGCATTCGCGGCCGAAGCATCGGTGCTGCTGGCGGCGCGGACGCTCGACCTGGCGTCCGAAGCGCTGTATGCGACGCCTGCTGACAGGGTGAACACGCCCGAAGTCGATGCCTTGCTGATCGACGCGTCGATCGCCGTCGCCAACGCCAAGATCGTCAGCACCCGCGCCGCCCTGCTCGCGTCCGAAAAACTGTTCGAGGTCGGCGGCGCATCGGCCGCGGCCAGCGCGCTCAACCTCGACCGCCACTGGCGCAACGCGCGCACCCACACGCTGCACGACCCTCTCGCGCACAAGTTCCGCGTGATCGGCGAACGCTTGCTGAGCGGCAAGGCGCCGCCCAACACCTTCACCTATTAAAGACTCCCTGGAAAACGCATGACCCTCAGCCGTCACTTCACCCGTCGCCAACTGATCGGCAGCACCCTCGGCACCACGGTCGGACTTTCGCTCGGCCTTCCCGGCCTGCTGCACGCAGCCGATGCTGTCCAGCGCGGCGGCACCCTGGTCGTTAACCTCGAACCCGAGCCGTCGAGCTTTCTCTTCAACTCGAACACTGCCGGTATCCTGGCGGCGCAAGTCGTCGAAGGCCTCGTCGAATACGACCAGAACTTCAAGCCCACACCGTCGCTGGCCGAGCGCTGGGAGGCATCGCCTGACGGAAAGACGATCACGTTCCACCTGCGTCCCGACGTGAAGTGGCACGACGGCAAGCCCTTTACCTCGGCCGACGTGCAGTACACCGTGCTGGAAGTCATCAAGAAGGTCAACCCGCGTGCCGGCACCGCCTACAAGGCGGTGGAAGCCGTCGATACGCCCGATGCCTACACGGCCATCTTCAGGCTGTCGGAGCCCTCGCCCGCGATCTGGTCAGTGCTTTCGAGCGCCGAGGCTGCCATCCTGCCGCGCCATCTGTACGAGGGCAGTTCGCCGCTCAGCAATCCGTGGAACGGCAAGCTGGTCGGCACCGGTCCGTTCGTCTTCAAGGAGTGGGTGCGCGGGCAGTACGTGCTGCTCGAGAAGAACCCGAACTACTGGCGAAAGGATCGCCCGTACGTGAACCGCATCCGCTTCCGGACGATCCCCGATCCGGGCGCACGCGCGGCCGCGCTCGAGGCTGGCGAAGTGCACTACGCGCCGTTCAGCGCGGTACCGCCTGCCGATGTGCAGCGGCTGAAGACGCTGAAGAACATCCATGTCGAAACCGGTGGATACGGCACCTTCGTGCCGGTGTTCTTCTTCGACTTCAACCTCGATCGCCCGCAGTTCAAGGATAAGCGGGTGCGCGCCGCCTTCGCGCACGCCATCGACCGTCAGGCGCTGGCCGACCGAGTCTGGTACGGCTTCGCCAAGCCCGCGACCGGCCCGATCCCGCGCACGCATGCTGAGCTCTACGCCGCCGAAACCACGCAATACCCGTTCGACCCGAAAAAGGCCGTGGCATTGCTCGATGCGGCCGATCTGAAGCCCGATGCCAACGGCGTGCGCCTGCGCATCAACCACTACACGATGCCGTACGGCGACCTCTTCAAGCGTGCCGGCGAATTCATGCGCGAGTCGCTGAAACAGGTCGGCATCGACCTGCACTTGGTCAACCTCGACCTGGCGCCGTTCCTGCGGCAGATCTACGGCGAGCGCGACTTCGACACCTACAGCACCTACTACAACTCGGCGGCCGACCCGCAGTTCGGCGTGCTGCGCCGCTACTGGAGCAAGTCGATCCTGAAGGGCGTGGCCTGGTCGAACGGGCCGGGCTACGTCAACCCGAAAGCCGACAAGCTGATCGAGGCCAGCTTTACGGAGAACGACGCGAAGAAGCGGCGCGATCTGCTGGTGCAACTGCAGCAAATCGCGCAGGACGACCTGCCATCGGTCAACCTGCTGGAGATCCAGCACTTCAGCATCGTCGGCAACAACCTTCAGGGCCTGAACACCTGGCGCGACGGCTACGCGAAAGCGCTCGACCAGGCCTGGCTCGACAAGCAGGGCTGACCCGCATGCGCCACCTTCGCTATCTGTTGTCGCGGCTGGGCCAAGTCGTACCCGTCGCGTTCTTCATCATCCTGGTCAACTTCTTCCTGCTGCGGCTCGCGCCCGGCGACCTGGCCGACGTGATGGCGGGCGAAGCCGGTGCGGCGACACCCGAGTTCATGGCGGCGCTGCGCCAGCAGTTCGGAACGGACCAGCCGGTGTGGGAGCAATTGCTGCACTACTGCCAGAAGGTCTTGACCTTCGATCTCGGCTACTCGTTTCGCAACGGCGGCGAGGTAACCGACCTCATCCGCTCGCGCCTGCCGGCGACAATTCTGCTGGTCGGCTCGAGTCTGGCGGTGGCTGCCATCGTCGGCGTTTCTGTCGGTTGGTTCGCGGCGGTCACCCGGCGCCGCTGGGCCGGCCGCCTGGCGTCCATCGCGACGACCGTCGGCTTCGCCACGCCGCTGTTCTGGGTCGGGCTGATGCTGATTGTGCTGTTCTCGATCGAGCTCAAGTGGCTGCCGACCGGCGGCATCTACGACCTCGACGCGGACTACGAAGGCTGGGCGTATGCGCTCGACGTTGCCAAGCACATGGTGATGCCGGTACTGACCCTGTCGATCTTCTACATCGCGATCTATGCGCGGCTGACGCAGGTCTCGGTGCTCGAAGTGCTGCAGATGGACTACGTGCGCACGGCCCGCGCCAAGGGCCTCCCGCACGGGCGCATCTCGCGCATGCACGTGTTGCGCAATGCGTTGCTGCCGGTGCTCACCGTCACCGGCATGCAGATCGGCGCGCTCATCGGCGGCTCGGTCGTGGTCGAGACGGTGTTCTCGTGGCCCGGCATGGGGCGACTGGCTTTCGATGCGGTCATGCAGCGCGACCTGAACCTGCTGCTCGGCATCCTCTTTTGCACCTCGCTGCTGGTGATCGCTGCCAACCTGGTGACCGACTTTCTCTATGCCGCGCTCGACCCGCGCATCCAGCTGCAATGAACGTTCGCCTTCGTGCTTTCTACGTTCGCTTCGGGCGCGACCGCGCATCGCTCGTCGCCTTGTTCGGCCTGGCGCTGGCCGCCCTGTTGGCGGTCGGTGCGCCGCTCATCTTCCAGCGCGACGCGTTCGCGATGGTGGCCGCGCCCTTTCTCTGGCCGGGCGCCGACGTGCATCACCCACTCGGCACCGACATGTTCGGCCGCGACATCCTGACCGGCGTGGTCTATGGCGCGCGCGTGTCGTTGCTGGTCGGCGCCATCGCAGCATCGATCTCGACGGCGATCGGCATCGCCGTCGGGTTGGCGGCCGGCTACTTCGGCAAGTGGGTCGACCATGCGCTGATGCGCGTGACCGAGCTGTTTCAGACGATGCCGCCACTCGTCTTCGTGGTGACGATCGTCGCGATCTTGCAGCCGTCGATCTTCAGCATCGTGACTGCCATCAGCATCACCAGCTGGACGCAGACGGCGCGGCTCATCCGTGCCGAGACGTTGCGCATCCGTGAGAGCGAATACGTTCAGGCAGCGTTTGCGCTCGGCATCCGGCCGATCAACATCATCGTGCGGCACATCCTGCTCAACGCCATCTCGCCGGCCATCGTGACCGGCACGCTGCTGGCGGGTTCGGCCATCCTGACCGAGGCGGCCCTGTCGTTTCTGGGCCTGGGTGACCCGAACGTCATGTCGTGGGGAAGCATGGTCGGCTCGGGCCGGCAGGTGCTCCGCACGGCCTGGTACATCACCGCCATTCCGGGGCTCGCCATCGTGCTGACGGTGCTGGCCATCACCGCGTTCGGCAACGGCCTGAACCGCATCCTGAATCCACGGGCCGATCGCTGAAAGGCATCGCGCTCACCCACACGCTCGCCTTCAAGAAAGCTTTCTCTCATGTCCAACGACGTCATCGATTCGGCGCGGCCTGCTAATGCGGGGCACGCTGCTGTTGCTGCGCCCGAGCGCGCGTCCGGGCGCGCCCACGTGCAGCCCGGCACAGCAGCGCGCCGTCTCTCCTCCGACGCCGAAGCGATCGCCGAGACACTGCGCATTGCCGGCGAGGTTCGCCAAGGCGCCATCGAGCGTGACCGGCAACGCCGCCTGCCGCACGACGAGATCGCAGCGCTCAAGCAAGCCGGCATTTTCGCGATCACGGTACCGCGCGCACACGGCGGGCTGGACGCCAGTGCGGTCACGGTCGCCGAGGTCATCCGCATCCTCTCCGGGGCCGACCCGAGCGTGGGGCAAATCCCGCAGAACCACTTCTGCTTCCTGCCGGTGTTCTCTTTCGGCACGCCGGAGCAGGCCGCTTTCTTCTATGGCCGCGTACTGGCCGGCGACAGCATCGGCAACGCCCATTCGGAGAACACGCGCAACCGGGCTGGCGTCTACGAGCATGACTTGAAGAAAGTGAAAGGCGGCTGGCGCATCACCGGCAAGAAGTTCTATTCGACCGGCGCCAGCTTCGCGCAGTGGATTCCTTTCATCGGCTTCGATGGCGACGGCAAGCAGTTCATGTTCTTCGTCGACGCGAAGGCCGCTGGCGTGACCCTGTTCGACGACTGGACCGGCATGGGCCAGCGCACCACGGCCAGCGGCACCACCCTGTTTGAAGACGTCTTCGTCCCCGACTTCCATGTCTTCCCCTACGAGAAGGCAGGCGACCGCGATCGCCCGACCCGCCTGCTCGCAGCGCTGATCCATTCGGCCATCGACCTGGGCATCGCAGAAGAAGCCCTGGCCGACACACGCGCCTACATCCTCGACAGCAACCGGCCGTGGATCGACAACCCGAACGCGACGCACGCCGAAGAACCCTTCGTGATCCAGGGCTTCGGCGAACTCGGGCTGCAGGTGCGTACGGCGCAACGGCTGCTTCGGCACGCGGCGCACGAGATCGACGCGGCCCGCACGTCCGGCGACTCGGCCCGAGCGCTCGAAGCCGGCCTCGCCACGGCAGATGCACGCATCGCCTGCGGCCGCGCCGCACTCGCGGCCGGCGACCAGCTGTTCGCGCTGACCGGCGCGCGCGCCACGCAGGAGAAGTTCGATCTCGACCGGCACTGGCGCAACGCGCGCACGCACACGCTGCACGATCCGCTGCGGTGGAAGCTCTATCACCTGGGCAACTACTTCCTGAACGGCGTCGAGCCCGGCCCGCGCTCCCTTATCTGACATCTGCCCTGCATGAACGACATCCTGTTTTCTCCGCTGGTCGGTGCCGGCCGCAAGGCACGCGCGACGTCCACGACGCCTTCGACAACCGCCGCACGAGCTTCTGACGGCACCCCGCCGGGAACGGTGCTCGATGTCTCGTCGCTGACCTCATCCTTTCTCATGGCGGGCCAGTGGCGGCCGGTCATCCGCGATGTCTCGTTCACGGTCGGACCCGGCGAGACAGTCGCCATCGTCGGCGAATCGGGCTCGGGCAAGAGCGTGACGGCACTTTCGGTGATGCGGCTCCTGGCGCCCGATACCAGCCGCGTGACCGGCAGTGTCCGCCTCGCGGGGCGAGAGCTGCTTGGCCTCGAAGACGACGAGATGTCCCGCGTTCGCGGCAACGAGATCGCGATGATCTTCCAGGAGCCGATGACCAGCATGAACCCGGTGCTGACCGTCGGCGTCCAGATCGCCGAGTCGCTGGTCTTTCACCGCGGGCTGTCGTGGAAGGAAGCTCGGACCGAAGCCATCCGCCTGCTCGATCGCGTTCGCATCCCGTCGGCGGCCTCGCGGTACGACGAGTACCCGCACCGCTTTTCCGGCGGTATGCGGCAACGCGTCATGATCGCGATGGCGCTTGCCTGCAAGCCGAAACTGCTGATCGCAGACGAGCCGACGACCGCCCTCGACGTCACCATCCAGGCGCAGATCCTCGACCTCGTCAAGGAGCTGCAATCCGAAGAAGGCACCGCCGTTCTCTTCATCACGCACGACATGGGCGTGGTGGCCGAGATCGCCGACCGCACTGTCGTCATGCACCAGGGCGTGCATGTCGAGGCGGGTCCGACGACGCAGATCTTCAAGCAGCCGGCGCATCCGTACACGCGTGCGTTGCTGGCCGCAGTGCCGCAGTTGGGTTCGATGGCCCACGAGTCGCAGCCGCTCGCCTTCGACATCGTGAACCCGACCACCGGCATCGCACTGCCGGCGCTGCGCCTGCCCGACACGGTGGCACGCACGGCAACACCGATCCTCGAAGTAACCGGGCTCACCACCCGCTTCGACGTCCGCGGCGGGTTGTTCCGCCGCGTAACCGGCCGGGTGCATGCGGTCGAGAACGTCTCGTTCTCGCTGCAGCCCGGCGAGACGCTGGCGCTGGTCGGCGAATCGGGCTGCGGCAAGTCGACCACCGGCCGATCGATCGTCGGTCTTACGCGGCCGACCCAAGGAGTCATCAAGATCGACGGGCAAGATCTCTCGACGCTCGAAGGCGAAGAACGTCGCCGGATGCGCGCACGCGTGCAGATGATTTTTCAGGACCCGTTCGCCAGTCTCGACCCGCGCCAGACGATCGGCTCCGCCATCGTGGAGCCGTTGCTGGCGCACAGGCTCATCGAGCGCGACGGCGTACCCGACGAGCTTGCGCGGCTGCTTGTGCAAGTGGGCCTCGAGCCCGGCATGGCCAGCCGCTATCCGCATGAGTTTTCAGGCGGGCAACGCCAGCGCATCTGCATCGCGCGTGCGCTCGCGCTGAAGCCCGATCTCATCGTCGCCGATGAGGCGGTATCGGCCCTGGATGTGTCGATCAAGGCGCAGGTCGTCAACCTGCTGCTCGAACTGCAGGCCAGCCTGAAGCTTGCCTACGTCTTCATCTCGCACGACATGGCCGTCGTGGAGCGCGTCAGTCACCGCGTAGCGGTCATGTACATGGGGGAGATCGTCGAGATCGGCCCGCGCTCAGCAGTTTTCAATGATTCGCAGCATCCGTACACGAAGCGTCTGTTGGCTGCCGTGCCGGTGCCCGACCCTAGGCGACGTGGTTCTCGGCACGCCGGCAAAAAAACACATGAGATCCTCGGCACGGTCCGGTCCCTAGACTTCATTTCGCCCGCCAGATCCTATTGTGAAGTGACGCCCGGACACTTCTTCTTGGCGTAGACCGTGGCGGGCGTGGAAATGGAACGAAGCGATTTTGGACAGGGGCAGCTCGGGTCTTACTCTCACCGCCGATCGGTACGATCATTCGAGTCGGCACCGTCAGAGTAGCCAAAAGAAAATCGCTTCGCCCTCCCTGGTACGCCCCGGCTCGCTGAGAAGCGCTGCCATACCCCTCACTCCCACTCCATCATCTTGAAGGCCTGAAAAGCCGCGTCAACCCTGGACTTCGATGAAAACTCGCGGCGCTTTACCGTCAGTTTTACCGTTCAATCCATTGCTGTGCGACAGCTTGCGATCGAGCACTTTGTCACGCTGCAACATCCACACGCAGATGGCATGAGCACTTGAGATTGGCGGCGGCGGCTGGCGTGCAAGCCGGACCGGAAAACGGCCAACTTGCTCGCGCCGTGACCCCGTTCACGCCTACGAGGCCAATGTGGGACCAGCCAAAGGGTCGGGCCGTCGATAGCCTTCGCGCCCTTCAGCACTTCGTCAATAGTGGTTTGCGCCTTGAGCAGCCGATCCCGCGTCACCAGGACCAGTGCTAGGCCTGGCGTATGACAAGCAGCCTCTCCTATCGTCATTCCCAGCCGCGTCCCCCGGACTGCCGGACTGGCGTTCAGGAACTGGGCCAATGCCAGCTCGGACAGCAGATGCCACGCATGTTGCCCTATGTCGCATAGTGGAGAGATTCAGGCTTCTGCCGAAGCGATGGAAAATCGTTTGGAGTACTCTTTCGGGCTTACGCCTAGTCGACGGGCGAATGCCTTTCGGAGCACATCGACACTCCGATAACCACACCGCCGCGCAATCTCCTCCAAAGAGCGTCCACCTAGTTCCAGCGCCCTGCAAACGGCTTCAAGGCGCGCTTCTTCGACGTACTTCGCCGGCGTAGTACCGAACTCTCGCTCGAAAACTCGAATCAGCGTTCGCACACTGGTGGCCGACTTGTCCGCAAGGACTTCGACTGTGAGGTCTGTGTGCAGATGTTCGGTGATCCAGGCGCGCAGTTCCTCAAGCTTCGAACTGAGTCCATGCTGCGCTTGCAAGGACACACTGAACTGTGCCTGTCCACCAGGACGCTGAAGAAAGAGGACCAAATTCTTGGCAATTTCCAAAGCGATGTCCCTGCCCAGGTCCTCGCCCACCAGGGCGAGCGCGAGGTCGATGCCTGCCGATATGCCGGCGGAGGTGTACACGTTGCCGTCCTTTATCCAGATTGGGTTCGCGTCAACTCGAACCGCAGGATAAAGTTCAGCCAGACGTCGCGCCATTCCCCAGTGCGTCGTCGCCCGACGGCCATCCAGCAGGCCCGCGTCGGCGAGAGCAAAAGCTCCCACGCATATCGAGCACACCCGCTTTACTGTGCGCGAGCGCGTTCGAATCCACTCGATGGCCGTGCGGTCCAGGCTTTGCTCAGGGCTGAACCCTGCGGTCACGACCAACGTGTCGATGGGCTTGCTTGAACGTCGCTCTTGCTCGAGCGTGCGGTGTGCTGTCAGCGCGATTCCTGTTTCACTCTGCAGATTGAGGTCGCTCCCTGAGCACACCAGATCGAGGATGTACGGCGGAGGGTGGGATCCGCTCAGGCGATTCGCCAGCGTGAAGACCTCTGCCGGACCGATGACATCAAGGGCAACCACAGGCACCAGGCCGAGGATGACGATGCGCCTTCGCGCCGCCACCTGGAGTGCCTTGCCGGGCAGCTTTCGTTTGGTCATTTGGGCTCCGTCGGGTAGTTCCATTTCGGCATAAATCGTCCATGAACTGTCACTTTTGTCTTGCCATGACTTCTACAGTGATCGCCTGTCAACGAAACTTTCAGGAGCATGCGACATGGAAACTCCGCTTCCCTTCGGAGGAATCAGCGCTGCGAGTTCTGCAATGACCCGCATGTCATTCCCGCTTACAAGGCGGGTCCATGCACCCGCCATGAAGAACCGTGCGCACCTGACTTTGCGGTGGTGACCAACTCAGGCTCCGCATCGAGGCCTGCCGTACGCAAACTCACGACGCGGTGCCTTGCCTCCGCAAGCGCGCTTTGTCCGCCTGTCTGGCAGGACCGTCATGCTCAGCCGGTCTGCAACCAGTCAGGCTTACCGCCGCCGTGCACCCAGATGTCGAAGCTCTCCAGAGGAGAATTGAAATGACCCCGCTAAACAGAAGCCCGATATCACGCCGCGACCTCCTGTTCGCAGCTGCCGCCGGCGGTCTGACGCTCTCCCTGCCGAAATCAGCTCGCGCAGCAGAGGCCCCATACAACCTTGCGCCTCCGATGGCCTCAGCGGTCCCGTACCGCGAGCATCGCATACCGCATGACGGCCACATGACTTACGTTCGTGAATATCCGGGGCAGGGTCCTGCCTACGTCATGATGCACGGATTCCCGGACAATCTCCATATCTACGACTACGTCGTACCGTACCTGACGAAGGCCGGCCGGCACGTGGTCGTTTTCGACTTTCTTGGCTTCGGACAGTCGGAAAAGGTTGCATCTGCGGACTTTCGCTACACGTTCGATCAGCAGGTAGGCGACTTGGCTGCCGTGGCCGACGCGCTGAAGCTCAAGAAGTTCATCCCCGTCGGTCATGACGCCGGCGGTCCGATTGCCATCAACTACGCGATAGACCATCCTGATCGGATCCAGTGGCTTTGTCTGATGAACTGCTATTACGCGGAATCGCCGACGTTGAGGCTTCCGGAGATCATCGAAGTATTTGGAAACCCATCGTTGAAAGATCTCGCGGACACGCTTCTGAAGACGCCTGAGATGATGAACTGGCTACTGAGCTTTCAGGACAGCCATTTCCAGGCCAAGATGCCTCCTGCGCTCCAGGAGCGCTTCAACGGTATCCTGCGGCCGATAGTTCGCGAGAACTTCGCGGCCGGGGCAGGACCAGCTTTTCGTCAGATGACCTCTCAGGTCAGGGACAACGTGGCCTACAACACGACCCGACTTTCTGACGTCCGCAAGTTCGCCCCGAAGGTATCGCTCATCTGGGGAACTGAGGATCCCTACCTGACTCCGGAAGCCGCCAATGCAATCGCAGCGAACTTTCCACATGCCACGGTGAAGTCGGTGGAGGCGGGTCACTGGCTGATGATCGACAAACCCGAGGAGGTCGGGAGACTTATTCTGCAAGGGGCATAGGTGCTACCCAGCTTAGCGTTCAACCTCCGATGGTTTCGAGCAGTCGCACGACACTCCCGCCGCAGCTCATGTGCTGAAGGCATTCGAACAACCTTACATTGGACGCTGAATGTCGACCATTCGCCCGATACCGACCTCCATATTGCTAAGTCCCGGTTGAATCTTTCAACCTGAGATCCGACGCCTGCCGCTAGGCGGGCGACCACAGGAGCCAGGCTGAGGATGACGATGCGTCTGCGCGGGCGCCTGGAGTGGCTTACCGGGCAGTTTCGCTGGGTGATGGCGGTCCCGGCGGACAGGTCAATCTTTGGCGTAAATCGTCCACAAACAGTCATTTATGTCTATTCGTCGGCTCCTACAGTGAAGGCCTGTCAACAAGACCTTCAGGAACACCCGACATGGAAACTCCCGTCCTCATCGGAGGAGTAAGCGCTCCGAGTTCTGCACTGACCCGCAAGGCATCCTCACTCGTAGAGCAGGTTCACTCGCCTGCGATGAAGAACCATCTGCATCGAACCTGGTGGTTCTCCGAGTTCCTCGGCCGCAAGCGCGGCATGAAATACGACCGTGAGGCGGTCTACCTTGCCTCTCTCCTTCATGACCTGGGTCTGACGAACGAATATGCAGCAGACAACAGGTTCGAGGTTGATGGCGCAGACGCCGCCAGTCGGATCCTGATTGCGGACGGCTACGCTGAAGCGAAAGCGCGGCTTGTCTGGGACGCCATTGCCTTGCACTCGAGTGCCGGCATCGCGGACCGTGGGGCGCCCGAGGTGGCTCTGGTTCACATGGGCGCTCATGTGGACGTGATGGGGCTGCGCATTGACGAGATTGCGCCATCGCTCATCGACGACACGCTTGCGCTGTACCCGCGCGTCGGATTCAAGGTTGCTTTTCAGCAAGCCTTGGCAGAGGTAGCCAGAAAGAAGCCGCACACCACGGTGGGCACCGGCTTGGCAGATATCGGTCGCCGTCATGTACATGGCTTCGAGATTCCCGACGTCTGCGATTTGCTGGACCACGCTCCCTTTGAGAGCTGACGCGTTCCCGGAAGAAAGTGGCCTTGTGCCTCCACTGAACGGGCACAGTCTTGTCGACTACGAGCATATGCCCGTACCGGCTGAAGGAAATGAAATCATGATTCAAGCAGACATCCTCGTGAGTGGCGCTACCGGCCGTACCGGCGGCGCCGCGATTGACACATTGTTGAAGATGGACAGGCGCGTGCGGGCCTATGTGCGCGCTGATGGTGACGCTGCGCAGGCGTTGCGCGACAAGGGCGTCGAGATTGCCGTGGGCGACTTCACTGACCTCGATGCCATCCGCTCTGCGATGGAGGGAATTCGCTCCGCCTATTTCCTGCATCCCCTCAGCCCGGGCATCGTGCACGCAAGCGCATTCTTTGCGCAGGCTGCGAAGGAGGCGGGTGTCGAAGCCATCGTCAACATGTCGCAGATTTCAGCCCGGCGGGACTCGAAGAGCCATGCCGCGCAGGACCACTGGGTTGCAGAACGTGTTTTCGACTGGTCAGGCGTGGCGACGACCCACCTGCGTCCCACCTTCTTTGCCGACTGGCTCGTCTATCCTCATTTCGCGCATGAGATCTGGGCGAGGAAGCGCATTCAGTTTCCGTTTGGAGGTGGGCGTCACGCGCCCATCAGCACCGACGACCAGGGCCGCGTCATTGCACACATCCTAGCCAACCCTTCATCACACGGGGGCAAGACTTACACCCTTCATGGTCCGGTCGAGATGAATCATGACCAGATTGCCGCAGCCATGAGCGAAGTACTTGGCGCGAAGATCGAATATGCCCCACTCTCCATCGAAGAGTTCCGGCATGAGATGCAGCACACCTACAAGTTCAACCCATTCCTCGTTCAACACCTGGTCGAGGTGGCGCAGGACTATCAGAACGGAGTGTTCGCGGGAACAAACGATGCCGTCGAGGAGGTGACGGGCAAGCCGGCCCTATCCGTTGCCGACTTCATCGCGAAGAACCGGGACGCGTTTGTCTGAAGGGTTGAGTCAGTTCGGAATCCAGGAGCTTGGTATGTCCGTAGTCGATGCGCCCGCACGAATCGAGGATTGCAACTGCTTTGCCATCAAGAAGGCGGCCCGGCAGGCGGCGAGGCTGTATGACGCGCATCTGCAGCCGACTGGACTACGGATATCGCAGTTTCTGATTCTGGCCTTGCTCGAAGAGGTTAAGAGTGCGCCCATCAACACCCTTGCTGAACGCCTCGACACCGAACGGACGGCCATGGGAAAGATGGCCTCCGTTCTGGAGCGAGATGGCCTGGTTCAGATTGGACCCGCGCCAACTGATGGCCGCACGCGCTTGGTAGAGCTCACACAGGCAGGGCAACGACTCCTTCGCCAGGCCTTTCCCCTTTGGCTGCAAGCGCAGCGCCGGATGGAAGTATTGAATGGAACGCAGAGAGTAGTCGCGCTCAAGATGGAGTTGGCTAGCCTGGATATGCGCCACACATCCGTTTGCGTGAGTTGAACTGTTGAATTGGCTGGAAATCGAGCCGCAGCCGCTGGCTCACTGAAAGGAACCATCATGTCAAGAACATGGCTTATCACTGGCACCAGCAGCGGCTTCGGCCGCCAGCTCACCGAGATTCTCCTGCAACGAGGTGACCGAGTCGCGGCCACCGTTCGCAAGGAAGGCGCTCTGGACGATCTGAAGAAGGCGCACGGCGACCGACTCTGGGTGGAGATCCTCGACGTCGTGCACGCCGACGACGTTCGACGTGTCGTCGGGAAAGCGTTCTCCGACCTCAAGCGTATCGACGTTGTTGTCAGCAATGCAGGATATGCATTGCTCGGCGCGGCAGAAGAAGTTGATGACGCACAGATCGAGCGGCAGGTCGACACCAACTTGCTTGGCTCAATCCATATCGCCCGGGCCGTGATTCCGCACTTGCGCAGTCAAGGCGGCGGGCGAATCGTTCAGATTTCGTCCATGGTTGGCCAAGGCTCGTATCCGACGATGGGCGTCTACGCGGCGACCAAGTGGGGTATCGAGGGCTTCTATGAAGGAACGATTCCAGAAATCGCTGGCTTCGGAATCGAGGTAACGCTCGTCGAGCCTGGTGCCTCCCGCACAAACTTTGGGACCTCGAGCGCCGCATTCGGTAAGGCGATGGAGGTCTACGATAAGACGGCCGTCGGGGACTTCAGGCGCATGGTTGCTTCCGCAGGACTTTCCATGTTCCGCGGTGACCCGCGCAAAGTTGCTCAAGCGATTATCGATTCGACCTCACAAAGCCCTGCGCCGAGGCGACTTACATTGGGAAGTGATGCTTACGCCTTTGTCCACGAAGCTCTGACCTCGAGGCTCTCTGCCCTTGAGGCCCAGAAGGCGTTGGCGCATTCGACCGAGTTCGACGAGTGAGGGGCGGTCGCTGGGCGCTGTCGACCTTTTTCTGCGGCAGTCATATTTGTCTTCACGACATCACAAGGCCGCTTTGGAGAAAGTTCTACAGCCGCTTCGGGCTGATCTTCGAGGCCCCTTATGTGAGCTGACCGTCGATTGAGTCTACGGATCTCATTCTTGGCAGGAATGACACGCTCCAGATTATTTATGCCAGAATCGCTTCTTCGTCACGTGAAACCAGAATGAAGAAGCGAACGAAGTCCGAAAGCGCGCCCACGGGTTCTGCGCGAAAGCGGGTGGTCATCCTGGGCTTGGTGCCCGTGGATGCGCTGGACGTCATAGGTCCGGCCGAAGTTTTCGGCTTGGCCAGCAGAATGCATAAGGGAGAAACCGCGCCGTATTCGCTTGAACTGATAAGTTCAGGTTCCGATGTCCATCTGGAAAGCGAAACAGGCATTGGACTCAGGGGTCACAGGACGTTGGACGAAGAGCGGCGGGCAAGTCTGCCCATCGATACCCTCATCGTCGCCTCCGGCATGTCTTCGCCGGAGCAACTGGACCCCCGTGCTATCGATTGGATCAAGACTCGCGCCAAGAACGTGCGGCGTGTGTGCTCGATATGTGTTGGTGCATTTGCTTTGGCGGAGGCCGGACTTCTGGATGGCCGGCGAGCGACGACCCATTGGTCCGCAGCACAGCGCCTGGCGGACCGTTACCCGAAGGTGCAGGTGGAACCGAATCCGATCTGGGTGAAAGACGGCAATGTATATACGTCTGCTGGAATCTCATCGGGAATTGACCTCGCTTTGTCCCTGGTGGGAGAGGACCTGGGAAACGAGTTCGCCTTGGAACTCGCAAAGTATTTGGTGCTATTCCTCCGGCGCCCGGGAGGGCAGGCGCAGTTCAGCGTAGCGCTCCGGGCCCAGCAAGGGCKGGGCCCCACTCTTGACGGCCTACGTCATTGGATAAACGAGCACCTGAATACCGAGATGACGGTCGAAATGCTTGCTGACGTCGCAGCGACGAGCGTGAGAACACTGGTGCGGCTGTTCCAGAGAGAATTGAAGACGACCCCCGCCAAGTACGTCGAGGACGTTCGGCTCGAAGCGGTCTGCCGAGCTCTGGAACTCGGGGGACGGTCATTGGAGACGATTGCGCGCCGGTGTGGTTATCAGAGTGTGGACGTTCTGCGGAGGGCGTTTGTGCGCCGCCTCGGCGTGACCCCAAAGGAGTACGCTCAACGGTTCGCTATAGAAAGCAAGCGTGCCTGACTGACGGGTGCAACGGAACGGGTTTCGCGTCAGCTAGATCATGCGCCGGTGAATCCCATTCTCTGCGTGGCACGAAAGCGCCCCGAAGCGGCGCTCGTACCACTGGTCGTTTTCAAGATCGATGTGAGATTGCTGTAGAGCAAGCTAGCTTGCCGGCTTCGCCATGACGCTAAACCTCCGGCGGTAGTCGCTAGGAGTGAGGCCGGTCACGCGAAGGAAGATCTTCCTGAACGCGCCGGGGTCGCTGTAGCCGACCTCCCACGCGATCGACTCTACTGGCGATTTGCTGAACTGCAGCAGTTCTCGTGCTTTTCCGACACGAAGTCGTTGGCAATAGTCGATAGGCGTAAGACCGGTAGCCTTTCTGAAGCGCCTAAGAAGCGTTCTCTCCTCCAACCCTGCACATGAAGCTAGGGATGCCAGATCGGCGTCCTTCGCTCCTGTCGATTGCAACCAATGCTGGACCTTCAGCACCGCCGCGTCTCCATGCGCCAAGACTGGCGAAAATGCGCTGTAGAAGCGCTGTTCCCGCCCTGGTAGGTCGACCAACAAGTAGCGCGCCGTCTCAGCCATGATGACTGGCCCCAATAAGCGATCCACCAAGCGCAGCCCAAGGTCCACCCAAGCCATCATTCCGCCCGCAGTCATGATGTCTCCATCGTCGATGATGATCCTGTCGATGTCGAGATGCACATCGGGAAATCTCGCCCGGAACTTCTCAGCGTGAACCCAATGGGTCGTCGCCGCACGTCCGACCAGAAGTCCAGTCTCGGCCAGGACGAAGGCTCCGCCACAAACCGATGCGAGCGTTGTGCCCAAGTGGTGGCGGTCAACGAGCCAATCCACCAGAGGCTCAGCATCCTCTGCGCTGGGGGGGACCCAGGTGCTCGGTGGCAGAACGAGCACCTCTGGCGCGGAGTTCTCATCTCGCCCTCCACGGTCCTCATCGCGAATAGGCATCTTGCCTAGTGCTGGCGTCTTCCAATGGCTCACGCGCAAGAAGGTAGGCGACTCAACACAATGCTGCACCGCGAGGCGATTTGCTGCCTCGAATAGATCAGTCAAGCCATGCACAGCGGCGAGCTGGGCGCCCGGGTACCTGACGACCCCGATCTCCGCCGGCTTATGAAATGTCATGTCGGAAGTGCCCCTTGAAATGTCGATATCGCCACTGTGCATCTTGACGTCTCGGCTCGAAACTGTCCACGCTTCTTCAACAAACAATCTGGATAGCAATGACCGATCAAGCAGCAGCGGACGCCAGCGTTACTCCGGCGTGGCGGATCGCCGGCGAGTGGTTCGACGTGTGCTCCTGTAACTCCCCGTGCCCCTGCACCTATGCACAGCCTCCGACTCGCAACCACTGTGAAGTCATGTGGGCGTACAGAATCAACGAAGGTCACTACGGCGACGTCGCGATGGCCGGACTAAAGGTTGTCCTGCTTTCTGCGTTCGACGGGAATCTCTGGGATGGCGGCATGCTGGACACTGGAATCTTTTTCGACGCAGCAGCCAACGAGGAACAGCGAAAGGCACTCGTCGCCATCTTCACCGGGCAGGCTGGCGGATGGATGACTCAGTTCGTGCCGACGCATGTCCGCGACGTTCGAGGCGTTGAGTTCGCAGATATCTCGATCGAGGTCGACCATGCGCTCGAACATTGGAGCGTGAAGGTGGAAGATAAGGTTGAGGCAAGCGGCAAGCCCATGAGCGGCCCAACCTCCGATCCAACCAAGCTGCTTCAGAGCTACAACCCTCCCGGCAGCGAAGTTGGCCCAACAAGTGATCCAGTGACCTGGGGCAAGAGCGTCGTGGGCCGCTGGGACGCCTTCGGCTTCGACCAGGTCATCCCGGCCGGTCAGGCCAGCAAGCACATTCCCTTTGATTGGCACGGACCAGACGCGCAATGAATGCGAGCCCGACCGCATCAAGCGGACAACGCCGACGCGGACTGAGGGTCAACAGTTGGACGATGATCGTCGTAGCCATCGGCGTCGCATCATGGCTAGCTGTTCTGGTCTTGATGTCCGGGATGGACGAGGGCCCCGGAACACAACTTCACGAGCTTCCGATCTTCCTGTTGGGGTGGACAGTGATGCTGACTGCCATGATGCTTCCATCGGAACTGAATTACGTCGGAGCCTTCGGCGCCGTGCTTAAGGCGCGGGGAAGAAGTTCGTCGATGCGTTCCCAAGCCTTAGTCAGTTTCATGTCGGGCTATGGAATTGCCTGGATCGCCTACGGTTTGGGCGCGTACGTCCTAGATTTCGCCGTTCGAGCTATCAGCCCCGACTTCATCGCGTGGAATCGAGCCGGACCACAGTTGGCTGGTGCAATTTTGATTGGCGCGGGTTTCTATCAGCTCTCAACGCTCAAGCACTCCTGCCTGAAAGGATGCCGGTCGCCGCTTGCATTCTTCGCTCGCCACTGGCAAGAGGGAAACCTCGGCGCTGTGGCAATGGGTGCCCGACATGGACTGGTCTGCGTCGGCTGCTGTTGGGCCTTGATGGCAGTCATGTTTGCTGTCGGTGCCATGAGCCTCACTTGGATGGCTCTTCTGACGGCTTTCATGTTCGCGGAGAAAGTCTTGCCGAAAGGTCGCGCTCTCACAGTGCCGATTGCAATCTTCCTTTGGGCAATGGGCCTTTGGATCGCAGTGTCGCCGGACACCGCACCTCTACTCAAAGACCCCATGATGTTTGGCAGTGTCTGCAAAGGATTGTTCTGAAATTGAACACTGAGTTTGAGAAGCCTCTGGTGCACCTCCGTTCGGCTTCAAACGAGAATGCAAGGTGCCTTCAAGGAGTGTGCACCCCGCCCTGCCCATGCAATCCGTCAATGCGCTCCCAACCTGCGCTGGCCCCGACGGCTGATGCCGATGCCATGCTCGCGCGGGCGCGCATCACCTTCGACATCGAGGCTGCGGCCGTGCTCGGCGTCAAGCAGCGCATCGGCCCCAGCTTCGTAAAGGCCGTTCGGAAGATTCTCGAAGTGCGCGGGCGCGTGGTCGTCATGGGCATGGGCAAGAGCGGTCACGTGGCCCGCAAGATTGCCGCTACTCTCGCGTCGATGGGTACTCCAGCCATGTTCGTGCATCCGGCCGAAGCGAGCCACGGCGACCTCGGCATGATCAAGGCAGTCGATCTCGTGCTCGCCATTTCCAACAGCGGCGAAGTCGAAGAACTCAACGTCATCCTTCCGGCCGTCAAGCGGCTAGGCGTGCCGCTGATCGCCATGACCGGCGATGCGGACTCCACCCTGGCGCGTCATGCAGACATTGTCCTGGACAGCGGAGTCGAGAAGGAGGCCTGTCCTCTCAACCTCACGCCCACTGCCAGCACCGCTGCGCAGATGGCCCTCGGCGACGCGCTCGCCGTCGCGTTGCTCGACGCGCGCGGCTTCGGCACCGAAGACTTTGCCCGCTCGCACCCCAGCGGCGCGCTGGGACGCAAGCTCCTGACGCATGTGAGCGACGTCATGCGCTCCGGCGATGCGGTGCCGCGCGTCGGGCCCAACGCCAGCCTGAGCGAACTGATGCGCGAGATGAGCGCAAAGGGATTGGGCGCCACCGCCGTGGTCGATTCAGAAGGCCGTGCCATTGGCATCTTCACGGACGGCGACCTCCGCCGACAGGTCGACACGGGCGCGGACCTGCGGACCCTAAAGGCCGGCGACGTGATGCACGTCGGCCCGCACACGCTGCGCGCCGAGGCACTCGCGGCCGAGGCCGCCGAGTTGATGGAGCAGCACCG
Source organism: Variovorax sp. P5_A3 (assembly GCF_056400665.1). Lineage (NCBI taxonomy): Bacteria > Pseudomonadati > Pseudomonadota > Betaproteobacteria > Burkholderiales > Comamonadaceae > Variovorax > Variovorax sp. P5_A3. The sequence continues at coordinate 347,742 of NZ_JBFUKW010000003.1, read as the reverse complement.
CATCGCGAGCGTACTGGTGGTCGATGCCGCCGGCGTCCTGATCGGCGCGCTCAGCGTCAACGACCTGTTGCGCGCGAAGGTTATCTGATACCTACGAAGTCAAGTAGAGACATTGCTTGGCGCCTAGGAGGGCTGATAGCGCCGGACGTGCAGATGACGACTGCCAACCCGACGTCCAGTTCGCTCGACGCGTTCCACTGCTCCGCGTCACTTGCGCGCAAGTGGAATCTGCAGATTAGTCGGACGGTTCTGCTCACTATCAAAACCGCGGCCATCCACGTTTCGGGCGCCCCAGAACAACAGCCCGTGCGCCACGTAGACCAGGTCGTACTCCATGAAATCCTTGCCTGCCGTGAGGCCGAATGGCGCAAAATCCTTGCCGAAGACGCTTTGCGCTTGGCCAACTTCCCATTTGGCATAGCCCTGGGCAGACACCTGGTTAAGCAGGTCGGCAAAGCCCCGCACCAGTGGCATAACTTCGTAGGCTTCGTCGGCGACGAAGTCCACCTTCTGCGCGCCGGAGGCAATAGGGTGATCGCCGCGCCAGTGGATGTGGCCCCTGATCAGGATCTTTGTCATTGGTACCTTGCCGTAAGGGTCCGCCGAATTGATGACGATCAGCTCGAATCGGTCGTCCGCCAAAGCCTTGAACTCGCGCTTCAAGTAAAAGGGCTTGAGTGTGCCGTCCGCGTTCTTGAGGGCGCTGGGACGAATCTCGGGAGCGAGGCTGATCCAGTCGCCGGCAATGGCCTGCTTGGTCTGTTCGAGAGTCATGGGGGATGCTCCTGGAGTGGATGAAGGGAACGCGGAGGGCATGGCACTGCAGGCGGCCAAGGCCAACGGCAGCAGCATGAGAAGCAGGGCAAGGCGGCGGCGTGACATGGTCGCGTTCCTTTAGTTCGTTGCGAGGGCCAGCGAGAACTCGGAGGCCGCCTACGCGGTCTTCTACGCGGACAAGAGCACCGACAACGCAATGCGCCAAAGACTGATGTGCACCACCTTCGAGTTGCCGGGAGAGGTCCACCTCAGCAGACGCGTAGCGAACTGAGTATGGGCGTCGTGCCTTTCATCGAGATCGCGAACAGGCTTGGCCGTACTTAATTCACAAGCGCGGTATCTGGAATCGTCGAATCCACGATCGCGCCGAGACTGGCTCGTCAAGCAGTTCACGAGAACGCAGGCGATAGACGAATCGCGCGAACCCAGGTCCACGTCATGAAACCAGCGAGCAGGACGACGGGGAGCATGGCCGCATTGAGCGCTGCCCATCCAAAGTAGTCTAGTGCGGGGCCGGCGGCCAGCGTAGCGAAAGCTGTGAACCCATTTCGCAGCAACTCACCAGCACCTTGCACTCGCCCTCGCTCGCTAGGCCGATGGGATTGCGCCAGCAGCGTTGTCCCGCCAACGAACATAAAGTTCCAGCCCACGCCCAAGAAGAGCAGCGCGGCGAAGAACGCTGGCAGCGAGGTGGAGCTCATCGCCACCAACGATGCCAGCACGTTCAAAACCATGCCGAGCGTCAGCACTCGCGAAAGTCCAATCTTCTTGATCAAGGCGCCAGCGAAGAGTGAGGGAGCGAACATGCCGAAAAGGTGCCACTGCATGATGTTCGCGCCCTCGCTGATGCTGTGGTTACAGCCAACCGCAGCGAGCGGGGCAGCCGTCATGATGAACATCATCGAAACGGACCCAACGACGCTGTTCGCCAATGCCGCAACGAAGATGGGAGTACGCGCGATCTCGCGCAATGGCCGTGGGGGCAGATGATCATCGGCCGCCGGCGCTGCATTTGGGCCGTCCGCATCGCGATACATCAAGAGCAAGAGCAGTACCGAGATCGCTCCCAACAGAGCGATCATCAGATAGGCCCCTGCAAACAGTGCTACCGGAAACAGGTCCCTACTCCATGCGGCCAATGCTGGGCCGACAATGGCAGCAATGACGCCACCCGCGAGCACGGTCGACACGGCCCTGCCCTTGTCCTCAGCCGACACCGCGTCAGCTGCCGCCAGTCGGTAGTACTGTGCAAAGGCTTGGAAGGCTCCAACCAACGACGTGCCAGCACAGAACACCCAGAAGTTCTCGTGAAAGACGGCGAATACGGAAATGAGGCCTCCCAGGGTCCCGCACGCGGCACCAAGTGCAAAGCCAGCGCGTCGCCCAATACGCTGCATCAGGAGGGACGCGAACCAAGTCACCACGGCACCAGCGACTGTGATGAGCGCAAAAGGCAGTGTGGCAAGAGCCTTATCGGGCGCGAGCTGGTGGCCAGTGATGGCCGTCAGCGTGAGGTCAATGGAAATAGCCGCAGTAAAGAGCCCTTGACACGTGGCTAGCACGCGGGCGTTCCTCCGGCCGTCGCGGGCGTCAGACATAGTCACCTCAGCAAACAGGAATTGATCGCAAGTTTTGCGCAGGTGTCACACCGACGTGTGACACATTTCAGGCTTTTACTGACACAACCGCTCCGGCACCGATTCCCTTCGAGCGCCTGACCGACCCCACACGTCAAGGTCTCGAGCGCATGCAAATCAACTGGATGTACAGCTACGAACGAGTCCTCCTTCGCATCACGTCATAGATTGGAGATACATCTGACCGCGAACGGCAATCGGATCGACCGGTCGCACCGCACGCCTAATGTTCGGCTTGTCTCATGACCCCTGTCTTTTCGAGACAAGAGAAATTGCTTGAATTGATAGAGACAGCTACGCAGAGCGCTTCAAGGCGAGTTGAAGGACTGTGCGAGCCTGGATTTTCGACCTCGACGGCCATGGCGCTCCGCGGCGGTGCGATGCACGACCAACGTTGGTGCGGACAAAATCGTCTCCAGCTCCTACCTCTGCGAACTGGTCGCGCAGCCGCTCGGTAAGGTGTATGGCGAGGAGCCGTGAAGGCTGCGACGCTCGACGACGATAGCTGGGTGAAGCCGGAGATCCAGATTTTTTCTGACACGGAAAAGCACTATTGCACACCGAACGACGAGCTCAAGAAGTGGCCGCGAAATCCGGCCTTCTAGTCATAGACGTCGTCCTGCGCGACTCCGTTGAAGGTTGGCAGAACGCGAAGAGACACTTGCCTGCGTCCACACCCGGTCGGGAGTGCTCCCGCCCTCGACATCAATCACCTAAGCTGCTAGCCATTGACCGCTCGCATGCGGGCCACGCCCACGCCCTGATATCAGCGGCTGACCGGCGTCACCTTGCGCGACCGCTTGTACGTCGAACGGCACAGCACATACGTCACTCGGAAATTGCCTGGGCGACCGCGTAAAGTGTTGCCGCTTCGGGGTGCCGCCCCGGCCGCTCGGCGCAGCGGCCTGGTTTGGCGCGGCAACGTGAGGTCCCGCGATTCTCAGACTTGGCTTCGAGAGTTGCGACCCACTGCAAGCACGAGATGGCCGATAGCGAGAAGTGCGAGCTTCATCAAGCTCTCAGCGTCCCCCCAGAGACAGCCGGAAACCAAAAACCGACAACTCCCCCTGTAGGAAATCTAGGTCGGGGGACCTTGCGAAACCAAGCCGCTCGTACATCCCCCATGCGGTCTGCATCGCTTTGGTGGTGTGCAGGATGACTTCGCTATGCTCTTGCTCACGAGCTGCAGCAATACAGGCAATCGCGAGCGCCTTGCCGATTCCCATGTTCTGGCACTTGGGATGAACACCAAGGAGGCGGATGCCCGAGGCCTGTTTGACGTCCACTGCGATAGCGGGGCCGTACTGACTCATATCTCCAAAGTAGACAACTCCTCCAGCGAGTTCCCCGGACGCCAAGAGTGCGACGAGCACCCTTGCGCCGGGCTTTTTCGTGAACTCGCCAATGCCCTTCAGCATTTCATAGTAGGCGGGCTGTTCGAGAGGCGTTGGAAAGTTAACGAGTGTCGAATAGACATCGACGAGAAGTTCCCCAAGCGCCACAAACTCCTCAGGCTTAATGTCTCGGACAAAGACTTGCGTTTCCATGTGGATCCTCTTTGGTGTCGGACTTTCAATGGGAAAAATCGCTCGTTGCGGCGGCGTCATCGATGAAGTCGTTGGCGCCGATGTCACTCACCGATGGTATATGTTCGTGCTGTCAGGTGCCACTCGAATCTCGTCTTTGCATCCCCATTCAAAAGTGACGTGCAGCTCGCGTCTTGGCCGGAATCGGTCTCCATTCCCGCATGCGGCGAGCCATGGCTAATCGATCTGTGCTCCAGTTCGGGCCAACCCGCCAAGAGCGTTGGTTGATTGCGAAAGGGGCGCCCCAGCGGAATGTGAACTCTGCTTAACAGAGTAGCGCCCATCAGTTCATGTCGGGTTCGGGCTGGGGATATCCCGCACCACTTCGACCAGTTCACCACTATCGATGTTGTAGAAAAAGCCATAGAGATTCAAGTGCTTCGGAACGCCCGTGTTAGAACGCAAAAGAGCCACGTCGTACTTAAGCGACTTCTCGTAGTCAGCGATGCTGAGACTTTCTCGGTCGTATGCCGAGGAGATGTCAACACCTTCTTCCTTTTTAAATGCCTCAATGAGGCCTTCGGGCGTGAACGACGTCGCGCCACAGAATGAATGGTGTACTACAACGACGTTCTTGAAGTTGAATAGGTACTGCATCGTCGATATCGACTGCAGGGCTCCGATAGCGCGGCCGCCAGCATTTGCTACGGCAAACAACGTTGTCGTCGCACCAACCTTGTTGCCAGACTCGTCAAGAATGACCTCTCCTGGGTAAATCTCATCTCCAAAATGCTCGGCTACGGCTTTTGGAATCCCACTCACTCGCGGATCGATGCAATAGACCACCAGTGTCTTCATCGGGACAAACGTAGGAAACAACGAGCGCAATGATGCTTCGTCGAGTCCGGGGAGATTCAAAAATCTAAATTTCGCGAAATCGCACATGTTCTACTCCAGTCATGTTCGTTGATGACGCTGCGACCAACGCTCGGAGGATCGCGAACCACAACTGAATTCTGGCCGCCGTCCTTCTCTTGGCAGGCAGCTCGTCGGAGAGAATAGCCCCCGGGAGTGAGGCAGTAATGACAGAACGCGGTTGATTTCTGCCATGCGGGGAATCTGCACGATCTCAGCGCGCGGCGCGTTCCTTGAGCATTCTTGACAGAGAGATGGTCGCCCCGGGTTGGCTGGTTTCTGGGCCAAGTAACGAAATCGCTGTCCGTGTGCGCGTTGTGTTCATGCGCATGTCAATGTGGTGCTCGGACTCCGAATTTGTTCTTGACGGTACCTTTGAGCGAAGCGCGGTCTACAGCAAAGGCACCGGACTCGGCGAATCGGACCGCCGAATTGATATGGTGCTCCTCACCAAGGATTGGCTTATTGATCAACGGAGCGCCGGCTGAACGCGTGCAGCCCACGTTGCACCGCGGGTCGTGCCAAGACTCGCTGATACCACTCATGCAACTGCGGGACGTTCGGCAAATCCATTCGTTCCCGGAACGCCCAGATGATGGTAAACGCCGCGATGTCAGCGATCGAAAACTTGTCGCCCGCCATGTAATCAGACGCGGCGAGAAATCGCTCGGCTTGAGTGGCGCGATCGATGACGTGGTCATAAAGGACATCGCCTCCAGGAATTTCTCGGCTCTTGAGAAAGAAGCCTGTCGCGCTGAAACCAATCACGTCCGTCAAAAAGTAGAAGAATCTCTCCAAGACCGCGAAATACGCAGTGCTCCCAGCTTCAGGCAGCAGGTCACCGTTGCTGCGCGCAGCCGCGTAGAACATGATGGCGTTGGATTGCGGAAGAATCAGACGCGCTTGGTCAGACGTCTCGATAAGAACTGGCACCTGAGCCGCCGGATTTAAGGCAAGAAATTCTGGGGTTCTTTGCTCTCCTCCTCGTAGATCCACGCGCCGGACCGAATAGGCGACGCCAGCCTCCTCAAGCGCGATAGCCGCTCTGAGGGAGTTTCCCGTGTGCGCTCCCCAGAGTTCCACGTTGATGTTCATTCGTGCTCCTGGCGCCTACGTGCTTAGGCGAGAACGTGCCTCGGAGAGGATCTGACTTGCAAGCTTCGGGTCGTCCACCATGCGAGCCATGGTCAGTGCGCCAATCATAGACGTGGCCACCCCGAGCGCGTGTGACCAAGCGTCCTTGTCGCCCTCGGCCAAGCCCGGACCAGCGTGGGCATGTGCTCGCCGCGCTCGGTCGTCAATGCCTTCTATGAGCACGTCAACCAGGATGGTGAGGATGTGGTGCTCGAGTTCAGGCCGCGGCCGCAGCAGGACATGCTGGTCGCATGCCTCTGGTCCGCATGGTCGGCGCCCGGCGAGCCCGATCTGCTCTCCGCCATTACCGATGAACCTCCGGTGGAGATTGCGGCGGTGGGCCACGACCGCTGCATCATCCCGATCAAGCCGGAGAACGTCGATGCTTGGCTGAAGCCGGATCGCGCGAACCTCCAGGCCTCGCACGCGATCCTCGAGGACCGCCAGCGGCCGTATTACGAGCACAGGGGCGGCGTAGAGCTATGCGCAGCCGCCGTTTTGCCAACGGCAACTTTAGACTGGCCAGACTCCTAGGGATGGTCTGCAAAACAGGCCCGTCCCTTGCATGATCTGAACCCATGATTGCGAAACGCGTGACTCCCCCGAATCAGTTGGGCCTCGGTCTGAACCTGTCGACGAAGAAGACGCGCAAGCGCGAGTTTCTCGATGAGATGGATCGGGTAGTGCCCTGGGGCGCGCTGGTGCAGATCGTCGAGCCTCACAGCCCTCGGGCCAAGACTGGCCGGCCGCCTTTTGCGATCGAGACGATGCTTCGTATTCATTACTTGCAGCAATGGTTCGGGCTGAGCGACCCGGCCATGGAAGAGGCACTGCACGATGTGCCGCTGTACCGGGAGTTCGCTGGCCTGGGCGACGGCGTGAGCCGCTTGCCTGATGAGACCACCATCCTGCGGTTTCGCCATCTGCTGGAGGCTCACGACCTGGCCGTCGACATGCTGCGGTTGGTCAACGACATCCTTCAGGCCAAGGGCCTGATGCTGCGCGCGGGCACTGCGGTGGACGCCACGCTGATCGCGGCACCGACGTCGACCAAGAACGCCGAGGGCGAGCGCGACCCGGAAATGCATCAGGTCAAGAAGGGCAACCAGTGGTACTTCGGCATGAAATGTGGTCGACCACATTTCATCCCCAATGTGGCGTTGATTCATATGTGGTGCCCGGGGGCCTTTCCCTGCGAGCGATCGTCGGGGTCGCCACATAAATCTCGGGGTCGCAACGACCTGCGGATGACCAAGCCAGGACGCGCGGATTCCGATAAGCGGAATCGAACACGCTGGAGTCTCCTTTGTGAACTTGGAGGGAGCCGACACGTTCCGGTGAAATTTATGTGGCGCTCAAGGCCCGGCCTCCCCAGCGCAACACAGCCGGGCGCCACATATGGAGCAGCGCCACATTAGGCATGAAAGCTCACATCGGCGTGGATGCCGCGTCGGGGCTGGTGCATACGGTGGTCGGTACCGCAGCGAACGTCAGCGACATCAACGTCGCTGGAGCATTGCTGCATGGCGAGGAGCATGCAGCCTTCGGGGACTCGGGTTACCAGGGCGTGCACAAGCGAGCGGAGGCGGCAGGGCCGACCTGGCATGTGGCGATGCGCCCAGGCAAGCGCAGGCTGCTCAATCCGTTCATCGAGCCTGAATTCTTGGCCGAGCGTGTGGAGAAGATGAAGGCCAGCATCAGAGCCAAGGTCGAGCACCCGTTTCGGGTGATCAAGCAGCAGTTCGCGTTCACGAAAGTTCGCTATCGCGGCTTGGCGAAGAACACGGCGCAGGTCGTCACGCTGTTTGCTCTGTCGAATCTGTGGATGGTGCGTCGAAAGTTGATGGAGGCCAAGGGATGAGTGCGTCTGCAAGGCCCGAATCGGGCTCGCCAACGCCGCGCAATGGCTGCGGCGCGCCGCAAATCGATGCCCAGCGTGCTCGATCGACCCGTCTGCCTGTGTCGACATCACTTTATCCATTCAACCGCAATTGCAGATCGTGTTCTGCAGACCATCCCTAGTGGCTTAACCATAGGAATGGTGCAAGTAATGCAACGATGACAGGCTCATCAACCGACAATGCTTGCGCTGCATATTGTTGTTCCTGTTTGGCTGCACTCAGCTTCTTTTCAGATGCAGCCGCAGGGAGAATTTTGTTGGATAGCTACAGAATGTCTGCGAAGTGTGGCAAATCATTCCACTCCATCATCTTGGAGGCCTGAAAAGCCGCGTCAAACCTGGACTTCGATGAAAACCCGTGGCGCTTTACCGTCAGTTTTACCGTTTAATCCATTGCTCGAAAGAGGATTTGCGACCGCTTGTGATCGAGCACTCTTTGTCACGCTGCAACATCCACACGCAGATGGCATGAGCACGTGAGATTGGCGGCGGCGGCTGGCGTGCAAGACGGACCGGAAACGGCCAACTTGCTCGCGCCATGACCCCACTCACGCCTACGAGGCCGATGTGGTTGCTGCTCAAGGGTTCGGCAGCCACTGGCTGAATAAGTGGCACTTGCTACATCAGCTCGAACGGCGAGAGCACGCCCGCGAGGTACTCCTCACGCCCGTCTTCCACGACCAGCCAAAGGGTCGGGCCGTCGATAGCCTTCGCGCCCTTCAGCACTTCGTCAATGGTGGTTTGCGCCTTGAGCAGCCGATCCTGCGTTACCAGGACCAGTGCCAGGCCTGGCGTATGGCCGGCAGCCTCTTCTATCGTCATTCCCAGCCGCGTCCTCCGGGCTGCCTGACTGCTGTTCAGGAACTGGGCCAATGCCAGCTCGGACAGCAGATGCCACGCCTGTCGATGCCGCACCGGGAGAAAGGAGAAAGAGTGCATGAGCATGAGCTGCCGCGCATGGGCAACAGGTTGCCAGGGTTCCACCGTGATTGGCGACTTGACCATGACGTAGCCCACCGTGGGCTTCACATCCACCATCAACGCGTCCTCCAGACCGATGCACAGCTCAATGGCCGCCACCGTCGCATGACGCGCATAGGCGCCCAGATGCATGTTGTCATTGCGAGCCTTTCGTACCGTGTCGTAGAGCGCCTCGAAAGACTTGAATCCCGACGGGTGCGTTTTCACTAGTTCAGTCAGCATGGGTGACAGCCGCGCATAGAAGGCAATTCTGTCCTCGTACTGGCCGAGGTCGCCCTGTTGGCCCAACAAGCGCAAGCCAAGCGCCTCCAGCGCGAAGCATATCTGCTCAAAGCCCTCAGCATCTGCCAAGGCAGCGTACCGGGCAGACCTGAACTCATCGCGGTAGTGACGCCGCTCGAGATCGATGAGCGGCCGTAGGGGCGGGAGATCCTTGCGGCTCATCTGCGGTAGTCCTCTTCTCGCGGCAATGCTTTGATCGTCTCCGGCATCGTACGCGACCGCCCTGCCGGGAATCGACGGGGCGGGCATCTGAAGTCGGCACGCAAAACGCCACAATCTACCTACTTCAGGCTCACCCTAGCACCGCAGAACACGCTTTCCGATGTGCAGCGCATTGGTCTTGGCCTGCGCCAACTGGCCGTCATGCGGATGTACATGGACGATAGGGCCTCCAGCGCATCGGCGATGACGCCCAAGTGCCGGTCGACGACCTGAACAGGAATATGGCCGGCTATCCGAGATTCGACAGCTGTCTCCGGCAGCTTCGCGCGGGCTGGCCGAGAAGTTCGCGTCACAATTTGACAAGACAATTCCTGGAAAAGGCAATGAAGCGCAGCGAGCTGTATGAAAGAGTTTGGGCAACACCTATGACCAAACTGGCAGCGGAGTTGGGAATCTCCGACGTGGGCTTGGCCAAAGCCTGCCGCCGCCATGCGGTGCCCGCGCCACCGAGAGGCTACTGGGCCAAACTCAAGGCGGGTCAAAAGCCGTTGCAAACGCCGCTGCCCACCCCTGAGTTGGACGTCGTCGTGTACTTCGCGACCAGCGATCCCGAAGAGCGGGAGCGGCAGCAGGCGATCGAGCGTCGTCGCACTGAGACGCTGCAGGCCGTGGCAACAACAGCCGCGAACCGGCCACCGATCGAGTTCGCCGCGGATCTGGAGGGCGCCCACAGCTTGGTCAAGGCCACCCAGCGTTATTGTGAGCGTGTACCCGCGCTGGTCGAGCGATACAAAAGAAGAGGCATTGCAGGATGGCACACGGAAAAACCCCAGGATAGGCCGCCTCCCGAGCAGCATGGACGGTACAACCTGATATCCCGTGGATACCTGGATATCAATGCGTCTCTTGCCGCCATGGACTGGGTCCTGCGATTCCATGCGACGGTCCTGCGTGGCTTGAAGGACGGCGGCATGGTGATCGAGCGAAGGGAAGCCACCGAAGACCGGCGAGGTCAGCAATCGAAAGGACCAGCTATAGAGATGCGATTCAAAGGCGAGACGTTCACCATCAGTTTTACCGAGGGGTACCGGCGCATTCGCCTGGACTCGGCTGAGCTTGCGAAGAAGAGGAAGGAATCGTCCTGGGCCAGCGAATACGAGACAAAACCGTCCGGCAACTTCACTTTCAGCATTCAGGGAACCGAATACCAAGGCAGCAAGTCATGGCAAGGCACGCAAGAAAAATTGCAGCGATTGGTCGACGAAATCGTCCGCACTGCCTTCCAGTTGGCGTCGCTTCAACCTCAATTGCGCCAAGAGCGCCAGGACCGCGAATCCAGCGCTCAGCGCGCCTCGGAATTGCGCGCGCAGGAACAACGGTGCTGTGACGCGCGAGCGGAGCAGTTGAAGCAGGCATTTCTGATGATGGAGGCAGATGCTCGCGTGCGGCAATTAAAAACTTTCCTCGACCAGTTGGAACAGGCCTCCGCCGATCTGCTGCCACCATTCGACGAACGTGCGAAGGTGTGGGTGAGTGTTGTCCGGGCCGAACTCGCTGCTCGAAGCCCCTCCGACGAAATCCTCCACCGCTGTCTGTCCGTCCCGTCCTGGGCAACCTGGCCGCCGGCTTGGTGGCCCACAGAGGCTCCTCACAAACCTTATAGCGGCGAGCAGACCTAACCTCGACAAGAAGAGACAGACATGACAAAAGAACCCAGCAGAGAAGAGCTCTCCAAAGCCCTCACCGCGGCAACAAAGAGGCATATCGCCCCGATCTTTCGCGTCAACCCGGTGAAGGTCGCGATTCACGGCACAAAGGGAGCAATTCAGGATCAGGGAACGATCACTTTCGTGAAGTATCAAGGTAAATGCTTTGGCCTGACTAACGGGCACGTCATCGGTGATGTCGACCGGCCTCGAGCAGATGCAGCCTTCATGCTCGCTCTCGACAAGCACACGCCACTGCCGGGACGGCTCATCTTTTCGTCAACTCCTAGGGACACAGACTTCCCTTTCGATCTTGCCGTCTTTCTTCTTGACGAGGAGAGCATCACACGAGGAGGGAAACTCTTCGTCGATCTTACGAATGAATCGTGCCCCATTTTGGAGTCGGCGAAATATCTAGCGGTCGGCTACCCTGGTGTACTAAGAACAGAGAACAACACGCAATCAGTTCATCCAATATTCCACATAGTCGTAACATCCGTGCTTTCTTCTGATCGAAAGCTTGTGTTCCACGACGAAGTTCCCGCGTCCGCATTTGAGATGCGTTTCGGAGGAATTTCTGGGGGAGCAATTTTCGACATCCGAGATGGTGACAACTATTCGATCGCCGGCATCATTTTCGAAGGGCGCGGCCATGACGATGAAGTCGATGAGCGTGGTAGCGCGACCGACATCGGGGTATATGGAGTGCCGCTAGACACCCGATTCATTGACCGATTGCTGGATCACGTTTCCGCTGCGGGAGGCACTTTAGATCTGCAGAAGTTGTCATGGCAAGTGAACATCACCATTGACGACAATGATCATTCGCCCACCCAGTAGGAAGCATGACCCCGCCTGCCGTTACGGCTTTATGAAACTGCGCTACGGTCCTGTTGTCTGAGCCAATATTCGTTTTTGTCCACGATGCAGGAGTAGCCAGCGTCGGAAACGAGGGCTTCCGGCGCTGCAAATTGCTGCCCGAAAGATCAACCGTGCCGAATGGGCTTCCCGGCTCCAACTTCACGGCTATGCACAATTTGACTGACCACTGAATCTGCCCATTGCTGTATGCGGCCTTCAAGTTCTTCCCGCCGCGGGCAGCCAAGCGCCTGTCGCGAGGTGTGCGTGACTTTAGCAACGACTGCTTGGAGCCCGAACAGCGACTGGCATTCCGCGACGGCAACATGGGCTAGGACGCCGCAAGCGATCACGAACTGCAGCGAACGAACCTCCTGAAATAGACGAGCGATGTTCTCTGCCGAGGTGACCTCTTCCTCCGTTGGTACCGAGCGCCCGGTCTTGGCCCGATACTCGACTCGCGACCATGCGTTTGTGATCAGATAGTTGTTGCGCGTTTTGTCGGGAAAGGTGGAAGGGAGAGCGTGATTAAGGTGGGGCAGCGCAGCTTCAAGCATCCGGCCTGTTTGACCGGCGCAGGGGTATTTGGCCTTTTCTTCAAAGCGCCCAGGACAGATAAACACAAAGCCGGTTCCACTCGGGTATTCAGGCAACGCGATGTGGCAATTTCTTTGTTGGGGCGCCATCTCGGAATGTTAGTCGATGTACACGGACCTGGCCGGTGACCTTGCCCCTGGAATCCGTACCCCATAGCAGAGTTCATAAGCTGACTTGCCTTGGCCGATTGGCAAGCCAGTGGGCATCGCTGGGCCGGTACGGCGTGGCAGGTCGACCGCGACATCCTGCTAATGTTCGTCGTGTCAACGGCGCGTTGCCCGTATGCCTCAGTCCAAGCAGCGAATAATCCGGATGACTCAATCCATGCGCAGTCTCAACGAACGTCAAGACAGGATCGCCTGTGTGAACCGCACCGGGTTTCGAGGAGGCCTATTGGCTTGAGTCAGACCGGGATGGTCTGACTTCTCTTCTTGCTGTTCTGCTTTCATTATTCCAGCCCCCCGCAGGGGCCGCCGGAGGCACCCGCGGTTGGGCCATGTACTCATGGTTCAACCCTCCTGCAGCGCCGCCGACCGGGCAGCTTTGCTTGTGGTCCGGGCCTGGGCTTGTTGTCGCCAGTAGTTGGCCTCGGCTTCGGCCGGCGGGATATAGCCGATGGGCTCAAGCAAGCGGTGGTGGTTGAACCACGAGACCCACTCGAGGGTGGCCAGTTCGACCGCTTCGCGCGTCTTCCAGGGCCCGCGCCGGTGGATGATCTCGGCCTTGTACAGCCCGTTGATGGTCTCGGCCAGCGCGTTGTCGTAGCTGTCGCCGGTGCTTCCCACCGAGGGCTCGATGCCGGCTTCGGCCAACCTCTCGCTGTAGCGGATGGAGACGTATTGCGAACCCCTGTCGCTGTGATGCACCAGCGTCCCTTCGCGCTCGCTGCGACGCGCGTACAGGGCCTGCTCGAGTGCGTCGAGCACGAAGTCGGTCTGCATCGAGCTGCTGACCCGCCAGCCGACGATGCGCCGCGCGAAGACATCGATGACGAAGGCCACGTACACGAAGCCCTGCCAGGTCGAGACGTAGGTGAAGTCCGCCACCCAGAGCTGGTTCGGCCGGTCAGCCTTGAAGTGCCGCTTCACCCGGTCCAGCGGGCATGCCGCCTTGGCGTCCGGTACTGTCGTGCGCACCTTCTTGCCACGACGCGCACCGCTCAGCCCGCCTAGTCGCATCAGCCGCTCGACCGTGCATCGCGCCACGGCCGTGCCTTCGCGGCGCAGTTGCCGCCAGACCTTGTCGGCGCCATAGACCCGCAGGTTCTGGTCGTACACGCGCTGCACCAGAGGCAGCAAGATCGAATCACGCCGGGCTCGCGCGGCCAGCAGCGCCGGGTTGCGCTGGCGCGCTGCGTAGCGCCGGTATGCCGACGGGGCGACCTGCAGCGCTCTGCAGATCGGCTCGACCCCGCAACGAGCGCGATGCTCGTCGATGAAGGCGTTCACTTCTTGAGCTGGCGGTCGAACTCCGCCTGGGCGAAATACGCGCTGGCCAACTTCAGGATCTCGTTGGTCTTGCGCAGTTCGCGAACCTCGCGCTCGAGGTCCTTGATGCGCTGCTGCTCGACAGTGCTCGGGCCTGGCCGTACGCCGCTGTCGCGCTCGCCCTGGCGCACCCACTTGCGCAGCGTCTCGCCCGTGCAGCCGATCTTGCCGGCGATCGATTCGATCGCCGCCCACTGCGACGGGTACTGGTCCTTGGCATCAAAGACCATGCGCACCGCGCGATCCTGAACTTCGGGGGAAAACTTCGGGGACTTCCTCATGATGACTCCATTCTCAATCGAAGGAGCCTCCTCAAAATCCGGGGCGGTTCAGTGCGCCTCCCAATCAGCTTTGAGCCTCAACTAAACTTGTCCGCATCTTAGTCGTAGACGCTCTTTCAAACATGGTCCTTCAAGTCCCTCCCCAACCTGATGCTGACATGCTCGGCTTTGCGCACGATCTCAAGTTCCAAGAGTCCGAGCTGATGCAATCCGCCGCCTTTGGCCCGCAAGCGAGCATGTGGAGGTGCGCGACGTACACTGCCGAGGGAATCGGGTACTGGATCGGCCACCGGGCAGGTACCTCGATCGAGCTATTCGCCTACTTGGCACTCATCCCAAGGGATCTGGATGCCCTTCGTGTTTTGGAAGCCAAGAAGGGATGGACGGCACCCGATTGGCGCCGCAAAGGCCTCGGCAGAAGCCTGCTCGAAGAGGCCGCCAAGTCGGCCCCGTTGCTTAGCGATGCCGACGGAATGACCGCCATGGCATACGCACAATGGAACTCCGCAACAGAGTTCGAGCGCCGTTGGTGGGATGACGAGAGACGATGTTTTGTCGACGACACGGTCGTGCCGCCCGAAGATCGCTTCACGGCTTTTGACTCAGGCAAACGGTGGCTGATGATCCTAGAACTGCGTTAACGCCTCAAGGCGACCTGCTTCTCCCAATTAGCTTCGATAGGCACATCCGGTCCACGGGAGCGCGCGGGGCTGCCGATCCGCACGCGGCTCGCCGTTGGCAACGAACCGTGGAAAGGCTAACTACCGAAACCTTCTTCTGCGAAGACGCCTACGTCGACGGCGAGAAAGACCTCGGGATCCAGAGCCGTGTTCTCAACAACGACGTCGCTGTAAATTTCCACCAACTCTCGGCAAAGGCGAATGATGCCGCTTCTGTCTGCGGTAAACATGGCGGCGCCGGCGTTGTGGGTCAGCTCAATCCCGTCCGATGAATATTCAAGATCATCCCGCGTAGCGCTTTTACCTAGGTTGTGGATGCTGTTTCTAGTGTTGGAATAGAACCTGACAGCCAGCAGATCTTTCGCACGATCTCTGAGGCTCTCCTTGGGCTGCCTAGACAACACAAACTCGATTTTTTCACGCCCGGAGACATAGTCACTGACTTTGGCTATGCGAGCCAAAACTTCTTCCTTTTCCTCATCCGACACGTGGTTGTATTTTGTGATCAATTTCTTCAAATGCTTTGAGCGGCTGTTCGAACTCGGGTGCTCGAGGCGCAGTGGCTCGTAGATTCTCGCCATGAACATTTCAAACGCCGAGAACGTGGAAACAATGAAGTCCATGTAGGTGCTGCCTACCACGAACTCCGTCCCATTGCGAAACAAGCTCTCCATTCCTTGGACCGCGCGGTGAATGCTGTCGAGGTGCATCCCCCGGTCGCGGGCTTCGCTGACAACTGATGCAATCAATTCGCCTCTCGGACCACCCTTTTCGAGGCAATCCGCCGCCTCATCGTTGATCTGAGCGACCAACAGGCAGTCGACTGCTCCGACGACGTTCATGAAGAAGGAACTCGCCACCCCGTGGAAACCGAATGCCTGCCTCAATGCGTCGTCCAGCACAAGGCATCGGGTCTTCAACAGCATCAGATTGAGAATCCTGTCCTTCTGGTTCTGGTCAAATTCTCTATCTTGACGGTACGTCGTACGTAGGGCGCCAGATTCTTTCTCTTGACTCACAAAAAATCATCTTTCACGGAGTGCTATCGAGCCCTGCGACGAAGTCTTCGATGGCTTCGAAACAGATTACTCTGAATCCGTGCCCTGGAAGAAGTCCGATAGCGCGGGCGCGGAGCGGTTACGCATGCTTCGATCCTATCGCGCCGCAGACACAGCGCTCGACAGGAGCGCCATTCGCTCCGCGCCGTGGAGGGGCGAGCGCCACAACACGGCTTCAAGGAGAAGGCCGCGAAAGCGGATGGGCAGGCCAACCTTGACGGATCAACCGTATAAGGCCAGAGATCGGCGGAATCTAACCGCCCAAATGGGCAGAAACAGGTCTACGCAGATCCAGTAGCCTGAGGCGCGGGTTGTCGGTGCTGTAGCGGTCATCGACAACGCTCCGCTTTGCCGGAATGCGCTGGGTTACCCTGCGGCCCCACTCAATGGTTTCCGAAGGCCGGAAACGCGCATGAATACTGGCTTTGCGGGGTTGGGACATCGCACTTTACCGTCACTTCTACCGTCGAAAAACGAGTGCTTTTGCTGGCGCGGGAGATGGACTGGGTTTGCGGGGCAGCTACTCCAGCGCATCAATCGTCAACGATCGCACGTGTCCAAGTCCACGAAGGCCCTCTCATTTTGATCGTGGCGACGTCGTTATGCATGCCACCTCCGCCATCCGCTAACTAGCAAGAGAGGCTTAGAAAGATTTTTGCACACTCTGCCCTGAAGGTGCTGCGCGTGCCCGCTGGAAGGATGCCCTGACACGGCCGCGCACGGGCGGTCACCGCCGGCTCCTAAACGGCCAGCGGTGGCTTAATTCAAATGTCGGTTTCCTGCACGCCGGCGTTCTTGAGCAGATCGAAGAATTCTGCGACCTTCTCGCGAGGTCCACGCGCGTGGCAGAACAGGAAGAGTGCACGCTGCTTTGCGCGCGACAACGCAACGAAGAAGGTCGCGATGCCTTCGGGATTACCGGGTACGTGACTCCACCACGCCCGGTCGTCCAAGCCAATGAAGGCAATGGTGTCGTACTCGAGTCCTTTGCTCTTGTGTACCGTCATCAAAGGAATCCGGCCAGCGCCAGAAAACGCTGCCAGGCAGGCAGGCCAGTCAAGGGCCGCCTCCGCACAGTCGGCCAAATGACGCACGAAGGCCTCGGCCATGATCTGCAGCAAGTCTCCGTGGGCATACTGCAGATAGTTTCTCTGGATCGCATCCCCATCCAGGTATTCGAAGACCTTGACGGCCAACTCAACCGCACTCTCACGCCTCGGCGGCGCCTTGGCCATGTCGGCACGCAGCGTCGACAGAAACGAAACGAGCTGCGCCTGAATTCTGCCTGCGCCGCCCTCATCATCTGCATCCAGTCCGCGCAGCGCCTGCAACGCACCGCTGGCGCGCTGCCAAGCTTCGGGATCTCGCCGACTCGTCCCTAAACGAAGAAACGCCAGCACGACTTGGCCAATCTCATCTGCCAGCAGATCCTGCAACGTCGTTCGCCCCAGCGCTCGGCTTTCGTTGCGAATGCTCAATCCTGCTGCTGCAAAAGCGTCCCTCAGGTCCAACTCGAAATCGTCGGCCCGCTGTCGCACGAGCAGCGCGTAGTCGCGAGGCTGTTTGCCGCGCTGCGCCATGTCATCGGCGATCCATGCAGCAAGCATTTTGGCCTCGTCCTCGCGCGTGTGGCTCGCCCAGATCTGAGCCACGTCGCCGGCCACCTGGCGCTCCGCCTGGGCCTGAGTAGGCACGGCGTTGGCGTCCAGGGCGCGCGCCACCACGTGCTGGATGCGCACGAGATCGGGAGACGATCGAAAATTGAAAAGCAGTGGAAAGCGCTGTGCCGTGAACTCTGCTTCGAACCGCTCGAATGCGTCGGGGCGCGCTCCTGCCCAGCCCATGATGCGCTGCTTGTGGTCGCCTACCGCCGTGACAGTCGCCTGTCCTGCGAACGCACCCGAGAGGAAACTGTACTGCGCGTAGGTCGTGTCCTGAAATTCGTCGACGAACACGAATGGGTAGGTCGTGCGCAGCGCTGCGCGAATGTGCGCGTTCGATCGCAGCAACAGGTCTGCCAACCGGTTGATACCCACGAACGTAAGGGACGAACGCTCCCCTGGCGCGAGGAGCCGTTGCCACCAGCGGTTCAGCGCAAATTCGACGCCATTCGTCGGGGCCGCACGGTCCACGGTCAGGATTCGACTGCCCACCACTTCAGGCTCAAACGTGAGCGGGCTCAGGGCGGCAACGTCCGCTTGCCAAAGCGGCGTCGCGGCCATGCGCGTGTCGTAAAGGAAGCCCTCCATCTGAGCCCTCGTCGGGAAAGCCACGTCGTAGGGCTTCGTCGGCCGGCGTGGTGCAGGGATCGCCGAATGGAACCGATCCACCAGTCCCTTCGTGAAGGCGTCGAACGTCATCGACGCAAAGCGATTGGAAAGTTCCGGGCGGCAGCGCTGTCGCACGCGTGCCGCGAGATTCTCGGCCGCATCGCTCTTGAACGAGATGGCCAGCACCCGGAAGGGTGGAGCGCAAAGCCCTGTCTCGAGCAAATAGGCGGCGCGCTGCGCCAAGAACTCCGTCTTGCCCGAGCCTGGGCCCGCAACGACACTGGCCGAGCTCGCATGCCTAAGCGCCCTCCAAGCCTGCGGCTCAAGATCGAGAATGCCGCGAGGACGCCAATCTTCCGGGGCAACGCGTGCCATCGTCAGGCGCCGCCCGGACCTGCCGGCTCAAGCTTGGCCTGAACGTAGCCGATCAGCGCCTTCAGTTCCTCCGGCGCGCCCGCTGCAAGCTGCGGAGCTCCGAGCGACGACAGCACGCGGACGTGCGTCGACGGCTTGCCTCGTCCCAGGAAAAGGTAACGGTACCAGCGGAACGCTTCGTCCCAGGTCGCGTCGTACAGCGCATGCTTTCCGTCCTCACCGAGCACGGCACCGCGCGGCTCGCCTTTTGCGGATGGGCCGAGAGCGCCAGGCTCCAGCACCTGGTACGCGGCGGGGAACGCCTTGTACATCGAACAGTCAAGATCCAGTGGGGCGGAAAAGAAGACGCCGAAGCCGCGCAGCCACGGCATCCACGCTTCGCAACCTGGTGTATTGGCCGCAGCGTATTGGTCGAACAATGCAAGGTTCGCCTGATGCCCCTCGGGCTTGAGCTGGTCGCCGAACAGCTGTGCCGGCGTCACGCCGCATTCCAGCAGCTGCAGGCAGGTGGTCTTGATCCGTCCCCAGCCTCCGCCGCTTCGCCCCCAGTCGAGATCCAGCAGGGTCGCATGCGGGATGTCGAGGTCGGTCAGGAGCCGCCAGAGATGGTTGACGTGCCGGCCGCCGAGCGGAACGATGGCAACGAAGGATCGGTCGATTGGAACGCCCAGCGAAGCAGCCAGTTTCGGCAGCACGACTTCCTCGGTGGCCCCCTCCCCCAACACTACGAAGCGAGCGAAGTAAAGTTCGGGATAGCTCCTCACCGCCTCGCGCACGAACTTCGACGCCTCTTCCAGACCGGCTGGAAGTTGCAGGGCTCGGACCACGGCGGTGCGGTCCGCGGAGCTGAGCCGGAAGTGGCGCACGCCCTCAGGCTCGATCCGCGCCAAGATGCTGGCCGAATGGCTGGAAACGATGGCTTGCGCGCGATGGCCCTGGGTTAGTTCCAGAATCTGGCCGACGATGCGTGACAGGTAGAAAGGAGCAAGGGTGTTCTCGGGCTCCTCCACCGCGATCAGGGTGAGCGCGGGCACCGAGACCGAATCCTCCAGGAAACCCGCCGTGGTCGGATCAGCGGCGGCCTGGGCCTCCACGTCTAGGATTGCTGCCGTAATCGCCAGATGAAACAGCGAGCGCTGTCCGTCACTCAGATCTTCGAGGCTGCGCTCACGTCCCGACTCGTCGGGATGGAACATGACCTCCACCTTGCGGACGAATTCCTGCCAACGTACGTCCACCGGACGAAAAACCGGCGTGGTGTCCGTGCCTGCCGAGTGCATTTGCTGCCAGCGATGGGTCACCGCCGCTGCAATTCGTCCCACGGCGGTCTCTCCGACGAAAGCGCCGTTCATGGCCGTTCCCGCACTGGCCAGCACCTCCTTCACGCCTTGCGACCAGTTGATGGCGCGCCACAGTCGCCCTTTGAGAAAAGCCGAGACCTGCGAGCCGCCGTCGCGGTTCGCCGGCACGTAGATCATCTGGATCTTGGCGCGGTCCGCCGCTCGTAACTCGAAACACTCGTCCTCGGTAAATGCGCCGAAGGTGCGAACCGCAAGCAGCTTCTGCTCCACGGCCCCTTCAAGCGAGCCGTCGTCCGTCCAGCTCGCCTGCAAACGCAGCCGGCATTTCAGACGACCCTGCTCGTCGGCGACCATCTGCTGAAAGAACTCGGGCACGGCGGCGAGGTCGGCTTGGCCGTCAAGTTCGGGGAACGCGATGATCGCCTCAACGTAAAGACTGCGCTCCGCGAGTGGCACCAGTTCGGCCGCAGGAACGTGGAAATCTTGCCGACGAAGACGCCTCTGCTCGCCCGATACGCCGAACATCCGAACGAGCGCTAGCAGCAGCGCCGTCTTCCCCGCGCCATTGACGCCGATCAGCGCGGTGAGATCACGCTGCAAGGCGACAGTGCATTCCGCAGCACCAAAGCATCGGAAACCGGAAATATTCAATCGCTCGATGTGCATGACAGGGACTATCGCCAAATGTAACAACCAGCAGTATGACTCAGGGGGCGAGCGACGCAACACAAACATCACCGCTCGCCAAGACTTGCTGACGACTAGACCCTCGCCTTCGCCGCAACATGCCAACTAAATTCACTATCCTGCGGACAAGCACGCGAGAATTGAAAGCTAATTCCTCAACGTTCGATAGATTGACTTAAGCGACCGTGAACACAATCCCAGACTTTCTTCGCGAAGCCGCAACCGCGGAACTATCAAGATTGGAGCGTGCGCTGCCTACCGATCCGGAATGGCGTTTTATTCTTTTTCTAGAGATTCAGCGCGTTTTCGATGTAGCTTGCATTCAACAGGCAATCTCGGGAAAGAAAGCTCACGGCTATGAGCATAATTTCGATATCTTACGTTGGGGCATGAATTTGGCAACAGCACTGCTGCTTGCTCCTATCAAGACCCCACACGCTCTGCCTCTAGTTGCAACCTCAGATGGATTTAGAGCAGACGCCCGAAATTTGCTCTGGAACTTCGGTGCCATAGCCCTTGCACGGAGAACAGCAGACATGGTGCAGCAAAGGTTTTTGCTTGCTGCCCAGGATGGGATATCGATAAGCCTAAAAGACGCAGGCACTGGCCCTGTTCAGTTTATGGATCACATCGAAGATGATCTTTTATTAAGATCAGAAGCCGCTATAACCAAAGATCCGGTTTCGCCGCAGGGCTGGACAATCTGTTCTCCGGAAGAAATTAAACAAAGGCTGCAATCAGTCGGCAACTATTTTGCCAACCCGCCTAAAAAATATGATCCTCTGCTTCAAAAAAAGGAGCTAGAGGCTCTTATGATTCCTCTAATATTTCCATGGAGAACTCCACATGGAACAATGATCGGCTATGGGGCATCAGAGGAAGTCGATGCACATTTTCTGCTGGAGGCGCAGCCAGTCATGAATGACCTTCGCATAGATGCCGGCTTTCATGCAGGCGTTGACTTTGGCAGTTATTCTGGGCTGGACGTGTTGATAGTCGTCACAGTGCTTCTCAGTTTTTTTCGCAAACATGCTGCCTTTGTGCTCCTTGCGCGCCAGCACTTTCCAGAAATAAGCGTGCAGGAAAGTCTAACGATTTGGGGGCCAAAAAATGGTTTAGTTGAGTCTGTTTGCGTAGCTTCCCAGCTGCCCAAAGCTCAAGTAGAAAAAATCCTGCAATCGCTGACATTGACAACAGAAGATGTAGGACGGCTGAAAGTGGACACCACACCGCTCCTGCCCATGCTCATTGATCTTGGCAATGGCTTTTACCTTAAGCCGACCTCTTGCCTGACAAAGAACCCATTGACCGCATTTCTCAAGATTGCTCAGTGGCGCAACCCGTCGACACGCAATTTAGTTTCCTCATCACGAGAGTCTTGGTTCCGGCAAGATGTGTACAGCTTGTTTGGGGGATCTAGGTATTGGTGCGTACCTGGAAATATCGTGCTACGCCATGGCGGCAAGCGACTTACAGACGTAGACGCCGCGGTATTCGATCGCGTTACTGGTGAACTCACATTATTTCAACTCAAATGGCAAGATTATTCGACAAATAGCATCAGCGAATTAAGGAGCAAAACCAGAAATCTCGCTACCGAAGTGGACACATGGGGAAAACGCGTCATGGAGTGGATTCAAAACAACTCTCCTCATCAAGTTGCTACGGCGCTGAGGATTAAAATTCGGGGACAACGCGGAATCACTGCATTATTTTTGGTAGGACTATCCCGTTCCGTCGCCAGAACTCATGGTTATGGGTTTCCATTAACTAACCCCTATCTTTCGATCGCCACGTGGCCGCAGTTCAAACGCGTGAGGGGCGAAATTGGACCTGCGCCCCGGGTGTTGTCAAAGATGCACGAACTGCTGCGTGAGGAGGAACAGCTGTCGCTGACGAACCGGACGCCACATCCGGCAACGGTCTCACTCCGTGATTTTGAGATGCACTTCGAGGATTTTTGGAACAGCTGGGACGATAGTGATTTGAAGGGAGAACCCTCAGGCAGTTAGATCAGCCAGGCGTGCTGCACCAACACGCTGGCAAGTGCACCGACGGTCTGCCTGGAATGCGGCTGCGCGAGCGATCACACGTACGTCAAATTGAGCGCGCTACACCATTTCGAAGCAAGATTGGAATGCCGAGTTTCTGGGATGCTGGACATCGACAACAGAGAAGTTCTGCGGGATCGAGCCGCTACGTGCCGGCTCTAGAGACCGGATACCAAACGCGGCCGCTTGGCGTTCCTCGACGCTTTTATCCGTTGGCAAAATAATTGCTGGGACGCAGGAAATACGCGCTGCAAAGCCTTGCCTGAGCGCGAGCCGCATCGTGTAAAGCCCATTCTCTTCTGCAACACCTTTACAAGTTCCACACACATCGAAGCCATAAAATCCATGGTCGATTACGCCCTCCAGTTCAAGCTTCGTCCGATACGCAGGGCATGATGGGCGGTAGGCGCACTGGGCACATTGCTCGCCAATGCACGCAAGGCCAGTGGCGGGCATCGACCTGCCGCGGGGCAGCGCTGCTCGCAAGTCCGCCAGCAAATGCGAAACAGCCTGCACAGTCGATGGGTCCAGCTTGCCTATCCACTGGTCGCCCTTGCCAAGGAGCTCAACCATGATGTCTACACTCGGATCTAGCTCCCTAACAGCAAGTCCGTACGCTGCAAGCTGCAGCACGTAGCTCCGCTTTGGATGACCTTCGCTGTCCCTGATGCTGCCGGTCTTGAAATCAACAATCCGGACCTGCCTATTCGCAGCCCAGTAGATTTCATCTGCGCGGCCCGCGATGTCGAGGGCCGCGCTCGCAAGCCGCCTCTCCCGACCCACTGGAATACGCCCTGCTACGTTGTTGGTGAGGCCGCCGGCCCCCTCTACGCGGCGCCGCGGCAGCCGCTGGGCCAGCGTCCACGCGAACCCGGCGTGAGAAATGAACTGCGCCCTAGGCAAAAGAGCATTCTTTCCATACCGACCAAGCACCCAAGCAATCAGTTGCCTTGAGGAGCTGTCGTGACTGACGAGGCGGCCAATGCATTGCTCCAGAACAGACACGCTGGACGATGCCTCTACCGGCAGCGTTCGCCGAAGCACTTCTGCTGCATCGTGTACCGCCGTGCCCATCAGGGCAGACGGATGGTCTCCGATTCTTTTCAATACCGGCCGCTCAGTTTCAAAAACGTACCGCAGCCTGCATGCCAAGAAGACGCCTAGCTTCGAAGGATTTGCCGGCTTAGTGCGCTCCACCCACAAGGGCTTATCCATGGTTCGACCTAGCGGCGCATGCGCGTCGGTGGGCAAACTCGCCCCCGCAATGCACAGCTCATGCAGCTCTAGACCGCAGCCCAGCCATTACTTCTCCCATGCGCCTCGAAAGCTCGAAAGTGCTGGCAAATTCAACCTGGTGCCCATCAAGGCACAGGCTTTCGAGCTCGGAATTTCGCTCAGAGACGGCGTCGTGATCCCAGAAAGGATGAACAATGGCCGCCCATTTTTTGGGTCCAATTTCAATCAGAGGGATGCTCCCGGATCTACGCACGCCACTCCCGTACAGCGATGCGCCCTCAGAGGCCAGCTTCCAGGCGTTGTCGCGCCAATCTTCTAAGCTGGCAGCGGAAAAATCTCCACTCAAGCCGGCGTCATAGCTGTCGTCTAGAAGCAGTCTGATTGCGTCCAGCCCAAGCCGCCAATCGAGTAGGCCGTGGTAGGCCTGATTGCCATATCGGTGAAGGCACTTGTAGCAGCCCAGCAAGCATTCCGAACGGTGGCTTTCTTCGAGCAGCTCGGCCACTCCCGCAACAGCAGGAGTGCTAATCAGCACCTTCATCACTTCGACAATGATTGGGTACCCGCTCGCGCCAAGCTGGCTCAGCCTGTTGCATAGGCCAGACCCGTTCACCAACTGATCTGCCATCTGAATCACGGGCATGAAGCGGCCGTCCGGAAGGATCTGCACCCGAGGTTCAAGGATCTCGATCTCGTCTGGATCGATATCCAACAGTTCGCGCGATGCGTAGTCGACGATTAAAAATGCGGCAGAAAGCGCAGCCGCACGGAACCCAGGCGTGAGCCGCGACATTGCTGCGCCCAGTTTCGCTGGCCGAAGGAGCTGGAGCCCCGTTGGAATGCGAGCGGCCATGAGTGCCAAGGAATCGGTCACCTTTGGCGAGGAAAGGTAAAACCCTGACTCAGCTGTTCCATCCGGCGTAAAGCGCATGTCCAAAGGACTCTCGCCCACATCCGCAGACCGTGCGTCGCGGTCGAGCCACACACCATTCGCAAAAATCGACTGGGTGCTGCCGCCAACGCGCAGAGGGATGCGCAAGCTGCCGCTGTCTGCGTTGAAGCCGCTCCATTCGTTGTTGGCAAACTCCCCGCGGTTGATCCGATGGACCCACGCCTGCGGATTCAGCTGTATGGTTGCGTTCGTCCCTGGCGTTTGCGCTGCATCGATCGCAAGAGCTTCTGCAAGCGACGATCGGCTTTGCTTCGTTGCCGATTGGTCGGCATCATCATCTGCCCGCTTCGCCACAAGCGAGGTAATAAACCCGCGCGGCACGAAGCACCGGTACTGTTTGCCTGCCCCTAACTCAGCCCTGCAACCTTTGCACGTATCGCCTGCCGCGCCAGCAGGAGCCCATGACCCGCAAACACCGCACTCCGACATAAGCCTAAGCTCGCCCAGATCTGCAGGACTTGCATCGAAGGAGCCTGGCTTCGAATGCCGTGGCAAGAGCGAGCCCGAGAAGCCCGCCGTGAAGTAGCGGCGCTTGTCCTGAATCAAAAACTTGCCCGGCGCGAACTCTTGAATCGCTACGTCGAGATCGCGGTCCATGTCGGCGAACTTGATCTTATTTTGAGCGCCGCGGAAAGGACGTGTAAGCAGTTGGCGGGTCCGCGTTGGCATTCCATACATGGGAAATCTGCCATGCTCCGCGAGCGCCTCCGCGAGGCCTTTCTCTCCCATTGCTGGATCTGCAAGCACCATGGAGATATCAGCCATCACGCTTTCGACGGTCAGTTCAGACAATATCGACTGAAGCCGCGCTTTGTCCCCCTGCGCGCATGCCGCAGAGAAAGCGTCGCGCTCTGCTACCGTCGCTGCAAGGGCTGATCGAATGGATGGCATCCAAGCAGCTTGCCGAGTGCCCAGCCATGCCACTTGAAAGAGTTCGCCGTGGTTGTCTGGCTTCCCGCGGTGCTCATCTCCCGCCCATTTGCGCCCAGCCGCGACCTCGGCACGGCGCAAATACCTAAACGCGGCTACGAGCCAGCCCTTGCGGACCAAGCGCTGGGCAATCATCTCCAAGCCAGTGGTCAAAAATGGCGGGGGCGGGAGATCTCCGGTGATCTTCTCTGCATGCCGAAAATAGTGCAGGTCGTGGCTCTTGCTCCGACAAACAGTCAGCACAAACGAGAAGGCTTGTCCGCGCCGCCCCGCGCGGCCTACCCGCTGCTGGTAGTTGAACCGCTGCGGAGGCATATTCGCCTGAAAGACGGCCCTCAGGTCGCCGATATCAACGCCTACTTCCATTGTCGTCGTGACAGATAGCACATCTACTACTCTCGCCGCTCGGTCTAAA
The DNA here is from genome assembly GCF_056400665.1 of Variovorax sp. P5_A3. Classification (NCBI taxonomy): domain Bacteria; kingdom Pseudomonadati; phylum Pseudomonadota; class Betaproteobacteria; order Burkholderiales; family Comamonadaceae; genus Variovorax; species Variovorax sp. P5_A3. Next base: position 321,544 of record NZ_JBFUKW010000003.1, on the reverse strand, counting down.
AGTTGGTCAGCCGGCAGAGGTCCAAAGCCCGCAGGCAAGATGTCATCGTCGTCCGCGATCAAGATTCCTTTGAACCTGCGAAGCCTCGCCGCTGGGTTAACAGTCATCCCAGTCAATTCTTCGACCCGCATCCGGCGAATTCCGCGCGCAGAATGGATCCTCTTCCCTAAGAAGTTCTCAACGCGAAGCTCGCGCGCCATTCCAGAAGGAGCTTCGGGCAAAGCTTTGTAGCAGCGTGTACAAATTCCTGCACCGAAGTGCATATGCACTCGGCCGCAATTTGCGCATCGCCAGTACGAACTAAGCGGGTCGGCAACTTTGAAGTGGATCTTCGCTATTTCAATCAACCCAGCCGGATGGCCGGCAGTTTGAAGCTCCGCAAGAAAGCCGTTGATGAGATCGCGCGCTTCTCCGCCGAAGAGGATGCACCTGGCTTCAGCAAAGCGATAGAGGCGGTTTCTGGGACTTACATCGCTCGCTGAGACCCACGGCGCATCATTCCCAAAATACTGGGATGGATTGACTCGATTGGCATCGGCAAGAACACGGACCATCGCATCAAAAACAGCCAAGTCCGCGCGACTCTTCTCCGCGCGAACGGGCAAGCAGGAGAATCCCCAGCCAGCCTCCTCCAAAGCGAAGTACGTCTTGCTGAACACTGTTTCGGCTAAATGTCTCTTGAGGTCTGCAGCGATGGCTTTGCGGGCCGAATCTAGCTCAGGCTCGTACGATGAACTTTCCCGCCAGATCCATTTCCCGTCCGTCCCGCGCGCGAACAGCTGCTGCCATGCAAAGGTCACAAGCGAACCGGAGGTTCTCGACGGATCTGGGACGGGCGTGATCCCTGTTCGGTCGGTTGGATGGATTCCAGCCTCAACCAGGCGACTCAGAAGCGGCCTCAAGGGCGCTCCGGCAAGTGGCGCGTCCGGTTCAACGACAGCGCCGAGGGGAACGCTGTCGGCGCTGCCAGCCGCCTTTTTTGCACGGAGCGCCAAGCGCTCCCTGCTCAGCCCGTCAAACTCTTCTTCCTCAGCAGCACTGAGGCCTTCAGCCAGGTCCTTCGCTGTGAGTTGGGCCGACCTCGCTGCGATTCGCTGCAAGGCCTCGGCTATTGCTTCAGCAGTGTCTCGTTGCGAATCAATCTGCTGCAGTGCCTCAACTACGATCTGTCGCCGGACGTCATCGTGGTGGCCGCCTTCCAAGTCAAACGCGGCTTTCGCCGCATCCTGGCGGCTGTCGGAGAAGGTCACTAGCCGCTCTCCATCGTTCTTGCGCTGCAGTTCGGCCATGAGCGAGCTTGCAAGCAATTGCGTGGTCTTGGCAAAGCCGACTCTGAACCCTCTTATCGGCGAGAGTTTTCCGCGTCCGTACTTATATGAGGTGCCGCAAGCCGGGCATTGAAATGGCAGCGCAGTTCCGGGCGAGCTCTGCGACTCCTGGTCTCGCACTGGCTTGCCTTTGAAATCCGCGGCTGTGACTTTGTAATGCCATCCTGGAATGGATCCCTCAGGAAATCCACCGTCTGCGCTTAAGTCCTGGATGGTCGCGGTGAAGGGGTTGTAGGCGGCCTCTTGCCAGCGCCCGAATGAGTCATCGTCGATAACCTCCTCTTCTCCGGCCGGCCAGAACCTGTCTGTGGTCGGCATAAACAACGTGTAGTCTTCAGCCGTCCTTTTGTCGACCATTGCAGACTTGGCCCGCTCCGGAAGGCTTTCCGTATCGGGATCGTTCGGCAGCAGCTCGATTCGGCCACCCATCTGGGCCTCAGACCGCTTGCCGCCAAAGAAGAGCGCAGCGCAGCATTCGCAGTAGAGAAGGTCAACGCGCCGCGGCGCGATTCCTTCGTCGCTTTCCCTGCCATACCGCATTCCTGATTCCACCGTGAGGTCGGAAAACAGGCGGCGCGCCCGTTCCGCTTGCGGAAGGTCCATTGGCGCAGGAAGCGGCGCGACGAAAAGCCCTTCGATGGCGCGGAAGAATGTGTGCGCGCGAAAGCGCGGCAGGAGATCCACCTTCCCTGGTAGAGGTGTTCCGAACCAGTCCGACCAACTGTCTGCGCTGGCCCGCAGCCAGATGAGCGCTTCGACGGCCTTCGTAGCCGACGGGGCTGTGCCGAAGAGCTTCGCGCTGATTGCTTCAAGCGACGTGGCGCGCACTGCACCGCCTTCTGCTGCGCACCCGCTTTCGAGAAGCTGCGCAGCTGCGTTAATGGCCGCAAACGCCAAGAGGCCTGGATCCTCGCTGCTGGCTGGACAAGACAGGGCCAATGCAGCCTCGCGCCAAAGCGGTAAGCAGGTATCCAAGGAGCCAGGGCGTTCAGCAGATGACTTGAGCGCGGCAACCGCGCTGCACAGCCGAGACGCGTCGCCTTCGAATACTGCCTTGGCGCCTCCGCCGCTCTTTCCTCGCACCACGCACCCTGCCCAATCCTCCCTGTTTGCGCCAGCTTGAAGCCCCCCGGTGCCGAACATGCTCCACAGGTATTCGATGCTCTGCGCGCGCTGATTCCCATCGACAGGCAAAGACGCGCTGGAGGCAAGTATGCGAAGCTTGTGGCGATGCGCAGGAGAGTCGAGGCCAAGGCGGCTAAGCAAGTGCTTAAGCAGGTAGCTGACCTCCGTGCCGGCGGAACCGCGTTGCAAGTGGAGTTCGTCGAGCACCAGGAAAAAGTAAGCGTCCGGATCAGTTTCAATCCATCGCCGCGTCGCCACGAAGATGGGCTCGTCCACTTCGCGCACCAGCATGGTCGAAAGCATGCTGGTGTTGGTAATCAAGATGTCAGGGGGATGGCGCTGCATGTCCCAGCGGCTTACGACTTCGGCGCCTGGCACCCGTGGGAAGTTGAACGGCAGCGACTCATCTTTTTGGGCCACCGCCTGGGCAACGGCCGCCGAGTAGGTTGTCTCCAGCGTGCTCAGGTACTCCTGCAGTTCTGCTGCCTTCCTTGCCGATCGGTCTTGTTCCCGCTTATCGCGCAGCCGAGGATGCTCATGCCACCCCGTCACTTTGGTGGCGCTCGTATACCGTCCGAAAAAGATCCTATTTCCATGGAAGTGCTTATCCATCGACGCGTGCGCAGCATCGGAATCCAGCGCACGGCGCATTCTCACCAGCTGGTCTTCGACCAGCGCATTCATGGGATAAAGAATCATCGCCCGCATCGCCTTGGGCCTAGAAGCAGCCTCGATGGGGGCATCCCGCCTGTAGGTAGGCTTCGAGGTGCTGCCCGCTTGCCACCAAGGGCTCCACGAACTGAGCTCGGGGCTCGGCGGCCATGAAGCCGCCTCCTTCGATATCTGCGCAAATATGGGAAGCAGAAAGGATTCAGTCTTGCCGGACCCCGTTCCTGACGTCACCACTCCTGGCTTCCCAGGTTGCACGCCTCGCGCCAACATTTCAAGCTGGTGCGTATAAAGCTTGTACTTTCCCGTCGACGGGTTGTTGTCGGCACTCGGAAGAAGCCCACTCAGGCACAGGTCGACAAACGCTTCTCGCTCCTTTGCATTGAAGCCAGGGAGCCACTTTTCTCCCCCGGGACCATCGCGCAGGTCACTGATCGCCAGTCCATAGTCTTCATACTTTGGCATCGGCTCCAAAAACAAGTCGGCGCAAAGAGTCCCCTTGTCCTCCAACAACTTCCGCCGAAGCGCTTGTATCTCAGGCGGCCCGATTCGAAATGCTGTTTCCAGATACGCGATGTAGAAGTCCCGGATGGATTCGAACGTTTCTATTGGACTGTTCATCTCATGCTCCTAGTTCGATTCCAAAAATCCGCGCAATCGCCCCGGCGGCAGCGCCATCCGCAACCTCGGCAGCGTAAGGGGAAAGATCAGGCGCGAGGCGTTCCACTTCGCTACGCAGGTCTGCAGGCGCCTGCCTGCCGACTGAAAAAGCAAGCGCAGAGATCGCCCTCGCTCGATGTGCAGAAAAGCCCAAGGCCTCCGCGGCGAAGCTCGCCTGTGCCAGGACAGCGCTTTGCGTCCCGCCGCCGGTCTGAACTGGCCCAGCAAGCGCGTTCCACGCCTCGGCAGAGACTGATGCCGCATCCATCGGCAGCCCAGCAATTGAGCCAGTCTCATCTCCCCAAGGGCCGTCGGTGTGCAGTACGGGCATAAGCGCAGCAAGGGTGCCTTGGACCGGAAACACACTTTTGCCTGCCGCAAAGGTAAGCGCGAACACTGTCGGAGAGCGGAGCGACACGTGGCGAAGGTTGCCCGCGGCATCTTTCCAGCAAACATCTCTCCCGCCATCGCCGGCTCCTGGGAGCTCAGCCAGCTCAGGCAGAAGGGACTCCGGAGGAGTTCGGTTAGCCCCCCGCAGCTCAATAACAGAAGCCCGGCCGGCCTTTGATTGAATCTCCAGAAAGGCACCTAGCGTGGCGGGCCAGGCACGCGGTCCAGAGCGGATCAGCGCCGGGGCATTCATCAGGTCGCTGATGCTGAACATATCGCCGCTCACTGCGACTTCGCACACGACCCCCTCTGAAATCAGCGCGGCGAGTACAGCGATCGCATCGCGTGCGGCTTGGCCTGAAAATCCTATGACAGGCCGCACCGACGCAAGCGCTACCGCGGCCAAGATCATGGTTTCGCTAAGCCCGCTCTGCTCAGACCGGGCCGTGATGGCGGCGACAAGAGCCCGCTTAGTCGGCAGGACTTTGCCGCCCACCGATAACGCAGAGTTCAAGTCGGCGCTCATCTGGCCAGCAGAAACTTCGGGACCTGATTGAGCGTCTCGCGCTTGCGGCGACGCGGCGTTGCTCCCTAGGATTGCTTTGAGCAGCGCTGCATTGGCTAGCGTCTCGATCCCGCCTTCCACAGCTTTGTCGAAGGTATTTTTGATCCGCCGCTCCAAGTCCGCCTCTTGCTGGCGGCTGGCTTTTTTAAGCCTATCGATCTCTGCGAGCGCAGCTTCTTTCCTTGCTGCCAAGTCCGCTTCAAGCAGGCGCCGCTTGTCGGCCAAATCAGCAACCTCTTTCTTGAGGCTTGCTTGCTGCTCTTCATGCGCCTTGGCAATGCAGGCGATCTCTGCATCGATTCGACCCTTTATTTCTGGCAGCTCAAGTATTTGTTGGATCGCGCCATCCAAAAACACTTTTGCATCTGCAGCGTTGCCAAGGCTCTCGAGCGCGCGCTCGTGGGCTTGCAGATCGACTGTGGAGCTGCTGAGATTGGCAAAAGTTGCGAGTGCCTGGATCTGCGTTTTTCCAAGGGAAGGAACGTTCTCGAAATCCTTTGCTTGCTTGAACAGGCGCTTGATCAGCGTGCCCGCCGGCTCGCAATGAAACTTGCCGATTCCCGCTGGCAGGTCAGGAACGAGGAACAATCGGGCGGCGGTGAGCTCTATCGATTCGAGGCCGCGGTAGCAATCCAGCGGCATGTCGAAATTGAATTTCCCCGGGTCACTGAGGCCGCTCGGCAAGCGGAGTGCAACTCCATCCGAGAGAACGAATATGGGAACGATTGCGTGGATCGGCTTGTAGGCCTCTAAAAGCCATTGACGGACCTTGTCTGGCTCCTGCGAGGAATACGGCACACGGCTGACCGAGTACGCCCTGCCCTTGTGCTGCGAAATGACATATCGCGTGGCCTTGTCGGGGCTTTTCATCTCGGCGGTCCAGATGCCTATCTCGCCTTCAGCAAAGCTTCCGGGGATTGAATGCGGCGCTGCAGTTGCGTCCCCGCTAGAGGGGAACAGCGCTCTTGCCTGCAATGTCGAAACTTCGGTCCATTTGCCAGCTATCTCTAGCGCGACGGGGCTCACAAAAATGTGTCCCTGCGCAAGCACTTTTTTAACAATGCCAATGAATGGGATTCCGTCGGCACTTTCGACCATGCCGGGAACATAGGGCTGGGCCTTTTGAACGGTGCCTTGTGCGATCCGAGCCGGCCGCGAGTTCAGTGCGGCAATCACCAGCCCGAGCTTTTGTTCCACTGGGCTGCTACTGGCGCCCAGTGCATCCCTGCGCTCCGCCGCCATGCTTTCGTCGCCGCGCATTGACGCAAGCATTCCCGAGACCAGGGACGGCAAGGGCCGCAACGATGCCGGCAGCGGCTTTCCCTCAACGATGGCGAGGCACGAATCCGCGTCTTCGTCTGTTATCTCCACGACAGCCGGGGCATGATGATCAACGCTGTCGGAGGCCTCTTCCACGGCGCTCGCATCAACCCCTGCGAGAAACGCTTGAACGATAGGGTCGTCCTCTCCATGCGCATAGCTTCGGAGCAGGATTCGCCAAGCTGTTTTGGTGCTGTCGGCGTCACCATCGCCTGCGCTGGCAGCTTGAATGCTCTTCAATGCTCCAGAGGCATCTCCGAGATCCTCAAAAACTGCATTTTTCTTGAACCAGTCTCGGACAATCGCATCTGGCTTGGGCTGCAGCCCCGCTAAAAACCGCACTCGCCGTGGCAGGCCTACCGGCAAATTGTCAGCTTTCGCCCCTGCAGCGACCAAGCGCTTCTTGGTGTCGCTGAGGCACCGGTCCACTTCTCCAGGAGCAGTTCCTAGCGCATACATCAAGCTCAACCTGCTTTTTGCCGAATCCCCTGCGTTTCGCATCCCAGTCCCCTCTTTTTGCTTCTGTGTCGTTACTGCTTTCAGTGCGCGAGGAATGCCTAGCTCCGCTCGCGCACCCGCCTGCCTTTCAGGATGCTCAGCGCCAGTGCTCTCCGTTCGCCCGCCCTGCTCTCGTGTGGCTCTCGCGGCCCAAGTTCTCCAACCTGGACACCGTTCCAAATTCGCAGGCCACTTGCCCCTCGAAAAGCGTGGCCTCCATTGCTGGCGATTCCAACAATGCCACCGCCGAAATGCATCCACCAGCTGCTTACTGGATTTGGCAGGCTGAGCAAGGAGCCGTTCCAATCCACGTCTCCGCCTCGGGAAACGGTCCCCAGCCCCTCGGCAGACAATGCTGCACTTATAAGCATCGCCCAGCAGAAGCTGTCCGTGCGCCGGTAGCCGGCGTCCAGGCGCACATAGTAAATGTGCCGCTGGCGCCCCTCTGACCGCAGCACAGAACCTACGGGCAGGAGTTCACGAGGCACCTTCTCTGGCATCCACTGGAATGCGCCAGAATCCCACAGCGACACTACATTTCCGAACGCTGGTGCTGCTGTCTCCGCCGCATCAGTCCTGGATATCAACAAACCTGCAAGGACATCTGCCGCAGTCTCTAGCGTGGAAAGCCGTCGCAAACGCAGCATCGAGGCGATCTCACGCGCCTTTTCTTCGCTGCCGATGTCGAGCTCGACGCAGCCGATTGACAGCGGCATTGCAACATCAGCAATTCGCTGGGTGCGGTCGCCATCAGTTAACCCATTAGCCAAAGCAGACCGCTCCTGCTTCGTTAGCATCCCGCGAATTCTGGCAATGATCCGGTGTCCGCTGCGGACCCATGAGATGGTCCGCAAACCGGCCGCGACTGCCCCGTAAGGCGACAAAGGACTCTCGATCGGCTGCAGCCAGCCTCCCACAATCAAGGCGCGACGCAACCTCCAGCCGTCCAGGCCCGCCGCTTCCGCCGCCATGCGAAGGTGAGCATTGAGCTCGTCAAATTGCAACGCTCCCCTGGTCTGGAATCGCAGGGACAAGGCCTCTGCAAGCCAATCGAGTGCAGGGTGAATGGTGTCCACACCTACGCGCTCGCAAGGCGCAGCCTGAACGGCAGTTGGACTGAGTAGTTGCTGCCGTTTGCCGAAGTGGACAGGCCAGCTGGCTTCGGTTGCTAGAGAGCCATGGACAGGAAGGAAGGATGCAGCAACTGATTCGCGCACACCGGAACGTCCGTCGATCAGCCATTCCATCCGGCTTTGCGAGAACTCAAGCGGCGCGCCCGGCGCTCGATCGATAACGGGCACTTCAAGGAAATGGCTCGCGTCCGCCGCTTCTCTTTCAAGCGAGAAGCGGCACACAACCTGCCCCTCAACGCCCACGAGCTGGGATGGGGGGATATAGAAACCCTCGTCGCTCGCACTAAGTGCCCCAGCGGCCAGCAGGTCTCCGGCAGCGTTGAGGACTGTGTATGTTCCAGCAACTGCGCCTTCCAAGCGTACATACGGGTTGCTAGCTGGGGTCAAAAGGATGGCCTGCCCATATCTCGCAGCTCCAGCAATCCGAGGCACAGCTGGCACCCAGCCTTGAACGAACAATTTGCGCGCGCCTGCAGGAACCTCAAGCGAAAGCCGCTCCATGAAAGCGCTGCTAACCGCCGAGAAAGACAGCAGGCACCATGGCCCTGATGTCTCCTCCGTCCCGATCTGGGCGCATGGGACCCCTGCATGGCTCGCAAGAGACTTGATGCGCTGCGCCCCGCTTGAACGCATCAGCACACAGCATGGCCCGCCCTCGAAATAGCGGCCATCCGAACTCATGCTCCCAAGCGAATCTAGAAAGAACGGCAGACATCCTGCCTTCAGTGCCCCTCCTAACCTCGACCTTGCGAACGCTTTGTCCTTGTCCACCATCGCCTGCAACTCGGAGATCGAAGCTTTCAGCGTGGACCCCGACCATGCGGCGATGTACTGCCCACGGGCGCGCGGCAGCCGAACTCCCTGCCCTTTGCCGAATGCAAGCGCGGCTTGCTTGTCCGCAAGGATAGTGAGTGCTGGAAGCTGGGGATCCGCAACATCCACCTGTACGCATACGCGGCCAAACTGCGCGAATTCTTTTTCCTCTTCTTCGCGCGTTATGTCCCTCACCGCGCCCCAGAACGGGCTGTCATAGGCCTCCTGCAGTCGCTGTTCGGCAACGAGCGATCGGAATCCGCTAAGTTCGTCCTTGAAGGTTTGGCTAAATTTTCCGAGCCGCTCATGGGCTGCCCTGCTAACAGCCTGGAAAGGATCTCGGCTATCAACGGCGGAGTCGGCAAGCGCGGTGCGCAAATAAATCTCATCCCTGTACGAGGGAAAGGCTAAGCGCTTGGCGTGACCAATGCGCGTTTCGTGCTGGGGGTCAGGCAGGACCAGCACCGCGCAGTCGCCTGATGATGCTGCCCGCCTCTTGGTCCACGATGCGAATTGCGTCCAGAGCGCCGGAAGATCGGCGAAGTGAAAGCTCTCCAATTCGTCAATATCGAGCAGCGCCGCAAACCGCGTCCTGAACCTGCCAACTTGAAACGTATCGTCGTCTGCGCTTGCTGCAAGCAGCGATAGATAGAGCGCTGCAAAATTGGGTGGGATGCCATCGCGCTTGGTTAGAACCGCGATCCGTGGAGACAGCGTGAACTGATCCTTTATTGATTGCACATTGCTTCCGAAGGCACTGAGGAAGCCTCGCTTTGCGGCTGTGCGGTTTTGCCCCCCAGAAAGCTGCTCCAGTACGCGCCCGGTCGCGTCAATCCGGCTGAGAGTTGTGCGCGCCCGGTCAGGCCGGAGGAAAAACGCGGCGACCAGTGCTGTGTTCCATTGGGAAAGCGACGCGGGGGGCATGCGGAATCAACTGCTGCGCCGCAGCCCTGTACCGCCGCAGCTGCTGCGGCTAGATGCCGAGAAGCGCATGGACGTGCCTTTCCAGTGCTTCGATTTCGCCCGGCCCGGCGCTCCCGCGCTGCTCGGTGATAGAGCGTGCGAGGCCAGAAATTGCCGCCATGTGGGGGTCGGTGTCGCTGTAAGGGGGAATCCGCAAATATTCCGCAACGCTGGCGCCAAGGCTGAGCTGTGCCCCGTAAGCAGAGACAGCGTTTGCGACGGTCGGAGCGTTGAGGAAGCCAGTGAGATACGCTGCTTCGCCTTCCGTCTCAACTGGGATGAAGTACAGCTTGTGGTCGGGAATCACGATCTTCTCACCGGATGCACCCATGGCCGTGCTGCCTACATAGGCAGCTGCAAATGAGTTTCCCATCTCTCGCCAAAGGACCTTGAATGGAGAAAAGGTATACGGGCCTGTGCTCCAAAGCGAATAGAAGGGCTGGCCTTTTTGGAAGCGCTTCAAGCTGGAGCGTTGCTCCAGATGGGTCTTGAAGCGATTCAAGAATTTATAGGTCTGCGGAGATTTTCCTGCCAGGTCCGGGTCTCCGTGCCCTCTTTGGGGCATGATGATGCGCAGCTCCTGCTCAGGCACCGCACAAAACGGCGCGACTCCTCGGCCGCGCAAAAGGGGGAACACATGCTCCGATTCGACGGTCGCAGTGATTTCTGGAATCCCCTTGGTTTTGCCGATGTCCGCGGCGTTCCGAACTGTCACAGCATCCGGGTTGCTGGTTTCCGTCGCGTAGACCCAGAATATCCCGTTGCGATCCGTCGTCACGCCTTTGCGCGCTTGGTACTCTGGTTTCGCATCAGCTGCGAACACCTTTGCAAAGACCGCTTGATCCAATGCGGATCCGACAAGCCAAGGCCTGGTGCCGTCGCCACCTGGCACTGGCACGCCAACCCAATCGAGCGACGTCGCAGCGCCGCGGAAATGCTCGGCCGATGCAAATGTTCGCAGCTTAGCTTCACCGGCTGGTTTCCACACTGTGTAAGGAACAGGGAAAACAGTGGCGGCGTCTCTTTGGAGCAGCAAGAAGGTTGGATGGTTGCTGACTCCATCGAAGGGACGAATGTCCTGGAAGTCCTGCACCATCAGGACCTTGCAGGCCAGCCGCCCGTTGTCGATCGAAAACTTTCTGAAGCCTGCGCTTGATTCCGTAGTGAACACCGATCCAGGAAGGAAAAATCCCAGGCGTCCATCACGCGCCAAATAGTGCTTGGCGGCCTGATACGTGATCACTGTCGAGATGTCGGCCTCTATGCCGCCGACCCACTTGTCCGTGCTGAAAACGCCGAGATCCTTGCAATGCTGCTGGATAGAGACGGCGTACTCTTTGGGTAGATTGCTCCACTTCACCCAGGGAGGATTGCCGCATACATGAGAGGACGGCGGTACCGCCCCCGCTGCAAACCGGTCTGCGAGGATCGAGCACCAAATGCCGTTCCATCCTTGTTCGTGCAGTGCTGCAAGATTGCCGACTGTGGCACTAACGACAGCAATGTCCGAATCGTCGAGGCCCATCGATTGCAGCATGGGCTGGATAGAGCTGCAGATTCGCTCTGCGGTGTAGTCGGCATCGATCAGAGTGCGGATTTTGGCAAACGCACGAAAGAAATCAGCGTGGCCGATCATCCGCACTGGCACAGAGAACTCTTTCGGCCCCACCTCGGTCTGCAGTACATGGCTGTAGTTCGAGAACATGTCTACCGCCGCCGGATTGATGGCATCTGCGAGATACACCGGAAGCCGGACAGGGCGCAAGGGATCGAGATGCGGCGATAGGAAAACTGCAAGCGAACCCTTTGCGGCAAGCACGGCCAGCGGGTTCAAGTCGATGCCATGCAAGCCTGCAAGCAGCGCATGGGCATCAGCTCCGCTGTCCGCTTTCCGGCGTCTGCGGATTGCCTCGAGCAGGAAGGTGCCCGATCCGCAAGTGGGATCTGTTAGTGGGTCGGCACTGTCCCACTCCAGCAAGTTCATTCCATGCTCTGCGAGCCAGTCGGGGGTATAGAACTCGCCAAGCGCATGGCGCACTTCCCTTGGAATGAAGCGTTCGTATATTCCTTTGAACAGGTCACGCGTGGTGTCCGCGTGCTTCTTTGAAACTGTGAAGTCGACTCCACCAAGCCGCGCCAGGAGTGCGCCCAAGTGGGAGCGGTACTTGGGCCAGTCGGGGTCGTCCAGGTACCAAGAGAAGAAGTCCCCGCTAAGCATGTTCAGAATTCCGGCGTGCTCAAACAGCTCGCCGGTTTCGACTGCTTTGAGGCGATCTTCGACAGGAACGCCACGCTCCAATATGTTCTGGCTAGCGCGCGGCAGCGCACAAGCAGCAACGACCTTTGCGATGATCGCTATGTAAGTATTGAGCGCAAAAAGGTACGCGGCAGGGTTGTCTTGGTAGGGCTGATCATGCGAAATTTCCTGCCTGGCGAGGAGCTTCTTCATCTGCTCAGGCTGGAAGCCCACCACCTGGCTGAATAGCCGCCGCCATTCGGCAAACAGCATTTTGGTTTTGGACGTTGCGCCGGATGCGTCTGCCCTGCATATGCTCGAATAGAGCTCAGGGATCAGAGCCGTTCCATAGGCAGAATCCGGACCGACCAACGCTTGGAGCAGCTGCGGATGGACAAGCGGCCTGCCGTCCGACTCTAGCGAGGCCATGAGCCGGCCTGCTGACAGCTGGTCAAACGCGGACAGCGGCTCCCACTGAGGGACCGCGCCATCATACTTTCCGAAGGTTATATGCGATCCGTCCCACGCTACGAGCACATATTCCTGTAGCGGCCGACCCTCTTCCGCGGCGATCAGCTCCGCGTACTCTTCGGCTTGCCGCCGGGCGTGCAAAGCTTTGCTGCCCGCGCGCCCGCCGAATGACTTTGGCGGCTCGTACTCGATGATCACCGCCCCATGGGCTACGTCCGCGAATTTTGTCGGCTTGCCAGCAGCCTTGAGCGCGCGCTCAAGTTGGAAAGGCGTCCACTCAATGGATCGCGCCAGGCATTCCTGCTCCAGCGCCTTTTCCAGTTCGTGGCGCAACTGCGCCTCGTTTTTGGACGCCTCGGTCGCGGAAATCGCCGCACTGACCAAACGAAGTTCCTTGTCGCTAGCCACGGAGCTCCAAGGCGTGCGCCATATCAGGCATCTTTTTTGATTGTTTTGGCGTACTGACCGCCGGTGCATCCACCAGTCCCGCGCCTGTGAACAAGTGGGTGAAAATTGCCTTCGCCAACTTAGGCGGAACCGCGTTCCCTATCTGGGTAAATTTCGATGCGACGTCGCCCACTGGCACGAATTTCGCGCTGAAGGTTTGTATCCGCGCGCATTCCCGCCAAGACAGCCTCCTTGCCTCTTCGAGCTTTTGACGCTCAGGATCGGCCTCCAGGTGCTCATACTGGTCGGAGAAGTCCCAGCGCTGCTTCCAACCATCCGCCAAGTTTGACCAGGTCAGCGTCATTACGGGACTGGCAGGATGGAGCGTGATATGGCGCCAATTCGCGACGACAGTAAATGCCGGGTCATTCCACTTTGCCTTCCGGTTCCTCGACATGTAGTACCAAGAGAAATGGCCGTCAGGGTCATGGGGTCGCTCGTAAAACTCCCCTTCTGGCCAGAGCGGCAAGCCCTTGATAGCCTCGCCGTGAGATGCGTACGGCTTGAGTGGACCGGAAGCTTTGGTGCCTTTGCCGTGGGTAGCCGCTGGAAATTCAAAGCTTTGGTTCAAGTCCTTGCGCACACCTACGATGAACAAGCGCTTCCGCGATTGCGGCACGCCGTAGTCTTTTGCATTGAGGACCTGATAGCTGACGGCGTAGCCGGCTTTGCCGTACGCGTCCAGCTGTTCATTCAAAAATGTTCCGCTGCTGAGCTGCTTGAGGCCGGAAACGTTTTCGGCGACGAAGTACTTCGGACGGACAATGTTGACGACGCGAAGGAATTGCTTGTAAAGGTTGGTGCGTTCGTCTTTTTCCGGATCTCGGTTTCCAGCCATCGAAAATGATTGGCACGGATACCCGCCCACCACGACGTCTGCGTCTGGGAACGCCAGGATGCCGGCGATATCTTCATTCCGGATATCAGCATCCGAAAAATACTTCGTCAGCGTTTTGCAGGCATCTGGCAGCACATCATTCGCAAAAATGACATGTCCGCCGGCCTCTTCGACTCCGAAATCCATGCCGCCGCACCCCGAGAACAGGGAAAGCACACGGATCTTCTCATCGTTCTTTTCAAATATCTTTCTCACTGCTGTTGCTTCTCTGTTAGGCGTCTTTGGCATTAGCGCCCTGGGGGAGAAGCGGCCACTTGGATTTCAGATAGCTGTCGATCGCATCGCGGACCACCCACGCCAATGAAACCTTGTTCTCCTCAGCAATTTTTTCCAGAAATTGGTACTGCTGCTCTGGAAAGCTGATGGAAGCGCGCACCGTGCGCTCCGGCCCGTCTGTTTCCTGGCGCTTTGATTGAGCCCGCATAGCCTTACCCCCGCAGATGTTGAGCCTTTTCACCATATTACACCAATGTGGTGAACGTTCACGGCCGGCGCGGGCCATCCGCGGGTGGCCGCTGGCCCAACACCGGCTAGGTCCGCATAAATTCTTTGATGCGTTGCTCGGTCCGTTTCAGGTCGCGGATCTCACATTCCCATAGCTCCAAAACCTTCCAACCGAGTTGGGCAAGCGCGCTTGCATTCCGGGCGTCCCGTGCACGGTTTCCAGCGATCTTGGGAGACCAGTAGCCCTGGTTCGACTTCGGGACAGGGCCAAGCTTGCAGCCGTGCCCGTGCCAGAAGCATCCATGAACCAGAACTACCTTTCGGTGCCTAGGAAGGACCACGTCAGGCTTGCCGGGAAGGTCTTTTCGGTGGAGACGGAATCGATAGCCCATGCGGTGCAGCATCGACCTCACCACAAGCTCCGGGGTGGTGTCACGGCTTCGAATACGGCTCATGAGCCGCGAGCGCTGATCGGGCGTTAGCGTGTCAATGGCGACCTCCTCAGACGGATCATCGGACTGATGATTATCCGGACAGCCTGCCTTGGCGCGCTCGCTCAGACGTTCGATGCGTCCATCAATTCGATGCAGACCCGCTGCAAGCTGCCGCTGTCAAAACAGCGCGCGTACTTGTGCGTCACCCGGCATCGCCGGGTCGCGCTGTCGTGCTGCGCATCGAGCCGCTGGCGGCGTCTCGCCCCTTCGGCATCCATCGCTGACGCCTTCGCGCGTGTCCGCGCTGCGCGCTTCGCTTGCCAATCCGGCAACGGGGGGTGTGGCGGTGGGCTGGCTTGCTGTTCCCTTCACCGTATCACGCCGTTCTCGTCGTCAAGCTCTGCGCGCCCTGCCCTGCGGTTGTGCGCTTGCGTCCTGGCGGCCGTCTTCGAACCCTGACCACTGCGCTGCGCCGTGCTGGTGCCGGTCTCGGGCAATCCCGCCCGATTCACGGAGCCGACGATGGCGCACGATCTCTTCTCTTTCGATTCTTCCGTTCTTCTGGTTCGCGATGTCGCGGGCGACTACCGGCCGGCCGATGCCGGCGAGGTGCTGCAGGCCGCGCAGCGGCTGTTGGGACAGCAGTTGCAGGGGCGCGAGGTGCTGTCGTCGCCGCAGGTGGTGCGCGACTTCCTGCGGGTCAAGCTTGGGGCGTTGGAGCACGAGGTGTTTGCCGTGTTGATGCTCGATGCGCAGAACCGGCTGATCGAATACGTCGAACTGTTCCGCGGCACGGTGAGCCAGGCGTCGGTCTATCCGCGGGAGGTTGTCAAGGAATCGCTGGCGCGCAATGCGGCGGCGCTGGTCCTGGTGCACAACCATCCGTCAGGGGTTGCTGAGCCGTCGCGAGCCGATGAGCACCTGACGCAAACGCTGAAAGCGGCGCTGGCGCTGGTGGACGTGCGCGTGCTGGACCACCTGATCGTCGCGGGCCGCGACGTGCTGAGCTTTGCGGAGCGCGGGTTGCTGTGACACAAAGGGCCAGCAGGCCCTTTGATTCTTTCTTTGTCGTGCGCGCTGCGCGCGTCGTCGGTGGTTCTCCAGGGGACTGGCTGAAGCCAATCCCCGCCGCGCAGGCTTGGCGCCCCTCGACACCGCCGACCAGGCGACGCCTGATCGGCCAGCGCATGTTGCCGATGCGCGCTGCGCGCTTGTTCACCTCCAGTCAGGCGTGCCCACGGCACGCGGAGGCGCTCGCCGCGCGGCCGTGGGTTCGTCGCTCCCCTGGCCGTTGGCCGGGTATCCGTCTTTCCCCTCCTTCATCGCTGATCCCGCGACCGTAGCCGCCGGCGCCAGGCCGTCAAGGCGCGCAGGGCCGTGTCCTCGCCTGCGGCTGCGGGCCGCCCCAACCCCCTGCGCTTGCTTCCTTGACGGCCCGTCCCCGCCGGCCCGGTTTTTCGCGGGCGATGAACTCAGGAAAGACGGCGGCAACGGCGACCAGCCCAGGTCACTGCGCCGAACCCACCGAAGCCAACACCGGGCTCCGAATCTTGGAATCCGGCTGGTGTGGGAACCCACAGGAGAGCCGCGCATGCAGACACCGACACCTTGAACCCCCTCCCTCTTTTTCTTCCTTCACTTTCAACGTCCCAGTATGGGACAGGAGATTTCAATATGAACACCGCTACCCTTCACGAAACCACCGCCATCGCCGCTGCTGTCGCAGCCGTCACGGCTGCGCAGGAACTGCTGCTGATTCCGCTGTCCAAGCTGCGGCCTTCCAGCCGCAACGTGCGCAAGAGCGGCGGCACGTCAATACCCGAACTCGCTGCCAGCATCGCCCGCGTCGGCTTGCTGCAAAACCTCAACGTGGTGCTGGCCGTCGATGGCGAGTACTACGAGGTCGTAGCGGGTCGCCGTCGCCTCGCCGCGCTCAAGCTGCTGGTCAAGCGGCGCAAGCTCGCCAAGGACTTCGAGGTGCCCTGCCTGTTGGGGTCCGATGCGGCGGCGCGCACCGTGAGCCTGACCGAGAACGTGCAGCGCGAAGCCATGCACCCCGCCGACCAGTTCGAGGCCTTCGCTGATCTGGTGGCCGAGGGACGCCCCATCGAGGACATTGCCGCCGACTTCGGCGTGACGCCCTTGGTGGTGCAGCGGCGCTTGAAGCTCGCCAACGTCTCGCCGCGCCTGTTGGCTGACTACCGGGCTGACGCCGTCACGCTGGAGCAATTGATGGCCCTTGCTATCACCGACGACCATGCGGCGCAGGAGGCGGCGTTCTATGAATCGCCGCAGTGGCAGCGCAGCCCGGAGGCGCTGCGCGACCACCTCACGCATGAAGAGATCGACGCGGGCCGCGATGCGCTCGCGAAGTTCGTGGGCGTCCAGGCCTACGATCAGGCTGGCGGGGCTGTGCGGCGCGACCTGTTCGCGGACGAGCAGAACGGCATCTTCCTCACGGATGCAGCGCTGCTGGAGTCGCTGACGAAGGAAAGGCTCATGCCGGTGGCTGAGCAGGTGCAGGCCGAGGGCTGGGGTTGGGTGGACGTGGCGCCGCGTGCCACCTACGCGGACCTGCACCAGTTCCAGCGGATGCGCAGCAAGCGGCGCGAGCCGAGCAAGGCCGAAGCCAAGCGCATCGCCAAGCTCGAAGCGCAGCAACGCAAGCTGCAAGACCGCCTGGACGACGAGAACGAGGACATAACGGACGAGCAGGCGCAGGCCATGCAGGACGAGATGGACAGCCTGGGCAATGAGCTGGAAGCCTTCGAGCGCACGCTGGTGGTCTATCCGCCGCGCGGGATGGCGACGGCGGGGGCCGTGGTGTCACTCGACCACAAGGGCGGCGTGATCGTGCATCGCGGCCTGCTGCGCGAGGAACAGGCCAAGGCGTTGCGGGAGCAGGACCGCGACGGGCACAGTGCGGATGACGAAGCCGAAGACGGCAGCGGGCGGCAGGAGGCCAAGCTCACCATTTCGGAGAAGCTGGTCAAGCGCCTGAGTGCCCATCGCACCGCCGCCCTGCAGGCCGAGGTCGCCCGGCATCCGCATGTGGCGCTGGTGGCCGTGGTGCACCGGCTTGCGTTGCGCGTCATCCATGACGCGCACTACGGTTCGCCCATCAACATCACCACCAATCCGCAGGACCGGCTGGAGCAGTACGCACCGGACGTAGCCGAGGCACCGGCTGCGGTGGGCATGCGACAGGTGCGGGAGGCTTGGGGCAAGCGCCTGCCCAGCGACCCGGATGCGCTGTTCGCCGAGTTGCTGGCAATGCCACAGCAGGAGCTGCTGTCGCTGCTGGCAGTGTGCGTGGGTTTCACGGTGACCGCCATCGCTTCGCGTGAGGACGAAGCCCCGGCTGCTGCGCTGGCGCAAGCAGTCGGGCTGGACATGCACGCGTGGTGGACGCCGACCGCAGCAGGCTACTTCGACCACGTCTCCAAGGCCAAGGCACTTGAAGGAGTGCGGGCCTTCGCGCCCGGTGAGGTGAACCGGCTCGGCAAACTCAAGAAGGCACAGATCGCCAGCGAAGCCGAGCGGCTGGCAGCGGGTACAGGCTGGCTGCCTGCGATGTTCCGCGCCCCGGAGGTAACGCCGGCTGACGTTGCAAGCGCTGAACCGATTGCTGAGGGGCAGGCCGATGCCGAAAACCACGAGGACGCGCACGCAACGGCGTGATCCTTATGACTCCCCGGCCGCGAGGCCGGGGATCAAGAAATCGGCGCGACGCGCGCGGCAGGTCTGCCGCGCGCGTTTTGACTTCCGGAACGCGCAAGCCCAACGCTCCCTGCGTGCCGCCTTACGCCAGCGCTCGCTGCGGTGGGTTGGGGATGCCTGCTGGTCACGGGAGCATCGAACAGCACCGATCGCCTGCAATCCAGCGCGCTGATCGAGCCTTCGACAACCCCATCCGGATACCCCATGAACCACCAAGGCGTCAGCGAGATATTCTTTGAAGAGTCCTACACCGTGCCGGCAGACCAGACGGCGAAGTCGCTTTTCGCGCGGCTTCCTCACGGAAACGGGTATGCGGAGCGGCTGATCGAATGTCTTGCCACGGGGTACTTGGTGGCAGTGGTCGAATCCATTTGCATTCGTGAAATGCAGCAGCACGTTGATGTTGCCGCTGAAGTGGTGGTCGGTCGTTCGATCCGTATCGACCATCGAGGTCCGATCCCGCCAGGGTCGCCCCTGCGTCTGCGCGGCTGGCTCGAGCGGCTGGGGGACCGAAGCGCGACATTCCGCGTGCAGGCTCACGATGCTCATGAAATCGTCTGCGAAGCGACTGTCACGCTGGTGGCCGCACAGCGGGCACCAATGGAGTCGCGCATCGCTACGAAGGTCCTGGCGCTCCAAGACCCCTGAAAGCTAGCTCAGCGCGCCCCGCGGTAGCGGAGTCCGGGATACGAGTCCACGTGCTGCACTCGAATGTCATGCGATCCTTTCTGAATCAAGCGGGCTAACAGTCCGCCATGACGACGGTGGCTCAGCGAGAGCGTTCCGATGCGCGTCTCCTTCCAAGCCGCAAATTCCGATGCTCTGGCCAACGCCGATACGGTGGGATCGCTCTTCCCTGTTTCGTTGTCGACCGACATGACCCGGGCTGCGTTGGGGGTCGTGCCGAAACGCTGACGCAGCGGTGACGGTACCGGGGCCATGCGTCCTTCCGCGACAGGATCACACCCACAGTGGCCTTGTATTTGTCGTGAATCCTGGCGAGGGCACGGCGGCGCTGCACTTCGCTTGGCGCCGCCTCGGGCTTCTTCGCCGCAACCGACCCGGCCCGACAAATTTCCCCGACCTGCGGTCTTCCTCGCGAGGCAAATTTCTCCGGCCTCCCGGTCCTGCGCTGCGCTGCGGCCCCGCCGCTTCGCTATGGGATGCGGCGCGCCCGGACCCTCACCCATCGGATCACGCCAAGGCCGCGATGGGCGCGACCTGGTCAACTTCAAAAGGACTGCATCATGGCCAATATCGGCACCTTCACCGCACAGAACGACAGCTACACCGGCACGGTTCGCACCCTGACGCTCAACGTCAAGGTCAAGATCGTGCCCAACGACAAGGAGAGCGAGAACGCTCCCGACTACCGCATCGTCGCCGGCAACTTCGAGATCGGCGCGGCGTGGAAGAAAGTCAGCCGGGCCGAACGGCCCTACCTCTCGGTGACCCTCGATGACCCTTCGTTCCCGGCAACGATCTACGCCCGCCTGGTCGAAGGCGAGGACGGCGCGCATAACCTTATCTGGTCGCGCAGCAAGGGCGACTGAGCGTCGCCCCCGGGGCCCCCCCCCCCCCCGGGGGGGCCCGCTGCTCCCCTGCAAGGCCTTCTACTTCAACAGGTCGGGCAGGCAGTCGGCGAACGCAGGCTGGATCTTGCTCATGGGCTTGGCGACCGCTTCATCCCATGTCAGGACCGCCAGGGTCATGGCGGTCATCGTGAGCAGCCCATTGGAATTGCGCAGGATCTGAAGGGCCAGGTGGACCGGAAAGCCCTCGGACTGGCGGCGCAGCGGGTGGATACCGCCGTGCACGAACGAGTTCAGGGAATGCCAGGACACGTCCTTGAAATGCGCCAGCATCTGATGCGCGGCCGCGGGCACGTTCGGTCCGACACGTTTTCCGATTTGCTCGATCATCTCGCTGGCCGAGGGGAGATTCTTCGCGGCCTGCTCGCTCTGCAGGGTCAGCGGTGCATTGAGCTTCTCGATCGCCAGATCGCTGGCGGCATATTGCAGCCACATGGCGCGGGTCAAGGCCTCGAACTGCAGCCGCATCAGGCCGACCGCCGACGTGGCCAATCCCATTGCCATCAAGGCCCGCAGACTGAGACCGTGCTCGAGCGCGACGGAGCACATGCCGAAGGCAGCCTCACCACGAGGCGAGGGATCGAACTCGGCGCCGTCGAGCAGGTGCAGCAGGGCTTCGTGCAGCTCGTCGGAACGACGGAGCATCACTTCCAGGGGATCGTCCGAGGGTTCTTGTTGGAGAGCTTCCATGCAGGCATCGTATTCGCTTCAGTGCGGGCTCTGTGCGTCCCCGGCGCGCCGGGCCGCGCTCTCGTGCTGCGCATCGAGCCGCTTGAAGGCGTCTCGCCCCTTCGGCTTTGATCGCTGACGCCTTCGCCTGCCGGCGCTGCGCGCTTCGCTTGCCCCGTGGCTATCCCCTCCAAGCTATCGGTACAGTCCGAAACCTGATTGTCTGAATTGCGGATTCCCCCATATCCGTGCAGTCGCGTCTGCGCTTGGTCGCCAATCCGCTTATTCGACTTTGAAGCTCTACGGCTTCACGGGCAAGCGCGAAGACGGCTTTCCACTCCTCAGGCTTTGCTGAATGCCGTATTGCCGGCTCCACGAATTTGCGGATAGGCTAGCGCCGCCAAGCCGACCCCGGCATCTACTAACGCACTTGAGAGAGGCTCAAGCCCCCCGTTGGACTCGAACCGCTTGCGCGCGCAAAGCTCGGTGGGATGCGGAGATACCATTGGCCATGAAAAATCCCCGACGCGTCTTGGACGAGCTCTCGCTTGTTGAGCTTGGCGTCTACGTTTATGGACTGTCCGACCCTCAGTCGAATCGCGTGCTGTATGTCGGCAAAGGTGGGGGCAAGTTCGAGGATGGCTCTGGCAATCTTCGAGTGTTCAGTCACTTCCGGGAGGCGGAGCGTGAACTAGAGCAGGCCGAGAACGACGCTTCCTTCCGTCCAAGCGCAAAGTGTCTTGCAATTCAGGCCGTGTGGTCACGGGGTGAAGATGTTCGGGTTTCGTTCTATCGTCGCCGCCTGCGAGACGAGCTTGAGGCCTACCACGTCGAGGCCGCTGTAATCGCTGCTTTGACAGACTCACCGCAGGGCGCGACAGCCAATGCGAATCTCGGGATGCATTTGGACAGCCATGGAGCAATGTCGCTGGCAGAAGCCGTCGACTGCGGCGCGCCCCCGGTCGACCCGCCCGTTGCGTGTCGCGCGCTACTGTTCAATATTGCTAACTCGCTGGCAAAACGCCAAGCGCGTACCCCTGCAGACGTCTATGAGTGCACTAGGTATGCTTGGGCGCGACTGGCGAAGCCCGCGGCGGACATCATCGCCATTGGCTATTCTGGGAATATAAGCCGCGGTGGCTTCACAGCTCCGCAATGGCGCAAAGAAGACGACGGCCGCTTGAGCTTCACCGCCGGCACCACAAGCTGGCTTGATCAAGAACATCATCTGATCGGTCACAGTTTCACCGCGGTTCTTCATCTGGCGCCTTGGCGCCAGCGAAACGGGGCGATCGGCGTTGAATTCGACGGCGCCGGACAATTCAGGATCTTTCGGGGCGCTTCAGCGACAGTGGCGCAGCGGTGGTTTCCGTGCGTGTGATTGAGCCTACTGGTTCATAGCCGCCAATCATGAATGCGGTGTTTCAAAAATGTCGCACGTGGATGCGGAAGTAAAACAGCCGGTGAAGTCGGCTCAAAAAAAAGGTGAAGGAAGAGGATGAAGAAGCGCAATCGAAATGCCATGACTGAACGCGAGGGGCTGCTGGCTGTGGAAAGTGCCTGCAACCGGTTGAACCTAATCTGGCGCGATCTGCTTCAGGAGGATGTGGGCATTGACGGCACGATTGAGATCGTCGTCGATGAGTTTCCCACCGGCAAGCTTGTAGGGGCTCAGGTGAAGTCGGGAACCAGCTACATCAGATCGGAGACTGCCGAAACGTTCCGCTTCTACCCTGACAAGGACGACCTTGAATATTGGGGGAGCGTCTCGATTCCAATGTTTCTCTTCGTGCACGATCCTCGGCATGGCGTCGTTTATTGGACCGACCTGAGCAAACATGTCCAGGAGCGCGCGGATGATCCATTTGGCGCAGCGTTTATCAGTTGTCAAAAGTCCAATCTAGTGGACGACAACTTCTCTGCGTACCTGAGAACCCAGTTTGACTTGCTCCTGTACACGCCAGAGCAGTACGCAGCCGTTTGTGCGGAGTTGCAAGAGGTGACACATGCGTTCGGTGCGGCGGAATCGACGGTCACGATCACAGCGCTGGATCTCTTCATCGAAGGTCTTTGGGGGCTCTGCAGCAAGCTGCAGTTTCACTCGAGCCTCATGTCCGAGCTGATTCGCCGTAGCGCGAGCGACAAGCCTCACGTGCTTCTGTTTACGTATTCCTTCGACCGCGCCAACGTCTATCCGTTCCTGACGCGATACTTTCATCTCCTGTCCAAGCATCACTTGGCGGCAATAGATAGTGCTGACATCAATCAATCGCTTTATGCCAAGCTTGAGTATCCGACGTTCATCGCATCATTGACGACCAATGGCCGGCGGTTCACGGAGTATCTGAGGCAGACTGGCACGCCGCGCGTTCATGACAATCAGCATTTCACGCTCGCGTTGCTGCCGCTCGTACAGATCGAGGTCTACACCTCGTTCCGAGTTGAAGATGAGGCGGCGATTTTCGGAACGTTCACGGATGTTCTGGGTATCAGCTTCAATGCCCATTTGGATTACTACCGCGTGGAACATTGGCGCAAAGGCCCCGAGGAGGTGGCGCGCAAGGCATGGGTGCAGAACATCTTTCTGTCAGAGTTGAAGGAGTACACCGCGCGCCATCTCGGCACAATTCCGAAGGACCATTTGAACTTTCGCTATCGGGACGTGCCGCTTTCGCCGTTCATTTGCTGGCTGGAGGACTGGAACGACAACCGGCAGCCACTCCCCGGCAGCTTGCTGCAGGGAAAATCAAACGCTCAGACGGCAGGTTTCTACGACGAGATGCTTGCGATCATGGGGCCTGTTGGTGCGATGACCGTCAGTGAGCCCAAGTTGCCGCCTTTTCCGTCTCCGATGCTCAGTAACGGGGAGAGGCTGTACTAACAAGGGCATGCAGGAATCTGCTCTCGCTCAGGCGGCGACACGTCGCTCCAGTTCGTGTGCCTTTGGCCCACCGAGACTTCCGGCTAGTGGTGCGTAGTGGCGGCGAACCACCTTGGGCCGCCTGCCTCGCCGCTTCCACCTCTGCATCTTGCGCCCTGGTGCTTGAAGATGCGGCGCATATCAACTGCCAGCTGAAGTGCGTTGCTGGTGGACGCGGCTGGCTTGCTGTTCCCTACACCGTATCACGCCGTTCTCGCCGTCAAGGTCTGCGCGTGCTGTGCACGCTGGCGGCCTCGCGGCCGTCTGTCGAACCCTGACGGCTGCGCTGCGCCGTGCTGCTTCCGGTCCCGGGCAATCCCGCCCTGATTCCTTTCCAGGAGAAGACCATGACGAAGCTCATCACGGACGAACAACGCGCGCAGCTGCTGGCCAACGGCCGGCAGTCCCTCGAACAGGAAAACTTCGACCCCGCACCGGTGATCAAGCTCTTCACCCCAGACGCGGGTGCGACCTGGCTGCTGACCGAGATCGACCCGGACGACCACGACCATGCGTTCGGGTTGTGCGACCTGGGCTTGGGCTACCCTGAGCTGGGGTGGGTCAGCCTGGCGGAGATCGCAACTGTGCGCGGCCGGCTCGGACTCCCCATCGAACGGGACTTGCACTTCGAGGCGCAGAAACGCTTGAGCGCGTATGCGCGAGAGGCACGTCTCGCCGGTCGAATCGTAGTCTAGCCACGACGCATTGGCCGCCGGCGACAGTCGGCGGCCGATCTCGCCCTACTCCTCATCCCTGGGCAGACGCGCCTCGGTTTCGAGCATCAGTTCCCCAGCGCTACGGCCCAGCGCTCGCGCGATCTTGAGGATCATCGCCAAAGTCGGCATGTGCTCGCCACGCTCGATCTTGCCCATATGCGAACGCTCGATGCCCGCCTGGTGCGCCAGGGTTTCCTGGGCAACGCCATCTTCAGTGCGCAAGGCGCGCACCGCATCTCCAAAGGCCCGTGCCGGGCCTGCCTCAAATGTCGTCGCGCCGGTCGGCCGCCCGCGCTGTATTCCCTGCTTCTGCATGAACAGAAGCGTTACGTTTTAAAGCAATTAAAACCACGTTATCTTTAACTCATAGAATGCCGGCTTGTCGTGACTGCGGAGGCGCAGATGCATTCGCTGCGGCACGTCCATCTCGCGCTTTGCCCGACTTGCACAGTTCTATTTGAAAGCTATATTCGTATTCCCCCCGGCGATAACGATGACATTCCTAACTGACGAACAGCGCCTTCGAATGCTGGCAAATGGCGCGGCGCGTACGCGTGGCGAAGCCATCGACCCCCTGCCCGTGGTCAAGCTCTACACCCTGGACGCAGGGGCCGTCTGGCTGCTGACGGAGCTCGATGCCGACGAGGATCGCGCCTTTGGGCTGTGCGATGCCGGCACCGGTAGCCCTGAGCTGGGGCAAGTCAGCCTCTCGGCCCTCGAAGGCGTCCGCGGCCCGCGCGGCATGCGCATCGTTGCTGATCCACACTTCAAGCCGCGCCAGCCAATCTCTGGCTACCTGGCAGACGCACGACGCGACGGGTCGATCAACGACTGACCGATCGCGGGCAGTCGCCGATGGCGCGATGCAGCGTCGCCTCGAAAGCGACCTTGTGCGTCCTCCCCTGTGGCAGGTTTCTTCTTCCAAGGAGGATTCCTGTGACCAAGCTCAACCCCGAAGATCTGCCCCGCGCCCCGTGGGCCCTCTCTGCCGCATATCTCTACGTGCTGGACCTCGACGACTCGGGCGTCGCATGGGAGTACCTTCGCCGCAACCCGGGCTACGGCCTGGATTGGGCGCGTCGCAGGCGCGTAGTGTCCTTCGCCCGTTGGGGGTTGCGATGTCGCCGAAAATCCAGGTCTCGACGGGCGCTCTGCGTGTCCGCAGTGGCTGTCCTTCCAGGACGGATTACTGCAGGTGCGGGCCGCGCATGCGCACGACGCCGCAGCCCACCGTTTCGACTTGTGGCGCATTCCCGGCCGCAAACGCCTGGCGCTTGACGGCCCGGACCTGTCGCTGACTGCCGACCTCAGCGCACGGCGCATGCGCTTGTCGCTGTCGGGCACAGTGGCTGATGGTGCTGCCTATGTGAGCGCAGTGCCACTGACATCGCGCCTGCGGGGCCAGCTCGATGCCTTCCATGCGCAGGCACAGGCCCTGGAAGGCCATGCGCCTCGTGTCGATCCTGCGCGGGCGGTCACCCGCGCCGCGCTGCTGCATCTGCGCGCTCTGCAGGCGCTCGACGCCGCGCAGGCGGATGCGTCGCACCGGGACATCGCCCAGGCTTTGTTCGGCCTTGAAGCCGTCGTCCTGCGCTGGCACGAGGATGGCGAACTGCGCGCGCAGGTGCGCCACTTGCTGCGGCGTGCAAAGGCGTACATGAGCGGCGGCTACTTGGCCCTCGCCGGCGTATCACACACCGCAGCAGACCACCCCGGAGACGAGCCAGTGCGCTGAATCTCTCCCTGCCCTGATCGGGCCCGTGTCCCGAGACTGCCTCCATCGGGCCGCAAACGGTTTGCGGCCCATCCACAGCGATGGAGTCCGTCATGGCAGTTGGCAGATCGTTTCCTCCCCTCACGGCCGCAGCGGCTGCGCCGCAGCCTGCTGCGGTTCCGGCTGCGCCGGCCAATCCCGAGTTCCTGACCACCGACGAAGCCGGCGCCTTCCTGCGGCTGTCGCCGCGGACGCTGGAGAAGCAGCGGGTGCTTGGCGGTGGTCCGCGCTTTCGCAAATTCGGTGCGCGCGTGGTCTACGCCGCCGCCGATCTGCGCGTGTGGGCCGACAGCCACACCTACGGCATGACCTCGGACCCAGGCTACGTGCAGCGCGACTCCGTCCGCTGACATACCTTGGGCAACGCCGCATGTCCAAGCGCATGAGCGAACGCGAGCAGCTCTCGCTGTTCCGCGCGCTGCCGCACGACGGCATGGCGCTGCGCGATGCGCAGGACCTGATGGCCTACCCCTTCTTTTCGCTGGCCAAGTCGCCGCGCATCGTGCCGATCCGCTTCGAGGCCGGTGGCATTTCGCTCACCGTCGAAGGCGTGCCCGAGCATGGCATCGCCACCATCTGGGACGCCGACGTACTGATCTGGGCTGCCAGCCAGATCATCCAGGCCAAGAAAGAAGGCATTGCGCCTTCGCGGCTGATGGTGGCCACGCCCTATGAGATCCTGCGCTTTGCGCAGCGGGGCACCGGTCGCAGCGACTACCTGGCGCTGCGCGCCGCGCTGGACCGCCTGCAGTCCACCACCGTCGCCACCACGCTGCGCCAGCGCGAGCGCCCGAACGGCGGCAAGCGGGTGCACCGCTTCTCCTGGATCAACGAGTGGAAGGAGTACATCCGGCCGGATGGGCGCTCCGATGGCATCGAGCTGATCCTGGCCGACTGGTTTTTCACCGGCGTGATGGAAGAAGCGCTCGTGCTCACGCTTGATCCTACGTATTTCCGGCTTTCAGGCGGCATTGAACGCTGGCTGTACCGGCTCGTGCGAAAGCACGGCGGGCGGCAGCCCAATGGTTGGCGCTTCGAGATGCGGCACTTGTACTTGAAGTCCGGCGCGCTCCAGCGCTCGCGCGACTTCGCCGCACACATGCGCGGTCTCGCACTGCGCCAGGCGCTGCCTGGCTACCGCCTGTCCGTCGAACGCAGGGGCGGAATCGAGTGGTTGGC
Source organism: Variovorax sp. P5_A3 (assembly GCF_056400665.1). Lineage (NCBI taxonomy): Bacteria > Pseudomonadati > Pseudomonadota > Betaproteobacteria > Burkholderiales > Comamonadaceae > Variovorax > Variovorax sp. P5_A3. The sequence continues at coordinate 294,580 of NZ_JBFUKW010000003.1, read as the reverse complement.
CTTTCACGCTTGCACCGACAACTCCCCGAAGACCGACTTATCCACTCCTGGTGTCGACCGAGACTTATCCACAGCTTCTGTTGAAGAACCTGTGGATTTCATGGGGACGGACTCGGTGGATCACCGGCGCGGGACCCGGGTGATCACCGGCGCAACCATCGGTGGATCACCGGCGCAAAACGTCCCACAACCCGCGCCCAGCAACGGTTTCGGGCCTCCCTAAACATCTAAAGGGATACATAAATGGAAGTCACGCGCGCGCGAACCGAAGCTGCCCAAAAAGCGGGCAGCGCCTCGCAGGAGGCAGTCCGAACACCCGAAAACCGCTTGCCAGGAAGACAAGACCGGCCCGGCAAGGTGATCGCATTGCTCAACCAGAAAGGCGGTGCGGGCAAGACGACGCTCGCCACGCACCTGGCCGGAGAACTGGCGATCGCGGGAAGCCGCGTGACGCTGCTCGACGCTGATCCGCAGGGGTCGGCCCTTGACTGGGCGCAACGGCGCCTTCAGAACGGCCAGGGACGGCTCTACGGGGTGTTCGGGCTGGCAAGGGACTCGCTGCACCAGGAAGCGCCACAGATCGCCCTGGAGGCGGATTACGTGGTGATCGATGGGCCGCCCCGCGTTGCGGCCCTTGCGCGCTCCGCGCTGCTGGCCGCCGACCTGGTGCTGATCCCCGTCCAGCCCAGCGCCTACGACGTCTGGGCCAGCCACGAGATGGTGACGCTCATCGCCGAAGCCCGGGTGTTCAGGCCGCAGCTTCGCGCGGCCTTCGTGATCAACCGGCGTGTGGTCGGCACGGTGATCGGCCGCGAAGCGCGCGCCGCCCTGGCCGACCAGCCGTTTGCCGCGCTGCAGGCCGAAGTCTCGCAGCGCATCGTGTTTGCCGACAGCGTAGCCGCCGGCCGGCTTGCATGCGAGGCCGCGCCGAAGTGCGCCGCGGCGCGCGAAATCGCGGCACTGGCGCAGGCAGTGCAGGAGATGCTGCGATGACGAGTTCAGCGTCATCCTCAACACCGAAGCGGGCATCCATCGGCCGCAAACCTGCCGCCGACCCGGCATCGACCTGGGTGCGCCAGGCCGATGCACCGGAGAACGTCGCGAAGGCGTCGATCTACACCGCGCGCCTCACCGTCGACGTGACGCCGGCGCTGCGGGGCCGCATCAAGGTGATCGCTTTCGAACGTGGCGCCACTGCGGCCGAGATGCTGCGCGAGCTGCTGGAGCGCGAATACGGTGGAGGCCAGTCATGACGCAACCGTCGCCCATTGCCGTGCAGACTTGGCCCCACGCAGCGCTGCCGCCACGGCCTGCCCCTATGCGCGTCTCGCTCGCCTTCGTCGAGCATCGCGTGAACGTCTGGCTGCGCTTCGGCCGGCCGGTGCGCGAGACGGTGCTCGACCGCTGGCGGCGCGTGGCAACCTTCGAGCCCAACGCGGTGTGCTGCCGAGTCAAATGGATCGGCAACGACTACGGCACGGCGCTCTGGCAGCTCATGGTCCTGCAAGCTCCGATGCCGTTCGATGGTGCACAGCGCATCGCCGGCGTGGTGCCTGGCGCGCGCATCATGCTGCGCGCCGATGGCGAACAGCAGGTCAAGTCGGTGCTGGAAAAGATCGACGCCATCGAAGCGCTCGGCATCGAACCGGCCGCGGTTGCCGCCACGTACTGGCACACCGTCGGCAACCGGCTGACTGCGCGCCAGCCGCTGCCGGACTACACCAGCGAGCGGCATGCGGCGCATCTTGCGCGCGAGGCGCTGCGATGAGCCGGCGGGTGCTTTTTGCCGGCATGGGCATCGGCCTGGCTGCGCTGTGCGCGCCGGCCTTCATGCCGATGTCGTTGCATGAGCGCGTGTTCCTGGTTTACAACCCGACGGACAGCGTGCCGCGCGGCTGGTACCAGGTCGGCAGCATCGACAGCGCAGCTGCGCTGCACGTCGGCAGCATCGTGCTGGCCCGGCTTCCTGTCGACGTGGAAGCCTTCGCAGGACAACGCCGCTACCTGCCGAGCGGCGTGCCGATCCTCAAGCGTATCGGCGCCATCGCACCGCAGTCGGTGTGCGTTCGCGAACAGGTCGTCCTGATTGATGGCGCAGTGTCCGCGACCGTACGCACAATTGATGGCGCGCGCCGGCCACTGCACGCATGGCAGCATTGCCGCCCCCTCGGCGGCGGCGAACTGTTCCTGCTCAGCGACACGAACCCGGGGTCGTTCGACAGCCGCTACTTCGGCCCCATCGCCGCCTCTGCCGTGCTCGGCATCGCGCGACCGCTGTGGACTTGGAACGCGCCATGAGATCTGCCTTATCGCAACACCCAAGATGTCTCCGGACTGCAGCCGGGCATGCGCCCGCGCTGCACTCCATCGTGCAGGGGACCCGCCGCCAGCGTGCAGCGCGCGCTGCATCGCCGCTGCCCCTCGAGCAGCGCTGCGCACCCGGTGCGCCGCTGGCGGCAGGTCGGAGCCGGGAGCGGATGCGGAAGGCGGAGACGGAGGGCCAGATAAAGAGGGTGGCACGCCGCGCCTCTCCAAGCCAGTCTGCACGTGGGTTTGCGGCGGCACCGCAAGGGGTCTTGCGCGTGCCGCGCAGAGACTGGAATCCGCGTGGCAGCGGCGGTCGCCGCGTGCTGTTTCCGATGCGCTGCGCTACCGCGCGCTGGAGTCTTCATGGCTGGCAATGATGAGGATCGCTTTCGCATCAAGCCCGCGGCACCTAAATCGCGCAGCGGCCCGAGCTCTCAGCGCTTCGTTTCGCAGGTCCTCAAGCAGGTATCGAAGACCGGCGCAAAGTCCGCCAGCAAGAGCCTTGGAAAGCCCGCCAACACGTTCGGACGCGGCCGCGTCGCTTCCACTATGGCCGGCCAGCGCCTGGGACCGAACGCGCGACGCGTGGTCATCAAGTCCCGCTTCGTGGTATTGCGGCGCGCCAGCCCGAACTCGGCAGCCGTTCACCTGCGCTACATCGAGCGTGATGGCGTCACACGAGACGGTCAGAAGGGCCAGGCCTACGGTGCCGACACCGACGTGGCCGACCTGAAGGGTTTTCAGGAACGGGGGCAGGACGATCGCCACCAGTTCCGCTTCATCGTCTCGGCTGAGGATGGCCTGGAACTGGAGGATCTGAAGAGCTTCACCCGCCAGTTGATGCGCCAAATGGAGATCGACCTGGAGACCCGATTGGATTGGGTGGCCGTGGACCATTGGGACACAGACAACCCGCACACTCACATCGTGCTGAACGGCCATACTGGGGGGCCTGCCAGCGGCAGACAAGATCTGGTGATCGCCCCCGACTACATGGCCCACGGCATGCGCCTGCGGGCCAGCGAGCTTGCCACCGAATGGCTGGGGCCTCGCACCGAAGCAGAAATCAGGCAGAGCCTGCTACGGGAGGTCGATCAGCAGCGGCTCACCGGCCTGGACCGGGTGCTGATCCGGCAAGCCGGTCCCGATGGCATCGACTTGACGGAAAACGCGAGACATCCGCAGAATCAGAATGCACTCCGGGCACGGTTGCAGCGGCTCGAAAGCATGGGCTTGGCAGAGCGGATGGATGCAAATCGCTGGAGGCTCCAGCCCGAGATGGCCACGACTCTCGACGCCATGGGCCAACGCGAGGAGGTACTGGAGACGGTGCGCCGCGCGCTCAAGGGCCAACTGCGCGAATGCGTGGTTCATGAGCAGCCGACTTACCCCGTCACGGGTCGGATTGCGGGCAAGGGCTTGGCGGACGAACTGCATGACCGCGGCTATCTGGTGGTCGACGGCGTCGACGGACGGGCGCACTACCTGAAGCTGCCAGCCGGTACCGACTTCACAGACCTGCCGACAAATGGCATCGTGGAGGCGCGGCCACCAGCCCAGGAGAAGCCGGTGGATCGCAACATCGCGACCGTCGCGAAAGACGGCGTCTACCAGACGGCCGACCATGTGGCTCAACTGAAGCAGGCCAAGGATCGTGATCCGCGATCCGCTGTCGATGCACACGTGCGCCGACTCGAAGCGCTGCGCCGCGCCGGCATCGTCGAGCGCCTCGCCGATGGCGTCTGGAAAGTGCCAACGGACCTACTGCAGAAGGCTCGCACTCATGATGCGAAGAAGGATACGGGGTTGGCAATCGAGCTGCGATCACATCTGTCCATCGATCAGCAGGTGCGCGCGATTGGCGCGACCTGGCTGGACAAACAACTGGTAGGTGAACGTTCGCCGTCGGCGAGTCAAGGCTTTGGTGCTCAGGTTCGCGACGCGATGCGAGATAGAGTCGAGTTTCTTTCTACGAGGGGACTTGCCAAGTGGAACAACGAGAGTGCGCTGCTCGTGAGCAATTTGATTGCGAACCTGCGCGAGCAAGACCTGGCACTAGCGGGCAAGGCGCGGGAGCAGCAGACCGGGCTTACCTACTGCCCGGTAAAGGACGGTGAGATGGCTATCGGCATCTATCGGGGAAGCCTCCAGCTCACCAGCGGCAGATTCGCCGTACTCGACCAGGGTACGAGCTTTTGCCTCGTGCCTTGGCGGCCAGTTGTTGAGAAAAGGATCGGCCAAACCGTGTCCGCCATCGTCCAAGGATCATCTGCAAGTTGGCACTTCGGAAGACAACAGGGAGTAGCACTTTAACAAGGCAATAGCAAGCGGCGTACCCGCCCTACCTTCGGCGCTGTTCGGAACACCATAGCTATGCACTCGACTAGCTTCACTACTAAAACTCCCACGGAACTCAGTTCATTGGGCCGCCCTCATGCGTGCAACCTCTGCCCGCAGAGCGTTTATGGTTTCAGTGACCATTGCAAACGCTTCTCTCTTCGCGGGAAGCACGTAGGCGAATTCAAATTGGACAGATGGTTTCAGAGGCTTTACCACTAGGCCGGCCGCCTTCGCGTCCTCCGCGGAAAAGGGGTCCACAATCGACAACCCCAGCCCGGCGCTCACCATAGCGCATGCGACGGTGCTCAGCTGTGTCTGCGCTACGATTCTTGGGACGACCTGATGGGCTGCGAACATCGCGTCGACGCGAAGATGCGTCCATGTTGGCGAAACGGAAACGAATGGCTCGTCTGCAAAGTCCTTAGGCTCTAAAAAGGCGCGCGAGCTGAGCGGATGCCCGTTGGGCAGCACTGCAACCGTTGGTATCGACTCAAGATGCACAACCGAGACAAGGGGATGCTCAGGGACATTGTTCACCAGCCCGATGTCGCACTTCTCGTTCACCAAGTAGTCGACCACGCTTGTTGAAGGCAGACCAAAGACCGATGGCCTAACGCCCGGAACGCGAGTGCAAAGCTTCGCAACGAAGCGAGGAAGAAAACCGTTCGCGATGGCGGGGAACGCGGCAATACGGATCGATCTAGACGGCTCGTCTCGCAGCTTTATTGCCAGTTGCATGATGGTGTCAAGCCCCGTGAACAGTCGCTCCACCTCGGCAAAAATTAAGCTCGCCTCACGAGTCGGGACGATGCCTGCTCCTTTGCGCTCGAAAAGTTTGAGTCCCAACGCCACTTCGAATTCCTTGATCAAGCGAGTAACGGCAGGCTGCGTGAGATGCAGCATTGTTGCCGCGCGGGTTATCCCGCCGGTGAGCATCGTGGCTCGAAATGCGGCAACTTGCCTTGGGCTGAGTGTTGGCACATTGAATCCTCTATGTTGCGCAGACGCTCCGGCCGACTTCGAAGCTCGGCTCCTGGAGCTTCATCGGTGTGGGCTCGGCTCGAAATGTCTTCCCGGAAGGGCTTCTCCCCGTATTTCGTGGATGCCTGCCTAACCATTACATCACTATTGACCCTGACGAAGAAAGGTTGGTCGCCGGCCTCGCCGCTCGCTTGCAGTGCGGTCCCGTTCTCCCGTTAGTACCGGCAGCCAAGTACGTGCGGACCGAGTGAAGAAGCCGCCGTGCCGTGTGCCCATAAGGTCTTGGCATGTAAACCCTCAATAATCTGATTGGACGCACAAAAGTGTCACAAGTAAGCTAATGCACTTGCACAAATTGGAACACGGCCTGCAGTGAACAGATTGCCTCCCTATACGCGACGCCGGCGCAGGTGTGTTGCAGTGAACAGCTCGCCCTCAATGAAAAGACTAGTCATTCTTCGAAAGAAATCCATATGAGATTCATCTTTGCTACTCTCGTCGCACTAGGAGGTGCGCTTGGCACCGGACAATTCGCGTCGGCGCAGGAAGCGTTTCCCACCAAGGTGGTAAAACTTATCGTACCGTTTGCAGCCGGGGGAGGGACAGACCTGCTGGCTCGCATCGTGGCGGAACGTTTAGGCGCAGTGTGGAACCAGTCTGTTGTTGTTGACAACCGCCCTGGCGCGGCGGGAGCAATTGGTTCTGATGCCGTCGCTAAAGCGAAGAACGACGGGTACACCATCTTGCTGGGAACAGCAACGACACACGCAGTCGCACCATCGCTTGGTCCAAAGCTGCCCTACGACACTCAGCGCGACTTCGTCCCTATCACTGAACTGGCGACGAGTCCCTTCGTGCTGTTGGTGCACCCAACCCTTAAAGTAAGCTCGGTTAGGGAGTTCGTTGAACTCGCGAAGTCCAAGCCTGGCGAGATTCCGTACAACGGCACCACCGGCACGGGGGGGCATATGGCAATGGAGCTGCTGGCCGCGCGTGGAGGGAAAGTTGAGTTGTTGCCAGTCCCCTATAAAGGTAGCGGCCCGGCGCTGATCGACCTTGTGGCTGGACAGCTGTTAGCCGGTTTCAACGATGTGCCGCCTGCGCTTCCTTTTGTGCGCGAAGGAAAACTGCGTGCACTGGCTGTCACCGGGACAAAGCGAACTCCACTGATGCCTCATGTCCCAACCGTCGCTGAATCTGGCTACCCCGGGTACGAAGCAGATGTCTGGTATGGGCTATTCGCGCCGGCAGGAACGCCTTCCCATATCGTCAAGAAGATTGCTGATGACGTGCGCGCAGCGCTTATGGAGCCGAGCGCCAAGAAAAAGCTTGAAGAAAGCGCATTCTCGGTGGTGGCAAGTAGTCCTTCCGAATTCAACATTCGGGTTAAGGATGACGTCGATAAATGGCGCAAGCTGATCAAGGACAACAACATCAAGATGAACTAACCCCTTCAACGACGGCAAAGCCGTTAGGGGCTCTGACATCCGCCTTGAGCTATCGATCGAAGAGCTAACGCGTCTACCGCTTTGCAGCGGGTCTTAAACAAATCGTAGAAAGAATATGTATGTACGAATTCAATCATGAGAAGCGCATCCTGCGATTTCAGGAAAGCCTCAAAGCAGAAGGAGTCGGTTTCGCCGTCGTAATGCGCCCTGCCAACGTTCGGTATTTGACCGGATTCTGGGGCTATGCGACACGGGCCGAATACTTCGAACCTATGAGGCTATTGTGCGTAGTGGTTCCACAGCAAGGCCGGCCGCTACTGGTGGTTCCCAAGATCGAGCGCTCGTTCGCTGAGGCGGCAACAGATGGGCTCGATATTCAGATCGAAAGCCACGTTCAGTGGAGCTCCCCAGGAGAGCGTAGAGACTCGTGGGGCATTGTCCGTGACTTTCTCGTGAAGTCTGGCGGACAGAACAAGTCCGTTAGCGTCGAGCGGCCGCATCTCACTGATAAGGCCTACCGAGCCTTGGAGGAAGGACTTGAGGGATATAGCCTCGTCGAGAGCAGCGAAGCAATCGAGCGGCATCGGGACATCAAAGATCCAGACGAAATCAAACTTCACCGTGCTTGCGGACACCTAGCCGCACAGATGTTTGAAGTTGAGCTTGCGGCAATCAAAGAGGGCGGTTACAGGGAGTATGAGGTCGCGCTCAAGGGCTGGGAGCACAACGTCAGGGCCTGCGCTGCTTGTATTCAGGACGAGACTCTGAACAAGCATTACGTCGACTCCCCTATCGGCCCAGGCGCGCAGTTGCTGACGTCTGGCCCCCGTCTTAGCCGTGCTCATGGTACTGCGTCCACAAGGATGATCGAACCATCGGACATGGTGGCGATTGACTTGTGTCGCGTGCCCTACTTGCTGGGATATCGCACTGGGTTCGGTCGCGTGATTGCGCAGCGCCCCTTGACTTCCGCGGAGGAAGATATCAACGCCGTAGTCAAGAAGGCGTACGACGCGGCGGTGGACATCTGCCGTCCAGGTGTCCCCGCTTCGGACCTCGATGTTGTCGTGCGAGACACCTTCATGAGCGCCGGACTCGGTCCTTACATGATGCACCGGTGCGGACGAACCCTCGGCTCCGAATCCCCGGAAATTCCAATCGCAGAAGGCAACCAGCGAGCCCTGGAGGCCGACATGATCATTTCCATCGAACCATCAATCTACATGGATGGGTTCCAGTCTCGCATCGAGAGCACATTCCGGATCACGGATGAGAAGCCCGAGCTGCTTACTCCAATTCATGAAGGTCTGATTCGCGCCTAGAAGGCCAAACCTCGTAGGGCGCCAGCTGCCCAAGGCCCACTCCTGGATCAGCTGGCGTGGCGACTACTCATTCATACAAATGCCGAACAAGATCAAAAACTCTTCAACGCCCACGCTTCTCAACGCCGTGCAATCGGCCGCCAACCCGTCGAATGACTTTGATGTGATCGTGGTGGGCGGCGGGATGGTTGGGGCCGCGATCGGGTACGGGCTCACCGGAGCAAATCGGCGGATACTGATGCTGGACGGTGCCGACACGGACTTCCGCGCGGCCAAATCGAACTTCGGGCTGCTCTGGGTTCAGGGTAAGGGGCTCGGACATCCGGCGTATCAGAAGCTGTCGATTAGTTCTGCGCAAGCATGGCCGGAGTTCGCAAAGACTTTGCAAGCGGAAAGCGGCATTGATCTCGCTTATGAGCGCAATGGGGGGGTCGTCTTTTGCCTCGGTGAGAAGGAGTTCTCCGAGCGGGCCGCCTTACTGCAGAAGTGGAATGCCCAGACACCCGAGTTTGCTCCGCTAGCGCGGATGGTCGACCGCGTCGAGCTACAGCGACGCCTTCCCTCAATTCGGCTCGGAGACGAGGTTGCTGGGGCGAGCCTGGGAGAACTGGATGGCCAGGTCAATCCTTTGCGGCTACTAGCAGCTCTGCAGACCGCATACCTGCGGCGCGGGGGACAGCTGAAAAGCAATCATGCAGTGACTGCGATCAGTTCGCTGAGGGGCGGCGGCTTTGAGGTAAGTGCCGGCGCCTTCCGGGCACGTAGTGAGCGAGTAGTCATTGCCGCGGGGCTTGGCTCATCCGGTCTTGGCCAAATGGTTGGACTCAACGTACCTATCAGGCCACAGCGTGGCCAGATACTGGTGACTGAGCGCTTGGAACCTCTGCTCCCGTTGGCGGCCACTGGGATACGGCAGAACGCGGAGGGTACGGTCTTGATTGGTGTGACGCAAGAGGAGGTTGGATACGACTTGAGTACGACCAGCGCAGCTGCAGCGCGTATGGCGAGCCGGGCTGTGCGCATCTTGCCGGATCTTGCGCGAGCAAAGGTGGTGCGTCAGTGGTCCTGTCTACGAATCCTGACGCCCGATGGAAGTCCGGTGTTTGCCAGCTCCGTTACCCATCCTGGTGCGAGCATCGCCGTTTGCCATTCCGGTGTGACCTTGGCGTCCTTCTTCGCGGGCGAGTACGCCACAGCCCTTACCCGCGGCTCGCTCCCAACCACTTTTGAAGCCTTTCACCATGAGCGATTCAATGTTCAAAAAGCTGCATGAGGCCGGCGCATCCACGCTGACGATCTACATCGACGGCGAGGCCATCAAGGCCGAACCCGGTGAGACGGTCGCTGCGGTTTTTCTGCGACAGCAAAACACCGTCTGTCGAACTACCCCCGTGGATGAGAGTCCTCGGGCGCCCTTCTGCATGATGGGTGTGTGCTTCGATTGCCTGGCCGTTGTGGATGGAGTGGCATCGACCCAATCATGCATGGTCCCGGTGCAGCAAGGCATGCGGGTCGAGCGCCAGTTTGGTCGCCGGAGCGTGCATCCATGACGCGCAAGTTTGATTCAGTCGTAGTCGGAGCCGGCCCGGCCGGCATGAGCGCGGCAATACGCATGAGTGGCTTGGGCCTATCGGTACTAGTCGTCGATGAACAGCCAACCCCTGGCGGCCAGATCTGGCGTGCCGCGGAAGCCGTAGCGGAAACGCGAATCGGCGCACTGCTTGGCAATGAATATCGGGCGGGTGCAGAGGTGATTGCGCGATTCCGTAGTTGCGGCGCAGTGTATGAACCTGATAGCCAAGTCTGGCAGATTGAGCCAGGTTGGCGCGTCTTCATCAAGCGCGGCGGTCAAGTTGAAGCCGTAAGCGCTGACCACATTGTGATCGCTACTGGAGCTCAAGAAAGGCCCGCCCCATTTCCTGGATGGGAGCTGCCAGGCGTTCTCACAGTTGGTGCAGCGCAGATCTTGCTTAAAACGTCGGGCCAAGTGCCGTCTGGCCCAGTGTGGGTGGCAGGCAGCGGTCCATTGCCGCTCCTCTACATGGCCCAATTGCTTCGTGCCGGCGGCAAGATTGCAGGTTGGTTGGACACATCGCCTCGAAACGGATGGCGACATGCGCTTCCCTGGGTAGGCACCGCGCTCCTCGAACTGTCAGAGATCCGAAAGGGCATCGGATGGATGCGCGAGATTCGACGCGGAGGCGTTCCGCGCTTTCGTGGAGTGACCTCGCTGCGCGCCCATGGCGTTGGCCGGTTGCAGGAACTGGAATTCACCCAGCTGGGGCAAGGTACGCGCCGCGTTCACGCCACTGTGTTGCTGTCTCATGAGGGCGTCGTTCCTTCGATCCACATGGCACAAGCACTGGGTTGCACAAACAGATGGGATGCGCAGCAAGCGTGTCTCGCTCCGGTTCTCGATGAGTGGGGTCAATCAACGGTCAAGGGTGTGTATGTCGCGGGGGACGGTGCCGGGATCGGCGGCGCAATGGCAGCTTGCATCCGTGGAGAGCTTGTTGGCCTAGGAATTGCATTGCACGGGGGGAAAATTAAACCGTCCACCAGTGCTAGCGACGCGATACCGCTTCGAGTGCAACTCCACAAGCTTTTGCGCCTGCGTCCAATGCTGGACGTGTTGTATCCACCCCGGGTAGAGATTTCGTCTCCATCAGACGACACCATCGTTTGCCGGTGCGAAGAACTAACCGCTGGAGATATCCGGAAAGCCTGCGCGATTGGCTCGCCTGGAATCAATCAGATTAAGGCATTGACTCGCGCTGGAATGGGGCCATGCCAAGGACGCCAGTGCGGTTACACAGTGGCGAACATTGTCGCCTCAGCAAAGGACCAGAACGTATCGGAGGTCGGGTTCTACAGAGTCCGTCCGCCTTTGAAGCCGCTGACTTTGGGTGAGCTGGCCACCATGAGTTCGGAAGAGGAAAGCAGCAAAGCCCGCTATCTGTAGAGCGCGCTTAGATGTCAGTGCCATATGAAGAACTTGAGGGAGCGTCGAGCAACATGAGCGATATCGAGCGCAAGCACACCAATGCACGTATGAGCAAGATCGTTTGCCACGGCGGCTTAGTCTATCTGTGCGGGCAAACAGCGAACRGCAGTGCCAGCGCGAGCGCAGACATTACCGCTCAAACCCACGAGATTCTGTCGCGAGTTGATGCGCTACTAGCCGAGGCGGGCAGTGACAGATCGCGGATTCTCTCGGCCACCATTTATCTGCGAGACATAAGCGACTTCGCTGCGATGAACTGCGTGTGGGAAGCTTGGCTATCTCCTGACACAGCGCCAGCGAGAACCACGGTGGAGGCACGGCTCGCGTCGCAAACCCTGTTGTGTGAGGTGACTATCAGTGCTGCAATAGCGCACGTTCGACATGCAGACGCGTGACCCGACAAATGACATCTCAAGTCAACCAAACTCGAGCAATTTCCTACACCGAGAGTTGACCCGTGGAGACGTGCGAATCAGCGATGCCCAGGGGCTCTTGGAACGCATTGCCGCGCAGGTGCGGCCTCTTCTGTCGGAGGGGCAACTTCCCAGCTTCATTCCGCAGTTGACGAGAGTAAACAAAATGCAGTTCGGTATCGCATTTGTCACGATTGATGGCAAGGAAGCATTTGCGGGCGATGCTGAGGTTCCATTCTCTATTCAAAGCATTTCCAAGCTCTTTTCTCTCATGCTGGCTCTCGAGCGCGTTGGAGAGGGCTTATGGGCCCGAGTGGGGAAGGAGCCTTCCGGCATGCCGTTCAATGAACTGGTTCAAGTCGAACAAGAGGCCGGCGCGGTGCGGAATCCATTCATAAATGCGGGTGCGCTCGTGATCAGTGACGTTCTCTGCTCCAAGTTCGCTCAACCTGAACTTGCACTTCTCCAAGCCCTGAGACAGAGTGCAGAAGACGAACGAGTAGATATTGATCAGATCGTTATGCGGTCAGAGCGCGAGAGCTGCCACCGGAACGCCGCCATCGCTCACTTGCTCAAGAGCTACGGGCGCATCTGCAATGCCGTTGAAATAGTTCTCGACATATATTGCCGACAGTGCGCTATAACCATGAATTGCCGACAGGTAGCGCGAAGCGCACTACCCTTGGCTAAGGCAGGAGGCCCTGCGTCCAGCGGCAGGCACGTGGGACTTTCATCCGCGCAAGTACACAACGTAAATGCCTTGATGCTCACCTGCGGGACATACAACGCAGCGGGCGATTTTGCGGCTCGGGTCGGATTGCCCATGAAGAGTGGCGTTGGGGGAGGCATTGTCGCAGTCATCCCAGGAGTCGGCAGCGTGTGCGCGTGGTCACCTGGTCTTGACAATGCTGGGAACAGCATAGCCGCTGCACGGGCATTAGAGCTTTTTTCAAAACATACTGGTTTCTCAGTGCTCGGATCGCGTGAGTCGATGATCTCCACACACTGATACCAATTCAGCTTGCGGATGATTACCCCCCCAATCTGGAGCTCAAATATTTGGTATTTACTGCGCGTGACTTGCTTACTTGGGCGAAGCGATGCTTTTCTTCAAGTAGTCTTCGGTCGGAGATGAGATGATCGAGTTGCGACATCTTCGCTACTTCGTCGCTGTCGCGGAGGAACTCAACTTCCGCCGCGCAGCCGAACGCATCCACATCGACCCGACACCGCTGTCACGGACCATCCGTGATCTCGAAGACCAGTTGGGTGTCCTGCTCTTCATGCGTATGCCGCGCAAGCTGCGCCTCACCCCCGCCGGTGCCCGTCTGCTCAAAGAAGCCCACAAACTTTTTATCCGGCTTGAGCGCACGCGACGCGTCGTTCGCGCGACCGATGCCCGCTATCGCGCCCCGCTGCGCATCGGCGTAGCGGATGGCATCGCCCAGCCCAAACTGTCCAAATGCTTCGTTGGCTGGCAGACGCTGGCGCCCGAGACACCCCTCGAACTGTTTGAGATGACTGCCGATGAACTGGCCACCGCGTTGCGGCGCGAGGAGATCGATGCCGGTATCTCTTTCGGCTTGCCGGAAGAAGAGGCCATTGCTCAAGAGCCGGCCTGGAGCTATCCGCTGATGGCAATGTTGCCGCATGGGCACGAGCTGGCGTCTTTGGAGAAAGTGGCCCTGGCTGACCTGTTGGCCTTCCCACTAATCACATGCAAGGCCGACCGGCAGCCGGGCCTGCTGCAACAGATGAAAACCATCGTGTTGCGCTACAGCCCGCCGCCGACGATAGTGGGCGAGGCGAGCAGCCTCGCCGGCCACATCACGCGCGTTGCTGCCGGGATGGGTGTGGGTCTGGCAGATGCAGGCCATGTTGCCACGCAGCACCGCCCCGATGTGGTCGCGGTGCCACTCAAGGAAGACGAACACATCGTCACTTGCGTGCTGCACAAGCACCAGCGCTTCGGTTTGACGGAAGAGCTCCAACGCTTCCTGACCCACGCCAAGAAGTTGCACTGATCGTTACAAGGCCGGCCGTATTGCAGCGATGCGTCGCGCCATCGGCCTTGGACAAGCTGCTCATCGCTTGCAATGCTGCAGGCTCGGCGGCCTTTAGGCCGCGTTGATAGGGCCAGCCACTTGCGGTTCCACGTATCCGCCAGCGTACGCCGCGCCACGCCCTGTTGGGTGTGCATCGCGGCAATCCGATTCCAGACTCAAGCATTTGTGCCTCTGCGGCACGTGCGTGCTGGAACCAGGACGCAAACAAAGACGGAACCAAGACGTGAAAGGGGTGGACGATGCCCACAGGCATCCTTTTCGGACAGATCTTCGTTGTGCTGGGTGTTGCCTTCGGCGGCGTGTGGTCGGCAACACAGTGGACGGCTCATGCGCTGGGCTTTCAATCGCGGCTCGGAGCTGCATGGTTCTATATTTCCGGCGTGCCCGTTTACGAGCCCTGGAAGCTCTTCGAGTGGTGGTACTTCTACGATGCCTACGCACCCGACGTGTTCCTTCGCGGCGGCACCATCGCGGCATCGAGCGGAGTGCTCGCCACCGGCGCAGCCATCGGCATGGCGGTCTGGCGTTCACGTTTGGCCAAGCGGGTCACGACCTACGGCTCCGCCCGTTGGGCAGATGCCGATGAGATCCAGCAGGCTGGCCTGATCCGCGCTACAGGCGTCTTCCTGGGAAAATTGAACGGGAAGGTCGTCGCGTACCTGCGCCACGACGGCCCGGAACACGTGATGATCTTCGCGCCCACGCGCTCGGGCAAAGGCGTGGGCCTCGTCATCCCGACGTTGCTGTCCTGGACCGGTTCCGCCGTGATCCACGACATCAAGGGCGAGAACTGGAACCTCACCGCAGGCTGGCGCACGCGATTCAGCCACTGCCTGCTGTTCAACCCGACCGACGCGAAGAGCGCAGCGTACAACCCGCTGCTCGAAGTGCGACGCGGCATGCACGAAGTTCGCGACGTGCAGAACATCGCCGACATCCTGGTCGACCCCGAAGGCGCGTTGGAGCGCCGCAATCATTGGGAAAAAACCAGCCATGCACTGCTGGTCGGTGCAATCCTGCACGTGCTCTACGCGAGCGAGGACAAGACGCTCCGTGGCGTTGCCAACTTCCTGTCCGATCCGGCATGCCCTTTCGAGGTGACGCTGCATCGGATGATGACGACCAAGCACCTGGGTAGAGATGGGGAAGATGGGGTGCATCCCGTCGTTGCGTCAGCCGCCCGCGAAGTCCTCAACAAAAGCGACAACGAGCGATCCGGCGTCCTGTCCACCGCCATGAGCTTCTTGGGCCTCTACCGCGACCCCACGGTGGCCGAAGTCACGTCACGCTGCGACTGGCGCATCGCCGACCTGATCTCAGCCGAGCACCCGGTGTCGCTGTACTTGGTCGTGCCACCCTCGGACATCAGCCGCACCAAGCCGCTGATCCGTCTGATCCTCAACCAGGTCGGCCGGCGATTGACGGAGTCGCTCGATGGCTCGGATGGCATCGCGCGCAAGCACAAGCTGCTGCTGATGCTCGATGAGTTCCCGGCACTGGGACGGCTCGACTTCTTCGAGAGCGCCCTCGCCTTCATGGCCGGCTACGGCCTGCGTGCCTTTCTGATCGCGCAGTCCCTGAACCAGATCGACAAGGCCTACGGCCAGAACCATTCGATCCTGGACAACTGCCATGTGCGCA
Organism: Variovorax sp. P5_A3; assembly: GCF_056400665.1. Lineage (NCBI taxonomy): Bacteria > Pseudomonadati > Pseudomonadota > Betaproteobacteria > Burkholderiales > Comamonadaceae > Variovorax > Variovorax sp. P5_A3. The sequence continues at coordinate 279,058 of NZ_JBFUKW010000003.1, read as the reverse complement.
TCGCGTTCGCCACGAATGACGAACGCACGGCCAAGCGCATCTCGGAGGCACTGGGCACTGGCACCGAGTTGCGTGCGCAGCGCAACTACGCCGGCCACCGGCTGGCACCCTGGCTCGGCCACCTCATGGTGTCACGGCAGGAAACTGCACGACCGCTACTCACGCCAGGCGAAGTGATGCAGCTTCCGCCCGATGACTCAGTGGTGATGGTCTCTGGACATCCGCCGATCAAGGCGAAAAAACTCCGCTACTACCAGGACCGGAACTTCACTGCGCGGGTGCTCCCGCCGCCGGCCCTGGTATCAGGTGTCTATGTGGACCGACCTGCACCGCGCTCTGACGATTGGAGCGGGCTGGCGCCGCTCACAGTGAGCGAATCCACTTTCAGCGGCGAAGAAGGCGGCTTTGCCGACGAGGGAGGTCACCAACTCAAGCCCGAGCTCGAAGTGGCCCCCAACACGCCGATCCTTCCGGCCGACGATGGCCTGCTGGTGCTCGACGATGAGGATGACATGCCACTGCGTCCGCAGGACGTGGACCGGCAACTCACGCGCAGCGCACGTCTTGCCGCCATGGACCCCGACGACGGGATCGCCCTATGAGTCGGACACGCCTGAACATCTTCATCGAGCCAGCGCACGCCAAGCGCCTGGACCAGGTCTCCGCGCACAAGGGGGTTTCGAAGTCCGCCGTGATCGCGGCGGCACTGGCGTCATTCCTCTCGCCGGACGGCGAGGACCAGCGCGAGGCGGCTCTGGCCAAACGCCTGGACCGCCTCTCGCGGCAGTTCGACCGTCTGGAACGCGACCAGGGCGTGCTGATCGAGACCGTGGCCCTGTACCTGCGCCACTACCTGACCGTGGCGCTGCCGGTACCCGAACACCAGCAGGAGGCCATGCGCGCTCAGGGTCGCGCCCGCTATGTCCAGTTCATCGAGCAGCTGGCTCGCCACATCCAGCGCGGGCGCAGCCTGGTCCGGGAACTTCATCAGGACATTGACCCCGTTGCACCGGCACAGCAAACGGGTGAAGGCCACCAGCCGCCCTCCTCCGACGGCGCGATTCATGGAGACGACCCAGCCATGTCCAGTGAAGGAGAAAGACCATGAGGCCCATCAACATCGCTCAGGGCGGAGGCGTGGGCGACGGCGGCGAATCTGCCGTCCGCCGCATCCGCATGCTGCGCACGGCGATGGGGCCAGAGATCGCGGCGGCGCTCGACGACCCGGAGATCGTTGAAGTGCTTCTGAACCCCGATGGATCGCTGTGGGTGGACCGTCTTGGCACTGGCCGCGCGCCGACCGGCACCGCGCTCCCTGCACCGGTGGCCGAACGGATCATCCGGCTCGTGGCTGCGCACGTTCGCACGGAAGTGCATCCGGGCGCGCCGATCCTTTCAGCCGAGCTGCCTGAGACCGGCGAGCGATTCTTGGGTGTGCTGCCGCCCGTCGTGCGGGCGCCGTCGTTCGCTATTCGCAAGCGGGCGCTGCGCATCATGAATCTCGCTCGCTATGTGGAAGACGGTGTGATGACGGCCGAGCAGGCGGCATTCCTGCGCTCGGCGGTGCATGACCGGCTGAACATCGTCGTCGCAGGCGGGACCAGCACAGGCAAGACGACGCTCGCGAACGCGCTGCTCGACGAGATCGCAGAAACCCGCGATCGCGTGCTGATCCTCGAGGACACGGTGGAGCTGCAGTGCCGCAGCGACGACCACGTCGGCATGCGCACCGAGCCTGGCGTGAGCACCATGGCCGATCTGGTGCGCGCGACCCTGCGGCTGCGGCCGGACCGGATCGTCGTCGGCGAAGTGCGCGGCGCCGAGGCTTTGGACCTGCTCAAGGCCTGGGGCACCGGGCATCCGGGTGGCATCGCCACCGTGCATGCCGGCTCCGCCGCTGGCGCACTCACGCGGCTCGAACAACTCGTGCAGGAGGTGAGCGTCACCGTCCCGCGCGCCCTCATCGGCGAGACGGTCAACGTGATCGTCTTCATCGCAGGCCGCGGCCGCGCGCGCCGCGTGCGCGAAATCGCACGCGTCATCGGCTTCGACAGTCATGGCTACCAGCTCGACACCTCGCTCGGGTCGGGCTTTCCTTCGATATCCCCTAACCCGTCATCCACAGGAGAACCGACATGACGAACCTGCGTACATCCGTAAAGCCGCTTCTGTTCGCCGCCACCGCTGCGGCGGTGTTGCTCACCGTTGCGCTGCCCGCGCACGCGGCCGGCTCCAGCATGCCATGGGAGGCACCGCTGCAATCCATCCTCGATTCGATCCAGGGGCCGGTGGCGCGCATCGTCGCGGTGATCGTCATCATCGCCACCGGGCTGGCACTGGCTTTCGGGGACACCTCGGGCGGCTTTCGCAAGCTGATCCAGATCGTTTTCGGTCTGTCCATCGCGTTCGCCGCCTCCTCGTTCTTCCTGACCTTCTTCAGCTTCACGGGCGGAGCGGTGTTGGCATGAACACCTCGGCTGCCAACACGTCGGGGCCGCCCGGCTTCGAAGTGCCCCTGCATCGGTCGTTGACCGAGCCGATCCTGATGGGCGGGGCGCCGCGCACCGTGGCGATCGCCAACGGCACGCTGGCCGCGGCGGTCGGGCTGGGTCTGCAGCTCTGGTTGCCCGGCATCGCACTGTGGATCGTCGGGCACTCACTCGCTGTCTGGGGCGCCCGCGTGGACCCGCAGTTCATGCAGGTCTTCGCGCGGCACATCAAGCACCGGCAACTGCTGGACGTGTGAGGACATCACGATGATGAACCTCACCGAATACCGCAAGCGTCCGGCGCTGCTGGCCGACTGGCTTCCCTGGGCAGGCCTTGTCGCCCCCGGTGTAGTGCTCAACAAGGATGGCTCGTTCCAGCGCACGGCGCGTTTCCGTGGGCCAGACCTGGACAGCGCGACACAGGGCGAGCTGGTCGCCACGTCAGCGCGCCTCAACAACGCACTGCGCCGGCTCGGCTCGGGCTGGGCGCTGTTCGTCGAAGCCGAGCGCCGCGAAGCGGCCGACTATCCCGAGTCATCATTTCCGGAACCACTGTCGTGGCTCGTCGACGAAGAGCGCCGCGCCGCCTTCGAGGAAGACGCCAGCCACTTCGAGAGCAGCTACCACTTGACGCTGCTGTATCTGCCGCCAGAGGAATCGCGCGCGCGTGCGGGCCGGCTGCTCTACGAGAACCAGAAGACCAAAGGCGTTGACTGGCGCGAACGGAGTGCCACTTTCGTATCCGAGACCGAACGCTTCTTCGGACTGCTCGAAGGCGTCATGCCGGAGATCGGCTGGCTCGACGACGGCCAGACATTGACCTACCTGCATGCGTGCATTTCGACGCGCCGACACGCCGTGGCGGTGCCCGAGGTGTCGATGCACCTCGATACGCTGCTGGCGGATGAGCCGCTCACGGGCGGACTGGAGCCGATGCTGGGCGGTTCGCATCTTCGGGTGTTGACCGTGCGCGGCTTCCCGACCTCTACCTGGCCCGGTCTGCTCGACGATTTGAATCGCCTGGGCTTTGCCTACCGATGGAGCACGCGGTTCATCTGCCTGGACAAGGCCGAGTCCGAGAAGGAACTGAGCCGCCTGCGCCGCCAATGGTTCGTCAAACGCAAGAACATCGTCGCGCTGCTGCGCGAGACGATCTTCCAGCAGGAGAGTCCACTTGTGGACTCCGACGCATCGAACAAGGCATCCGACGCGGATGCTGCGTTGCAGGAGCTGGGAAGCGACCAGGTGGCCTTCGGCTATGTCACCGCGACGGTGGCCGTGCTTGATACCGATGCGACCGCGGCAGACGAGAAGCTGCGGCAGGTGGAGCGTGCCATCCAGGGACGTGGATTCGTAACAATCCCGGAGACCTTGAACGCGGTCGACGCCTGGCTGTCGTCGATTCCCGGCCACGCCTATGCGAACGTGCGCCAGCCGATCGTCTCGACGCTGAACCTGGCGCACATGATGCCGGTCTCGGCAGTGTGGGCCGGACCGGAGCGCAACGCGCACTTGGATGGCCCGCCGTTGATTGTCACCCGCACCGATGGGGCGACACCATTCCGACTGGTGACGCACATCGGCGACGTGGGCCACACGCTGGTGGTCGGGCCGACTGGCATGGGCAAATCGGTGCTGCTCGCCACATTGGCGATGCAGTTCCGGCGCTACGCCGGCTCTCAGTTGCTCGTCTTCGACATGGGGCGCTCGATGCGTGCCACCGTGCTCGGACTGGGCGGCGAGCACTACGACCTTGGCACGGACGGAGCCATCGCCTTCCAGCCTTTGGCCCGCATCGACCAGAACGCCTACCGGACCTGGGCGGCGGAGTGGATCGAGGGACGCCTGGTTCAGGAAGGCGTCGTCGTCGACCCGCCTCAGAAAGACGCGGTCTGGTCCGCGCTCAACAGCCTGGCCAGCGCGCCCGCCGAGCAACGCACCATGACCGGGCTGTCGGTCCTGCTGCAGTCCAACGCGCTGCGCCAGGCGCTGCAGCCCTACGTGCTGGGTGGTGCGCACGGCACGCTGCTCGACGCGGACTCGGACCGACTCGGCACGGCTTCGATCCAGTGCTTCGAGATGGAAGAGCTGATGCAAAGCAAAGCAGCGGTGCTGGCCGTGTTGGGTTATCTGTTCGCGCGCTTCGATGAACGCTTCGATGGGGCGCCGACCCTGTTGATCCTCGACGAGGCGTGGCTGTTCCTCGACGACCCCGTGTTCGCGTCGCGCATCCGCCAGTGGCTCAAGACGCTGCGCAAGAAGAACGTCTCGGTGATCTTCGCGACGCAGTCGCTGGCCGATATCCAGAACTCGTCGATTGCGCCGGCCATCGTGGAGAGCTGCGCGAGCCGCATCTTCCTGCCGAACCCGCAAGCCACCGAGCCGCAGATCCGTTCGATCTACGAGGGCTTCGGCCTGAACTCACGGCAGATCGACATCGTCGCGACCTCGCAGCCGAAGCGGGACTACTACTACCAGTCGCGGCTCGGCAACCGGGTCTTCGACCTTGGCCTGGGGCCGGCGGCGCTGGCGTTCGCCGGAGCCTCCTCGCCGGAAGACCAGCGCGCTATCGATGCCGTGCTTGCCGAGGGCGATGCCGGTGCATTCGCCGCCAGCTGGCTGCGCCATTGCGGCCTCGACTGGGCGGCCGATCTCATCCCCTCGTTTCCTCGCTTTCCCTCCGTTCCACCCCTTTCGTCCACAACCAAGGAGAACACACCATGAAGAAGACCTTGCTCGCCGTCACCACAGCGGCCTTGATGAGCGCGCTGCCCGTTGCACATGCGCAGTGGGTCGTGATCGACCCCACCAACCTTGCGCAGAACCTCATGACAGCGGCCAACACGCTGGAGCAGATCAACAACCAGATCAAGCAATTGCAGAACCAGGCGCAGTCGCTGACGAACCAGGCGAAGAACCTGACCGGTCTGGACTTCAGCGCTCTGAACGAGTTGCGCGCCGCACTGTCGGCGACGAACCGGTTGATCCAGCAGGCGCAGGGCTTGGCGTTCAATGTGCAGCAGATGGAGACGCAGTTCCAACAGCTGTATCCCGAGTCGTTCAGTGCCACCGTCTCCAGTGGTCAGATGGTGCTCGATGCGCGCAAGCGCTGGACGAACTCGCTGGACGCACTTCGCACCGCGACCAAGGTGCAGTCTCAGGCCGTGCAGAACTTCGCCTCGGACGAATCGACGCTGACGGATCTGGTGAATCGCAGCCAGTCTGCCGTGGGCGCACTGCAGGCCACGCAGGCGACCAATCAGCTGCTGGCCCTGCAGGCCCGGCAGTCAATCCAAGCGCAGCAGCTTCAGATCACGCAGGACCGGGCGGCCGCGCTGGAGCAGGCGCGGCAGATTGCCGTCCAAGAGCGTGCGCGCGAGGTGCGCCGCCGCTTCATGGGTGATGGCACACCGTACACGCCAGCGGCGGTGAATTTCTACAGCGAGTGAAGGGCGAGCCATGAACAAGCTCTTCATCCTTGCAGCCGTGGCTTCAACCCTGCTGATGGCGGCCTGCGGCAAGCCGGCATCCATCGAGTCCGTCGAATCGCTCGTGGCGAACCCTGAGCGCCTGAAGGAACTTCGTGCGCAGTGCAAGGCTGACCATTCCAAGTTCGGCGATGCGCAGTGCAACGCAGTGGCCGAGGCCACGCGTCGGCGCTTCTTCGGTAGCGGTGGTCCGACGTACACGCCGCCCGCTTCATCGCCAGCATCGCCGGCGCAGAAGGAGTAGCGGTGCAGGACGTGGCGGTCATCGACCGCTTCCTCGACGTCGTCTCGCGCTATATCGATTCGGGCTTCGGGTTGTTGCGCGGCGAAGTCACCTTCCTCACCGCCACGCTGATCGCGATCGACATGACGCTTGCAGGCTTGTTCTGGGCGATGAGCCATGCGTCCGGCCAGGGCGATGACGTAATAGCCAAGCTCATCAAGAAGGTGCTGTACGTCGGAGCCTTCGCCTACATCATCGGCAACTTCAACGGCTTGGCGGGCATCCTGTTCCGATCTTTTGCCGGCTTGGGCCTGACCGCTTCGGGTTCGGGCATGAGCCAAACGCAGTTGCTGCAGCCAGGCCAGCTGGCCAAGGTCGGCATCGACGCCGGCCGGCCGATCATGGAGCAGATCGGCACCATGACGGGGTTCCCGGAGGTGTTCGCAAACCTCGACACCATCGCGGTGCTGTTCCTCGCGTGGCTCGTACTGATCGTGGCGTTCTTCGTGCTGGCGGTACAGCTCTTCGTCACGCTGATCGAGTTCAAGCTGACCACGCTCGCGGGCTTTGTGCTCGTGCCGTTCGCGCTGTGGAACAAGACTTCGTTCCTGGCCGAGAAGGTGCTGGGCAACGTGGTGTCGTCGGGCATCAAGGTGCTGGTGCTCGCGGTGATCGTGGGTATCGGCTCCGGCTTGTTCGCAGAGTTCACAGTGCCGCCCGGTGCCGACCCAAGCATCGACCATGCCCTCGTGATCATGCTGGCGTCGCTGGCGATGCTCGGGCTAGGGGTCTTCGGCCCGGGGATCGCGACGGGGCTGGTATCTGGTGCGCCGCAGTTGGGCGCGGGTGCTGCGGCGGGCACCGCGATGGGTGCAGCGGGGCTTGCGGTGGCCGGAGGTGCGGCCGTGGTTGGCGCCGGTTCCGCGGTCGCGGCCGGCGCGCGTATGACCCCTGGTGCAGCGCGTGCGGCCGTCGGCGGCGGCGCGACGGCCGCGCGCTCGGCGAGCGCGATGGCCAGTGGAGCGAAATCTGCTTACCAGGCGGGCGCTGCCGCATCGGGCGGTAGCGGCGTGCGTGCTGCCGGCGCCGGGCTCGCGAGCGTCGCCAAGGCCGGGGCGAATGCAGCCGGCCAGCGCGTTGCTTCTGGCGCCAAAGCCATCAAGGACCGCGCGGCGAACTTCGTGGCCGATGCTGCTACGCCTGCTTCGCCCTCGGCTTCTGCCTCTGGCTCGACCGCAGAAAGCAGTGCATCCGCCGCCTCGGCATCCGAACCCGCTTGGGCGCAGCGCATGCGTCGCAAGCAGCAGGTGACCCAAGCCGCGACGACCGCCGCCCACGTGCTGCGCTCGGGCGACCACGCCGGTGGCGGCGCCAGTCCCAGCCTGCGGGACAGCTCCAACCCCTGAACCCTTTTTGAAAGGAATCCCTGTGCGTTTCAAACGACCCCAGGTGCGGTATTCGGATACGCCCGAGCCCGTCACCCCATATCAAGCCGCCGCGCAGGTCTGGGACCAGCGCATCGGCGACAGCCGCGTGCAGGCGAAAAACTGGCGCTTGATGGCCTTCGGCAGTCTGTCCCTGGCACTGCTGATGGCCGGCGGCCTGGTCTGGCGATCGGCGCAGTCCATCGTCACGCCCTATGTCATCGAGGTGGACAACGCCGGTCAGGTGCGGGCCGTGGGCGAAGCCGCGGTGCCGTACAAGCCGGCCGATGCGCAAATCGCGTTTCACTTGGCGCGCTTCATTGGCGACGTGCGGTCGCTCTCCATCGATCCGATTGTGGTGCGGCGCAACTGGCTCGAAGCCTACGACTACACGACCGACCGCGGTGCCGCGACGCTGAACGATTACGCGCGAACCAACGATCCGTTCTCCCGCATCGGGCAGAGCTCGGTAGCCGTGGAGGTGACCAGCGTCGTCCGCGCCAGCGATGCCTCGTTCCAGGTGCGCTGGATCGAGCGCAGCTATACGAATGGGTCGCCTTCGGGCACCGAGCGGTGGACGGCGGTGCTGTCCGTCGTGTTGCAGCCGCCGCGCACCGAAGAGCGGCTGCGCAAAAACCCATTGGGCATCTATGTCAACGGCCTGTCCTGGAGCCGTGAACTCGAAGCAGCGCAAGGAGCAAAACCATGAAAGCACATTTCAGTAAGACCGTATCGCCGTTGATCCTGCTGGCCACGCTGGCCTCTGTCGCGGGCTGCACCACGCAGGGCAAGCCGCCGCCGGTGATCTCACTCGATGAACCTGTTGCCGTCGCGGCCAAGGTCTTGCCCGAGCCTGCCAAGCCGATCGAGGTGGTGACCGTTCCTGAGCCACTGCCGTTGCCCGAGCAGATGAAGGCGCTGCCGGTTGAAGTACAGGCGAAGCCGGCGCCAGAGCCGGCCGACGACAAGGTGCGCGTCTCCCGCGCGAATGAGGAAGCGCGCATTGTGCCGACGCGCGAGGGGTACGTGAATGCGATCCAGGTTTGGCCCTATGCGGACGGAGCGCTGTATCAGGTCTACACCAGCCCGGGGCGGGTGACAGTCATCGCATTGCAGGAGGGCGAGGAACTGGTGACGGTCTCCGCCGGCGATACGGTGCGCTGGATAGTGGGCGACACGGCCAGCGGCGCTGGCGCTGCTCTGCGCGTCAACATCCTGCTGAAGCCAACCCGCGTGGGGCTGAAGACGAATCTCGTCGTCACCACGAATCGGCGCACCTACCTGCTCGAGCTGTCTTCGACGCCGCAGGCCTGGATGGCATCGGTGTCCTGGGACTACCCCAAGGATCGGATGCTTGCGCTGCAGAAGCAGGCGCGCGAAGCCCAGCCGGCCACGCCGGTGGACTCGGGCCTGTCGTTGGAGCAGATCAAGTTCCGCTATGCAATCACTGGCGATGGTCCGTCCTGGAAGCCGTTGCGCGCGTTCGACGATGGGCAGCGTGTCTACATCCAGTTCCCCGGTGGCATCGCACAGGGCGAGCTGCCGCCGCTGTTCGTGATCGGACCGCAAGGGGACGGGCAGCTCGTGAACTACCGCTTCCGGTCGCCTTACTATGTCGTCGATCGGCTCTTCGGCGCTGCCGAACTACGGCTGGGTGGGTTCAAGGGCGGCAAGGCCGAGGTCGTGCGCATCGAGCGCACGGATGGTGTTCAGCGCGGGAGTGGATCGTGAGCGATGCCGACGCACCATCCCTCAAGGCCGATCCGGAAACGCTGGCGCTGCGCGCGCAGCCGCGCCCAGTCGTTCGCCTGAATCGCCGCGCGCTGGCCGTCGGAGCTGGCACTGTCGCCGCGGCGGTGCTGGGCGGCACGCTGTGGTCGTTGCAGTCGCAGCAGCGTTCCCGTCCTCCATCGAATGAGCTGTTCAACGTCGATCGAATTGCGAAGTCGGAGAACCTGGACCGGCTGCCGAAGGACTATGCGGGGCTTCCGCCGGCGGTGACGGCAGCACCGCCTGTGCTGGGCGAGCCATTGCCCGGCGATCTCGGGCCGGCGATCGTGAAATCGCAGCAGCCGATGGAACAGCGGATGGCGCCGCCTGGTACCGATCCGGCGCAGCTGGCCGCCGAAGAAGCGGCGCGGTCGTCGGTGTTTTTCCGGGGGGCCGGGAGCGGGGCCGGTGGCGCCAGGCCGGTGGCTGCCGCGCCACCTACGACATCAGTAGCCAATCCGAATGCAGGCATTGCCGCTCCGACCCAGAATCCGTTCAATGCAACGGCGGGCGGCACGCTGCCTGCGGTGCCGACCGATCCGACGGCAGCGCAGAACCGGCAAGACTCGAAAGAGGCCTTCCTGACGAAGGCGGGAGACGGAGCCACGCGCAATCCAGGAAGTCTGCAACCGCCCGCATCGCCGTACCAGGTAATGGCGGGCACCGTGATTTCTGCAGCGCTGGTGACGGGCATCAATTCTGATCTGCCGGGGCAGGTGATCGCCAACGTGACCGAGGCGGTCTACGACACCGCCACGGGGCGGCATCTGTTGGTCCCGCAGGGCTCGCGGCTGATTGGGCGCTACGACAGCCAGGTTTCGTTTGGCCAGCGGCGCGTGCTGCTGGTGTGGACGCGGCTGATCCTGCCAGACACGTCGTCGGTGGCGCTGGATCGGTTGCCGGGGATCGATCCAGCGGGCTATGCCGGGCTTGAGGATGGCGTTGACTGGCACTGGGACCGCATCCTGGCCGGAGCCGCTCTGTCTACGCTGCTGGGCGTGGGGGCTGAGCTGGCAGCGCCGGAGAGTCGCACCGACCAAAACGGTAACCGGACGGTGATCGCCATCCGCGAAGGCGCGCAGGACTCGATCAACCAGGTCGGGCAGGAGATCACGAAGCGAAATGCGAGCATCCAGCCGACGCTGACCATCCGGCCGGGGTTTCCGATGCGGGTGATGGTGAGCAAGGACTTGGTGCTGCGGCCGTACCAGCCATTGTTCTTCGTGCGAGGAGTACCGCAATGAGCGCAGCCAAGCTCCGCCTTGGACCATTGCCAAAGGCAACGACGGTGAGGCTTGCTGTGACCATGCCTGCCGACCTGAAGGACATGCTCGACCGTTATGCGGCTCAGCATTCACAGGCCTACGGCGAGCCGGTTGACGCAGCTTCTCTCATTCCGCACATGCTGGAAGCCTTCATGGCACGCGATCGCGCTTTCAGCAGAGGCGCTGGCAAGCGACCGCCGCCCCAAACTACGACCGGGCACGCTGCAGCAGGTTCTTGATAGATGTCGGCTCCTGCACGATGAGGGCATCAACAGTTGCAGTGCAATCAGCGTGACCGGACTTCCGTGACGCTGTGGCACGGGTGGAGTCGATCATGAGAAAAGGCGAAGAGTCAGCCGCTGTCGGGACCTTTCACCGCGGGCACGTCGTACGCTTGGAGAGCCCCGAACAGCGACCCCAATCGGAGGTTCCAAGCGCCGTGTCCTTCCGGCGCACGATCCGGCGGACGGAACTGCACAAGATGGTGCCGCTCTCCGGCACCACGATCTACGACATGGAGCGTCGAGGCGAGTTTCCGCGCAGATTCAACCTGACCTCGCGCTGCGTGGTGTGGGATCTTGCAGAGGTCGAGGCCTGGATCGAGACACGCCGCCAGGTCTCGGACGCCGCGCAGATGAAGCGTGCGCCCTCCCCCGACGTGCGGCAGCGCAAGCGCCGTCCGGTCAAAGCAATGCTTGCGTCGTGATGACCTTCATCGACGGCGGCAGCAAGGTGGGCGTGTGGGACTTGCCTGCCACCCAGGCGTCGATCATGTCCGCCCACTCTTGCAGCATGTGCCGGCGCTGCTCGGCGTACTCAGCCTTGTTGTAGACCCCGCGCGACGAGCGGCCGTCTTCGTGGGCGAGGCACTTCTCGATCCAGTCACTGTTGAAGCCTAGTTCGTTCAGGGTGGTCGAGCCGGTACGGCGCAGGTCATGCACGGTAAAGCCGTCCAAGGGCAGGCCCTTCTCCTTCGCTCGGGCGGTCACCAGCTGCGTCACGCGGTTAAGGGTCGCATTGGACATGCACTTGTCAGGCTCGTAACGCGAAGGCAGCACGTACCTGGAACCGCCAGCGCAAGTGCGCAGCGCGACCATGATGTCGAGCGCCTGCTGCGACAGATAGACGTTGTGCGCCTTGGAACCCTTCATGCGCTCCTTGGGGATGGTCCACAGCGCGTTCTCGAAGTCGATCTCGTTCCAGGTGGCATGGATCAGCTCACCCTTGCGCACAAGGGTGAGCAGGATGAGCCGGAGTGCCAAGCGGATGGTCGGGTACGACGCCACCGTTTCCAATTGATGGTGCATCAGTCGGATTTCGACCGGCGACAAGGCACGGTCTTTCGGCACGAAGGTCGCGATCGAGGACGGCCCGACGTCATCGGCCGGGTTGGAGACCTTCTCGCCGTGCAGGATGGCAAACCCGTAGATTTGCTTGACGATGTCTCGCACGTGGACGGCCGTAGCCGGGGCCCCCCTGCCTTTGACCTTGTTGCAGAGGTCGCGCAGGTCGTCCGACGTTATTTCGGTCAAGAGGCGGTTCTTGAAGACGGGCAGGATGTCGCGGTCGAGGATGCTCTTGCGCATCGAGCGAGTACTGTCCGCCATCCTGGCGCCCTTGGCCCACCTGTCGGTGAATTCCTGGAAGTTCTTTGCCTCCGACAGACGGCGCTTTTCACGCTGTTTCTCCTGCGCCGGAGATTTTCCGTCAGACACCGCGCGCCGGGCGTCTATGCACCTCTCGCGGGCCCTGGCCAACGACAAGCCGTCCGCTCCATAACGTCCGATCGTCAGAGTCTCACGGCGGCCATTCATACGGTAGTCGTAGCGGAAGGTGACAGTGCCGACCGGCGACACAGTGACGTACATCCCGTCCCGGTCGGTCACCTTGTAGAGCGCGGCCTTGGGCTTGAGGTTCTTGAGCGCGGTGTCGGTGAGCATGCGTTCTCCTGGGCGAGAGCGCCTTTACCGTCAAGCACGCTCAAACTGCAAACACGCCCGGAACCCGCATGAAACCTAGCTTTTCGCCTTCTTTTTTACCGTCATGCGTCGAAACGGGCTGACGGTACAAATTTTAGACCAGTGGAACGAACTTTTGCTACCGACAGATCAACCGACAACTTGAGTTGCTTGCCACCAATCGTTGTCGATAGACGTCAAGAAGAAAATATTTATAAATCAACAACTTACGTCAATTTAGCGATAGTTGTCGATTGTCCGCGAAGAGCGGCAAATCATTCCCACTCGATCGTCGCCGGCGGCTTGCTGCTCACGTCGTACGTCACGCGATTGATGCCTCGAACCTCGTTGATGATGCGTCCCGACACCTTCTTGAGCAGCGCATAGGGCAGTTCGGCCCAGTCTGCCGTCATGAAGTCGCTGGTCTGCACCGCGCGCAGGGCCACGACGTAGTCGTAGGTGCGGCCGTCGCCCATCACGCCGACGCTCTTGACCGGCAGGAACACGGCAAAGGCCTGGCTGGTCAGGTCGTACCAGCTCTTGTCGGTGGCGGGATCGATGAAGTTGCGCAGTTCCTCGATGAAGATCGCATCGGCGCGGCGCAGCAGTTCGGCGTATTCCTTCTTCACTTCGCCGAGGATCCGCACACCCAGGCCGGGGCCAGGGAACGGATGGCGGTACACCATCTCGGGCGGCAGGCCGAGCGCGACGCCGAGTTCGCGGACTTCGTCCTTGAACAGGTCGCGCAGCGGCTCCAACAGCTTCAGGCCCAGTTGCTCAGGCAGGCCGCCGACGTTGTGGTGGCTCTTGATCGTGACGGCCTTCTTGCTCTTGGCGCCACCGGACTCGATCACGTCCGGGTAGATGGTGCCCTGCGCCAGCCACTTCGCGCCCTTGGCGCCGGCGCTGGTGAGCTTGGCCGCCTCCTGCTTGAACACAGTGACGAACTCGCCGCCGATGATCTTTCGCTTGGCCTCGGGATCGCTCACGCCGGCGAGCTTGCCGAGGAAGAGCTCGCTCGCATCGACGCGGATCACCTTGGCGTGCAGCTTGCCGACGAACATGTCCATGACCATGTCGCCCTCGTTCAGGCGCAGCAGGCCGTGGTCGACGAAGACACAGGTGAGCTGGTCGCCGATGGCGCGATGGATCAGGGCGGCCGCCACGGAGGAGTCGACGCCGCCGGAAAGCCCGAGGATGACTTCCTCGTCGCCCACCTGCTGGCGAATGGCTTCCACGGCTTCGGCGATGTGGTCGCGCATCACCCAATCGGGCCGCGCGCCGCAGATGCCGAGCACGAAGCGATCGAGGATCTCCTTGCCCTGCTGCGTGTGCGTGACCTCGGGGTGGAACTGCACGGCGTAGAAATGCCGGTCCTCGTCGGCCATGCCGGCGATCGGGCAGCTCTCGGTCGACGCCATCAGCTTGAAGCCGGGCGGAAGTTCGGTGACCTTGTCACCATGGCTCATCCACACGTTGAGCATGCCGTGCCCTTCGTCGGTCGTGAAATCGGCGATGTCCTTGAGAAGCTCGGTGTGCCCGCGCGCCCGGACGGCCGCAAAGCCGAACTCGCGCTTGTGGCCGCCCTCGACCTTGCCGCCGAGCTGATGCGCCATGGTCTGCATGCCGTAGCAGATGCCCAGCACGGGCACGCCGAGCTCGAACACCGCCTGCGGCGCCTTGTCGGTGGTGTCCTCATAGACACTGGCATGGCTGCCCGAAAGGATGACGCCCTTCAGGCTCCCATCCTTGGCGTACTCGCGAATCCACTCATCCGTGACGTCGCAAGGATGCACCTCGCTCAGCACGTGCGCCTCGCGCACGCGACGTGCGATGAGCTGGGTGACTTGCGAGCCGAAATCGAGAATCAGGATCTTCTGGTGCATATGAATAGCCGAAATAGGTGCCAAATACCCTGCGCCGCTCCCTTCGGGAAACACCGCGGACCGGCTCCGCCGGCCCGCCGGTGTTGCCCCCTGCAAGGGGGTTGGGCGAAGCGACACGAAGTGCGCGCAGCCTGGGGGTGTGCTTATTCAGCCCTGTAGTTGGGCGCTTCCTTGGTGATCTGCACGTCGTGCACATGGCTTTCGCGGATGCCTGCGGTGGTGATCTCGACGAACTCGGCCTTGTTCTTCATGTCCTCGATCGTCGCGCAGCCGCAGTAGCCCATGCTGGCGCGCAAGCCGCCGGACATCTGGTAGACGATCGACACCATCGAACCCTTGTAGGGCACGCGGCCTTCGATGCCCTCGGGCACGAGCTTGTCGGCATTGGGGTTGCCTGTGGTCGATTCCTGGAAGTAGCGATCCGCACTGCCCTGCTGCATGGCGCCGATGGAGCCCATGCCGCGGTAGCTCTTGTAGCTGCGGCCCTGGAACAGAACGATCTCGCCCGGGGCCTCTTCGGTGCCCGCGAACATGCCGCCCATCATCACGGTGCTCGCGCCGGCGGCAATGGCCTTGGCGATATCGCCCGAATAGCGGATGCCGCCATCGGCGATAAGCGGGATGCCAGTGCCCTGCAGGGCCGTCGCGACGTTGTCGACCGCCATGATCTGCGGGACGCCCACGCCGGCCACGATGCGGGTCGTGCAGATGGAGCCCGGGCCGATGCCGACCTTGACGGCATCGGCACCCGCGTCGGCCAGCGCGCGGGCCGCGTCGCCGGTGGCGATGTTGCCGCCGATCACGTCGACCTGCGGGTAGTTCTTCTTGACCCAGCGCACGCGCTCGATCACGCCGGCGCTGTGGCCGTGGGCGGTGTCGACGACGATCGCATCGACGCCGGCCCTCACGAGCGCCTCGACGCGCTCCTCAGTGCCCTCGCCCACGCCGACCGCTGCGCCGCAACGCAGGCGGCCGCTGGCGTCACGTGCGGCGTTCGGGAAGCTGGTCTGCTTGGTGATGTCCTTGACGGTGATCAGGCCCTTGAGCTCCCAGGCCTCGTTGATCACGAGCAGGCGTTCGAGCTTGTGCTTGTTGAGCAGCGCCTTCGCGTCCGCCAGCGTGGTGCCGTCAGGCACGGTGATGAGCTTGTCGCGCCGCGTCATGATCTCGCTTACGGGCACGTCGTAGCGGTTTTCGAAGCGAAGATCGCGGCCGGTGACGATGCCGACCACCTTGCCTGCGTCGCAGACCGGGAAGCCGGAGATGCCGAGCTGGTCGGACAGCGCCATGACTTCACGCACGGTGTGCGTCGGGGTGATGACCACGGGGTCGCGCAGCACGCCGGACTCATAGCGCTTCACCTTCGCCACCTGGGCGGCCTGTTCGGCAGGGGTGAAGTTCTTGTGCACGATGCCGATGCCGCCTTCCTGCGCGATGGCGATCGCGAGGCGCGCTTCGGTCACGGTGTCCATGGCCGCCGAGACGAGCGGCAGGTTCAGCGTGATGTTTCGGGAGAGCCGGGTGGCGAGGGAGGTGTCCTTGGGGAGGACCTGGGAGAACGCTGGCACCAGCAACACGTCGTCGAAGGTGAGCGCTTTGCCGAGAAGGCGCATGGGTGAAGCTCCAAAAGACGGATTGTAACGATGGCTCGGCGCCTGCCGCGCCGGAGGGCCTTGCGTCTTCCCACACGCAATTCCGTCCGAATTTGTCGGAATCGCGGCAGAACGTTGCAAAAATGCCAGCGGCAAAGTTGCAAAACGTAAGGCGGCGCTAAACTGCCGGCCATGAAATTCGCGCATCTGCTTGTCATCGCATCGGTGTTCCTGTTGCCGTTGGGTGCCCACGCCCAGTGGCAATGGATCGACAAGGACAACAAAAAGGTGTTCAGCGACCAGCCGCCTCCTCCGGACGTTCCCGAGAAGAACATCATTCGCAAACCCGGCGTACCCGGTAAGCGGCTGAACTTCAGCACGCCTCCTGCACCGCCGGAAGCCGTGGCAGCAGCCGTTCCGCCGCCCACCGCCGCCAAGCCGACGGGTGTCGACAAGGAACTCACCGAGAAGGCGAAGAAGGCCGAAGACACCGAAAAGGCCAAACAGGCGGCCGAAGCGCAGAAGATGGCGCAGGCCAGGGCCGAGAACTGCAGTCGGGCGCGTCAGGGCAAGGCGACCATGGACAGCGGCATCCGCGTGGCCCGCATCAATGCGCAGGGCGAACGCGAGATCATCGACGACAGCGCGCGCGCCGCGGAAACGCAACGGCTGCAATCGGTGATCGAATCCGAGTGCAGGTAGGCGAGGCTAGTACCCCGCCTTGCCGCCCTTGCGTCGGCGAGCGAACAGTCCCGTTCCGCGTGCGCCCTGCTGCCGGAATCGTTCGCGCCTCGCGACCTTGGGGTCCACCGTGAGCGGTCGGCACAGTTCGACGCGATCGAGGTCAGCGAGGACCTGATCCCATTCGACCGCACGGCCCCAAATGCCGGGAACCGACGCCTGCCAGTCGAACATTGGGAAGCTGGCCCCGAGCCTGCTGGCCGCGACGGCATCCCGCGCCGTCGCACCGTCCGGAAGGGACACGACCTGTTCAAACACCTCGCGCGGCGCCGGCGAATACGTCACCGTGACTTGAAGCATCAGGGTGCGCCGTAGACGTGCTCGGCGCGCTTCACGAAGGCTTCGACCAGATTCGAGGCCACTTTGTCGAACACCGGGCCGACCAGCGCCTGCAGCGCGAAATTGTTGAAGCCGTAGCTGAGGTTCAGCTCGACGCGGCAGGCGCGCTCGCCCTCCTCTCCCACAGGGGTGAATTTCCAGACGCCGTCCAGATTGGAGAAGGGACCGGCGACCAGCTTCAGATGCACCTCGCGGCCGGGCACATGCGTGTTGCGCGTCGTGAAGCTCTGATGAAAGCCGCTGAATGCGAGGCCGACTTCGGCCGTCATTCCGAGGCCGTCCTGCTCGATCACTTTCGAGCGGTCGCACCAGGGCAAAAACTCCGGATACTTCGCAACATCAGTGACGAGGGCGTACATCTCATCGGCGCTGTACCAGATCAGAACGGACTTATGGACTGTTTTCATAGAATCGGCACCGCGTGCGCGACGGATTGTATTGAAGCCATGCAGCCCTCACCTGTCACACCATGGCCACAAAAAAACAAGACACCTCCTCCCGGATCGCGGACAACAAGAAAGCCGCCTACAACTACTTCTTCGAGGAGCGCTTCGAGGCGGGCATGGTTCTCGAGGGATGGGAAGTCAAATCGCTGCGCGAGGGCAAGGTGCAACTCACTGACGGGTACGTCGTGATTCGCGATGGAGAACTCTTCGTGATCGGTTGCCAGATCAACCCGCTGCGATCCGCGTCAACGCACATCACGCCCGATTCCGTTCGCACCAAGAAGCTGCTGCTGCACAAGGAGCAGATCCGCCGCCTCATCGGCAAGGTCGAGCAAAAAGGCTATACGCTCGTGCCGCTCAACCTTCACTGGAAGGCTGGCAAGGTCAAGTGCGAGATCGCGCTGGCCAAGGGCAAGGCCGAACACGACAAACGCGACACGATCAAGGACCGCGAAGGCAAGCGTGAAGTCGAGCGGGCCATGAAGAGTCGAAGCCGCTGAAGGAACATCGATGGCGCTCCAACCCCTCGACGCCGCGCGCGTCAATCCGCTCGAAGGCGGCCCGAGCTTTTCGCTGGGTAATCGGGTGTTGCGGGCCGTCTGGAACCTGAGTTGGGCGCTGCTGGCATCGTGGACCCCTCCGCAGATGCGCTTCTGGCGCCGCTTTCTGCTGAAGCTCTTCGGTGCGCAACTGGGCGAATCCAGCGACGTGCGAGGCAGCGCACGGGTCTGGTATCCGCCCCACCTTCATCTGGCCGATCGTGCCTTGCTGGCTGAACGGGTCACTTGCTACAACATGGCGCCGATTTCACTGGGACGCGCAGCGCTGGTGTCGCAAGGCGCGCATCTCTGCGCGGGCACGCACGACATCGCTTCGCCGACCTTCCAGTTGACCGCGCGGCCGATCGTCATCGGCCCGCAAGCGTGGATCGCGGCCGAGGCCTTCGTCGGACCGGGCGTGGAAGTGGGCGAAGGTGCGGTCCTGGGCGCGCGAGGTGTTGCGTTCCGCTCGCTGGATCCCTGGATGGTGTACGGCGGGAACCCGGCGAAACCGCTCAAGCGGCGCGTGCTTCGCGATGAGGATCGCAGCGGCCTGGTCGGCGACCGTTGAGCTTTTTTTCTAGGACATGGAATAAACCAACCCGTCCTGGCGTTTGTGCAGCAGACAACCCCGATGATCTGCTTCACCTCATGAACGCGCGCCTGCTCGTCGACCATATCCCCAGCCTGCGGCGCTATGCCCGCGCGCTGACGGGCGACAGCTGGTCCGCGGACGACCTCGTGCAGGACACTCTCGAGCGCGCCTGCAGCAAGTGGCGGCTGTGGATCGTGGGAAGCGATCTCAGGGCCTGGCTCTTCACCATCATGCACAACGTGTTTGCGAGCCAAGTGCGTCGCGCGCCGGCGCGCGCGGCTGTCGTCGACATCGACGACGTCGTGCACGAGATACGCAGTGTGGATTCGCACCGTGACCAGGCCATCGACCTGCAGCGGTGCCTGCTGCTGCTTCCCGAGGACCAGCGCGCCGTGCTCCTGCTGGTGGCGCTCGAAGACCTTTCCTACGCGCAGGTGGCCAAGGTGCTGGGTATTCCGGTGGGCACCGTGATGTCGCGCCTCTCGCGGGCGCGCGCCCGACTTCAGGATCTGATGGAGGGCACGCCTGCGGCTGCCTCGGTTCGCCCTGGCCTGCGTCGCCTCAAGTGATCGGCTATCGCCATGAATACGCCCCCACCTTCCCCCGATGACGACCCGGTCGCCTGGGAGGCCCAGTGCAACGCCTTGCGGCAACTGCATCGCGAGGTGCTCGACGAACCCGTTCCACCCTCGCTGGTGGCCGCGGCCGGCCTGGCCGACGAACAGCATGCCCGGCGAACCGGCTGGATGCGCTGGGGCGGCATGGCAGCGGGTGTCTTGATCGCCTTTGCTGCGGGGTGGCTCGCGAACACCCAA
Organism: Variovorax sp. P5_A3; assembly: GCF_056400665.1. Lineage (NCBI taxonomy): Bacteria > Pseudomonadati > Pseudomonadota > Betaproteobacteria > Burkholderiales > Comamonadaceae > Variovorax > Variovorax sp. P5_A3. The sequence goes on along the minus strand of NZ_JBFUKW010000003.1, from coordinate 259,488 downwards.
TGGGCTGTATCACGGCCAGGCGCAGCGCTGGCTCGCGCGCCGGCCACGCGCGAATTCGTGCATGCCGCCTCGGTGGCCCATGCGGTCTATGCGCCCGAGAAGCGCCATCCGGTCGAAGTGGCCGCGGCCGAACAACAGCATCTGGCCCAGTGGCTCTCGAAACGGCTCGACAAACCGCTCCAGGTGCCGGATCTGTCGGCGGAGGGCTACGCATTGGTCGGCGGTCGCCTGCTACCCGGCAGCGACGGTGCCCGCGCACAGTTCATGTTCGAACGGGCTGGGGGCGAGCGCATCACACTCTACATTGGCAGCCTCGGTCCGGGTGCGGATGCTTCGCGCTCGGGAGAGACTGCATTCCGTTTTGCAGCGGACGGCCCAGTGCCGAGCTTCTATTGGGTGGACCGGGGCTTCGGCTATGCGCTGACGGGCGCGCTCCCGCGCGACGCTTTGCTCGATCTCGCGACGGCGGTGTACCGCCAGCTTGAAAAGACCGGCGGATAGACTGTTCCGTCAGAATCGTTTTTTAACCGAAGGAGAAAACCTCAATGAAATTGCTCAGCGCCTCGATCCTTGCCGCCGCCCTGCTCGCAGGATGCGGAAGCATGTCAACAGCGCCGGACACGCCGACGCGCACGTCCGACGGCGTCCTGATCGGCCCGACCGGCATGACGCTCTACACCTTCGACCGCGATTCAGCCGGCAGCGGCAAGTCCGCGTGCAACGGACCTTGCGCCACCAACTGGCCGCCGCTTCCCGTAGCGGATACGGCCAAGGCCATGGGCTCCTACACCATCATCGTGCGCGACGATGGCAAGAAGCAATGGGCCTACAAGGGCTGGCCGCTCTACTACTGGTCGAAGGACACGAAGGCCGGCGACAAGACCGGCGATGGCTTCAATGGCGCGTGGAAGGTGGCGCGCCCCTGAGCCACGAATCTCGCCGGATGGCGAGTTGAATGAAAAAAGGCCGGCTTGATGCCGGCCTTTTTGCTGGGGCTCGCGGCTGCTCAGCAGCGGCCCTTCTTCGCTTGGCCCGGAGGGCAGTGATAACCGCCGTGGTCATGGTCATCATCCCGATCGTGATGATCGTAGTGCTTGTCCTTCTTCTGCTTGTAGGGCTTCCAGTTCGGTTCGACCCAGCGCCAGCCACCTTCGGCACGCACCCAGCGACCTGGCGCATAGGCGTAGTCGGGGCGTGCGGGCTCCCAATAGCCTTGGCGCCAGTCATAGGCGTTGTGCTGCCATTGCCAATTTCCGGGCACCCAGACATAGCCCTGGCGTTGCGGCGGCATGGGCTCGTAGCGCGGTGGCGGTGGCGCCGCCATCACGACGCCGGGTACGTTGATATTGATCGACACCTGGGCTGTCGAGCAAAGGGGCGCGGCAACCAATACACAGGCAGCCAGGACAACGGAAAGTCGCATCAATTCCTCCTCAAAATAATCAATCAACGTCGAGCGGGCTGTCAGGGCATCAGTGAATGCCCTATCCACTCTCAGTGGGGACTGGTCAGGGCACCCGCCGGAGCCCGCCTCTCGCGAAGCCCGAGCAGCTCGTTGAACACCAGGGCTCCGATGACGACTGCGCCACCGGTCAGCACGCTCGGCTCGGGCTCTTCGCCAGCGCCGATCCAGGCCAACGCAATGCCAAAGATAACTTCCAGCAGTGCGAGGAGCGACACCTCGGGCGCCTTCAGCACACGAGCGCACATCACCGACAACACACAGGGAATCGCAAGCTGGAAGAGGCCGAGGAAAGCCAGCAGGCCGAGGTCGTGAGCGTTCGCCTGGAAGGGCCAGGCCAGCGGCAGCGTGACGAGCGTGGAGATGGCGGCGCCGATCAGGACCGCGGGTACGAGGTCGACGTCGTGCCCCTTGGCATGTGCGTGCTGGACCACCGTCCAGTTGCAGGCGCCTGCGAGCGGCACGCACAGCGCGACCAACGTGCCCAACAAGAGACCTTCGCCAAGCTGTGCGCCGTACATCCATCCGATGCCGGCGCCCGCCGCCACGATGGCGATCCAGGTCCGCGACGGCAACTTGTGGCCGATGAAGATCCGTGCCGCCAGCGCCGTCAGCAACGGGCCGGCAGCCATGGTCACCAGCACATTCGCCACGCTGGTCAATGTGAGCGCCACCATGAAGGCGGTGAACATCACGCTCCAGCAGACGCCGGAGACCCACAGCTCGCTACCGCCCTGGCGGATCTTCGAGAAGATTGCGCGGCCCTGCCACAGCGGCAGGATCACCAGTAGCGACGCCAGCGTGAAGAAGCTGCGCCAGAAGGTCACCTCGAAGCTGCGAGCGTGCTCCAGGTGACGCGTGACGACACCCGCCGTGGCCCACATGAGGGTCACGACGACCATCAGCCAGACCGCGCGGCCGTGAGTGAGCCCGCGGCCACCCACCTGCTGCATCAGGCAGTCTCGCGCGAGGCGCGCTTTCGCTCGTGTTCCTTCAGGAAACGCTTGCGCAGGCGCACGCTCTTGGGCGTGATCTCGACCAACTCGTCGTCCTCGATGAATTCAACGCCGTATTCCAGCGTGAGTTCGATCGGCGGCGTGATCTTGATCGCGTCCTCCTTGCCGGACACGCGGAAGTTGGTCAGCTGCTTGGTGCGCGTGGCATTCACGACCAGGTCGTTATCGCGACTGTGGATGCCGACGATCATGCCTTCGTACACCGGATCATTCGCGCGCACGAACATGCGGCCGCGATCGTCCAGCTTGCCCAGCGCGTAGGTGAAGATCTCGCCGTCGTCCATCGAAATCAGAACGCCGTTCTTGCGGCTACCGATCTCGCCCTTGTGCGGCTCATAGCCGTCGAAGATGTTGGAGATCAGGCCCGAGCCGCGCGTCAGGTTCAGGAATTCGTTGGTAAAGCCGATCAGGCCCCGCGCCGGAATGCGGTACTCGAGGCGCACACGGCCACGACCGTCCGGTTCCATGTTGACCAGTTCGCCCTTGCGCTCGCCCAGGGCTTGCATCACGCCACCCTGGTGCGCGTCCTCGATGTCGGCCGTCACCAGTTCGATCGGCTCGTGCTTCACGCCGTCAATGTCGCGGAACACCACGCGCGGCTTCGACACGGCCATCTCGTAGCCCTCACGGCGCATGTTCTCCAGCAGGATGGTCAGGTGCAGTTCGCCGCGACCCATGACTTCGAAGATGCCTTCTTCGTCCGTTTCCTTGACGCGCAAGGCCACGTTGTGTTGCAGCTCTTTCTGCAGGCGGTCCCAGATCTGGCGGCTGGTGACGAACTTGCCCTCGCGGCCGGCCAGGGGGCTGGTGTTGACGCAGAAGTTCATGGTCAGGGTCGGCTCGTCGACCTTGAGCATGGGCAGCGAAGTGGGTTTCACCGGATCGGTGACGGTCACGCCGATGCCGATGTCGGAAATGCCGTTGATCAGCACTATCTCGCCCGGACCGGCTTCATCGGTCTGAACGCGCTCGAGGCCCTGGAAGGTCAACACCTGGTTGACGCGGCCCTTGAAAGTATTGCCGTCCGGACCTTCCATCACCAGCACGTCCATCTGGGGCTTGATGGTCCCGGAGTGGATTCGGCCAACGCCGATCCGACCCACGAAGGTCGAGAAGTCGAGCGCGGAGATCTGCAGTTGCAGCGGCGCCTCGGGGTCACCGGCATGGGCAGGCACGTGCTTCAGAATGGTGTTGAACAGGGCCGACATGTCGGGACCCCACTGTTCGCCATGCTCGCCCTCCTCCAGCGAGGACCAGCCGTTGATGCCCGATGCGTACACAACCGGGAAATCAAGTTGTTCGTCCGTGGCGCCGAGCTTGTCGAACAGGTCGAAGGCGGCATTGACCACGTAGTCGGGGCGGGCGCCGGGCTTGTCGACCTTGTTGACGACCAGGATCGGCTTCAGGCCAAGGGCCAGCGCCTTCTTTGTCACGAAGCGGGTCTGGGGCATCGGACCTTCCTGCGCGTCGATCAGCAGCACGACACCGTCGACCATGCTGAGCGCACGCTCGACTTCACCACCGAAGTCCGCGTGGCCGGGGGTGTCCACGATGTTGATGTGCGTGCCTTCCCAGGTCACGGCGCAGTTCTTGGCCAGGATCGTGATGCCGCGCTCTTTTTCGATCGCGTTGTTGTCCATCACGGTATCGACCACTTTCTCGTGCTCGGCAAAGGTGCCGGACTGGCGCAGCAATTGGTCGACCATCGTGGTCTTGCCATGGTCCACGTGGGCAATGATGGCGATGTTGCGAATCTGTTTGGTGCTCATGGTGTCGCTTCGGTCAATAGTGTTTGCTGGATTTCGATGGGGCTCAGCAAGCGCCCCGGAATCAGTTCGCCGGCCTTCACATGGGCCGAGCCGAGGAATGCCTGGGGTTCGCGGGCGAAGACGGCCACGGCGGGCGCGTCCAGCCACGTGCCGCGTCGGCGCAGGCCGGACAGGAATCGCCCGGCATCTTCGGCGTCGAGCGTGACGGGCGTGTGATCGGCGACCAGCGCTTCGGTGGGGAGCAATTGCGCGAGGCGCTCTTCCTCGGTCATGGCTTCGAGCGCCTCCAGCGTCACGCATTGCGATACGTCGAAGCCGCCGGTCGCCGTCCGGCGCAACGCCGTGAGGTGGGCGCCGCAGCCCAAGGCTTCGCCAATGTCTTCGCCCAGCGTGCGGATGTAGGTGCCCTTGCTCACGGTCGCGCGGATGCGGATCTGGTTGTCGGACGATGCGTCGATCGTCAACCTGTAGATCATCACGTCGCGAGGTGCCCGCTCCACTTCGACGCCTTCGCGCGCGTATTCGTACAGCGCCTTTCCGTCTTTCTTCAAAGCGCTGTGCATCGGTGGCACCTGGCGTATCGGGCCGGTGAACTGCGCTTCGACGCGCTTCAGGTCGGCAGCAGTTGCTGCAACGGGACGCACGGCGATGACGTCGCCTTCGGCGTCGCCGGTGGATGTCTTCACGCCGAGACGCGCCGTGGCCTCGTAGGTCTTGTCGGCATCGAGATGGAGCTGGCTGAATTTGGTCGCCGCGCCGAAGCACAGCGGCAACACCCCGCTCGCGAGCGGATCGAGCGTGCCTGTGTGCCCTGCCTTCTCCGCCCGCAGCAACCATTTGGCCTTCTGCAAGGCCTGGTTGCTGGAAAGACCCAGCGGCTTGTCGAGCAGCAACACCCCATGCACAGGGCGCCGCTGCACCCGTGTGCGTGGCGCGTTCATCTTCAGTCGTCTTTGGAACGTGAAGCAACGGCCTGCGCGATCAGCGCATTCATGTCAGCCGCGCGTTCGGTCGTGCGATCGAACTGGAAATGCAGCGTCGGGACCGTATGGATGTGCAAGCGCTTGAAGAGGCCGTTGCGCAGGAAGCCCGCGGCCTGGTTCAGCGCTTCGGTGGTCTCGACCGGATCGCCCACGAGCAGGCTGAAGAAGACCTTCGCGTGCGCGTAGTCGGGCGTGACCTCGACCGCCTGGATCGTGACCATGCCCACCCGCGGATCCTTTAACTCGCGCGCGATCAGTTCCGTCAGATCGCGCTGGATCTGATCGGCCACCTTGAAGGCGCGGTTGGGGGTTGCGGCTTTTCTCTTGGGCATGGCCAGCGTCGTACGAGGCGCTTACAGCGTCCGGGCGATTTCCTTGATCTCGAAGAACTCCAGCTGATCACCTTCCTTGATGTCGTTGTAGTTCTTGAGCTTGATACCGCACTCGAAGCCTTCGCGCACTTCGCGCACGTCGTCCTTGAGGCGCTTGATCGAGTCGATTTCGCCGGTGTAGATCACCACGTTGTCGCGCAGCAGGCGGAAATGCGCGCTGCGGTTGACCGAGCCGGCGGTGACCATACAACCTGCGACCGTACCGATCTTGGACGCCACGAACACGGTGCGGATTTCGGCCGAGCCGATGACCTCTTCGCGCCGTTCGGGTGCCAGCATGCCGGACATGGCGACCTTGATGTCGTCCACCGCGTCGTAGATGATGCTGTAGTAGTGGAGTTGGATGCCGTTGCTCTCGGCCAGCTTGCGCGCACCAGCATCGGCGCGCACGTTGAAGCCGATCACGATGGCCTTCGACGCGATCGCGAGGTTGATGTCGCTCTCGCTGATGCCGCCGACGCCGGCGTACACCATCTGCACCTTGACTTCCTCGGTCGCCAGCTTGAGCAGGGACTGAGCCAGTGCCTCCTGCGAGCCTTGCACGTCAGCCTTGATGATGATTCGCAGCGTCTGCACCTCGCCTGCCGACAGGTCGCTGAACATGTTCTGCAGATTTGCAGCCTGGGCCTTCGCCAGCTTGGTGTTCCGGAACTTGCCTGCACGGTAAGTGGCGATCTCGCGCGCACGGCGCTCATCGCTCATCACCATGAACTCGTCGCCAGCTTGCGGCACTTCGGTCAGGCCCTGAATCTCGACCGGGATCGACGGACCCGCGGACTTGATTGCCTTGCCGTCTTCGTCAATCATGGCGCGCACACGGCCAAAGGTCGAGCCGGCCAGCACCACGTCGCCCGTCTTGAGCGTGCCGGATTGCACCAGCACGGTCGCGACCGGACCGCGGCCCTTGTCGAGTTGGGCTTCGATCACCAGGCCCTTGGCGGCAGCATCGACCGGCGCCTTGAGTTCCAGGACTTCGGCCTGCAGCAGCACTTGCTCAAGCAGGTCGTCAACGCCCTGCCCGGTCTTGGCGGACACGGGCACGAACGGCGTATCGCCGCCGTACTCTTCGGGCACGACTTCTTCGGCAACCAGTTCCTGCTTGACGCGGTCGAGGTTGGCATCGGGCTTGTCGATCTTGTTGATCGCGACCACGATCGGCACACCCGCGGCCTTTGCGTGCTTGATGGCTTCCTTGGTCTGTGGCATGACGCCGTCATCCGCGGCAACCACCAGGATCACGATGTCGGTGGCCTGCGCACCACGCGCACGCATGGCGGTGAACGCCTCGTGGCCCGGGGTGTCGAGGAAGGACACCATGCCGCGAGCGGTCTGCACGTGATAGGCACCGATGTGCTGCGTGATGCCGCCGGCTTCGCCCGCGGCCACCTTGGCACGGCGGATGTAGTCCAGCAGCGAGGTCTTGCCGTGGTCGACGTGACCCATGACGGTCACGACCGGAGCACGCGGCAGGGCTTCCGCCTGTTGCGCCGACACGTCCTCGTCGGTGAAGGCTTCCGGATCGTCCAGCGCTGCCACCACCGCGTTGTGGCCCATTTCTTCCACGATGATCATCGCGGTGTCCTGGTCCAGCGACTGGTTGATGGTCGCCATCTGGCCGAGCTTCATCAATTGCTTGATGACTTCGGACGCCTTGACGGCCATTTTGTGAGCGAGTTCCGAGACTGTGATGGTTTCGGGCACATGCACTTCGAGCACGCGCGCCTCGACCGGCGCGGCCTGCACGCGCTCTTCCTGGCCATTGCGGTCATTGCCGCGACGGCCTCGCGGGCCACCGCGCCAGTTGCCGCGACCGACGCCGCCGCTGGCGTCGCCGCGGGTCTTGATTTCCTTCTTCTTGGCAGTGTCGCCGGCCCAACTCGACGAGAGCTTGGCCGACTTGACTTCCTTGCCTGCACCGGGAGCCGCTGCGGCAGCAGTTCCGGGAGCAGCAGGCGCGCCCGGACGGGCGGCCGGGGCCGTCGGCTTGTGCAACGTGCCCTTTACCCCGGCCTTGGCTTCCGGCGCGGGCTTCTCGGGCGCCTTGTGCGGCACCAGGACGCGTGCCGGTGCATTCATCATCGCGCGGATGGCTTCGGCTTCGGCCAGCGCCTTGCGGCGGCGCTCGTCCAGATCCCTGGCGCGGACGGCTTCCTCATCGGCACGTGCCTTGGACTCGGCGGCGGCCTTGGCCTTGGCATCGTCCTTCGCCTGCGCGGCAGCGGCTTCCGCGGCCGCCTTGCGATCGGTCACGGCAGGCGCTTCCTCGGGCACATCGGGCGCGCCTTCGGTCACGGTTGCAGCGGCGGCAGCTTCTGCGGCCTTCTTCTTGGCGGCCTTGGCTTCTTGCTCGGCCTGCTCCGCCCGTTCTGCCTTCTCGCGCTCACGCGCCTCGGCTTCTTCGCGAATGCGGCGCTTCTCGACCAGTTCTTCTTCCTGGCGACGGATCAATTCGGCCTGTCGACGTGCTTCTTCCTCGCGGCGAGTCAGTTCAGCTTCGTCGATCTGCGGCGCGGCCGGAGCAGCCGCAGCGGGCGCTTCCTGCGGTGCCGGCTCGGCGGCGGCCGGATGACCTTCGTCGCGCTGGATGAAGGTGCGCTTCTTGCGCACTTCGACCTGGATTGTGCGAGCGCGGCCGGTGGCGTCGGCCTGCTTGATCTCGCTGGTCGACTTCTTCGTCAGCGTGATCTTCTTGCGCTCGGGGTCGATCGTGCCGTGGCTGGCCTTCAGGAAGCCAAGCAGACGCTGCTTGTCAGCCTCGGTGAGCGCATCGGTGACGGCGGCCTTGGGCACGCCCGCGCTCTTGAGCTGGTCAAGCAGGATTTCGGGAGTCTTCTTGAGCTCGTTCGCGAACTCGGCGACAGTGGTACTGGACATATTGGTTTCGTGCCTCCATGACCGTCACTCTTGGCCGGCGAACCAATGTTCGCGGGCTTTCAAGATGAGGTTCTTGGCGTCATCGGCGCTCTGGCCGGTGATCTCGGTGAGTTCATCGACCGCAAGGTCGGCCAGGTCGTCACGGGTGTGGACACCCGCCTCGGCCAATTTCGGAATCAGGGCCGGGTCGAGCCCGTCGAGGTCGCGCAGATCCTGCGAGACGCTCTCGACGTTTTCTTCACGGGCGATTTCCATGGTGAGCAGCGCATCCTTGGCGCGCGAACGCAGTTCGTTGATCGTGTCTTCGTCGAAGCTCTCGATCTCAAGCAGTTCGGAAATCGGCACGTAGGCCACTTCTTCCAGGCTCGTGAAGCCCTCGGAGATCAGGATGTCGGCGATTTCCTCGTCGACGTCGAGCTTTTCCATGAACAGCTTGCGGCTCGCGTCCGTCTCGGTCGCCTGCTTCTGCGCAGATTCGTTGGCGTCCATGATGTTGATCTTCCAGCCGGTCAGGTCGGAGGCGAGCCTCACGTTCTGGCCGCCGCGACCGATCGCGATCGCGAGGTTTTCCTCGTCGACCACCACGTCCATGGCATGCTTTTCCTCGTCGACCACGATCGACGAGACATTGGCCGGCGCCAGTGCACCGATCACGAATTGCGCCGGGTCTTCGCTCCAGAGAACGATGTCCACGCGCTCGCCTGCGAGTTCGTTGGTGACGGCATTGACGCGCGTACCGCGCACGCCGACGCAGGTGCCGATCGGGTCGACACGCTTGTCGTGAGAGAGCACGGCGATCTTGGCGCGCGAGCCGGGGTCACGGGCGCAGCTCTTGATCTCGAGCAGGCCTTGCTCGATCTCGGGCACTTCCTGGCGGAACAACTCGATCATGAATTCGGGGGCCGCGCGCGACAGGATGATCGGCGCGCCGCGCAGCGTCAGGTCGACTTCCATGATCATGGCGCGCACGCGGTCGCCATTGCGCAGGTTTTCCTTGGCGATCATCTCGCTGCGACGCAGGCGCCCTTCGACGCGGCCGGCCTCGACGATGATGTCGCCCTTGTCCAGTCGCTTGACGGTGCCGGTGAAGATCTTCTCGCCGCGCGACATGAAGTCGTTGAGCAGCATCTCGCGCTCCGCGTCGCGGATCTTCTGCAGGATCACCTGCTTGGCGGCCATCGCGCCGATGCGACCGATCGGCACCGATTCGACGGCTTCCTCGATGTACTCGTCCAGCTCGATGTCGGGCATCTCCTCCTTGGCTTCGAACAGGAGGATTTCCTGGTCGGGCAACTGGAGGCCGGCCTCGTCGGGCACCACGTGCCAGCGGCGGAAGGTCTCATAGTCGCCGCTGTCGCGGTCGACGGCGACGCGGATGTCCACGTCGCCCTGGTAGAGCTTCTTGGTGGCTTGCGCCAAGGCGGACTCGACGGCGCCGAAGACGACGTCACGTTCGACGTTCTTCTCGCGCGAGATCGCATCCACCAACATCAACATTTCGCGATTCATGCCACCACTCTCCTCGTTCAGTCCGACACCACCGTGCCAGGTTTGGGCCTGCGCCCTTTGAAATCCACTATCGGGGCGAGCCGCGCTTCGCGGAGCTCGTCCAAAGCAAAACCCAACGCCTGCAGGGGTGCAGGCGCGCGCTTCTTGCTGATCTTCTGGCCGGGCTTCGGCGCCGGCTCGTCGCTCCAGACGATCTGCCAGCCTGGCGATCCATCGCCCGCTGCGACACGTTCCAGCGTGCCGCGAAATTTCTTGCGGTTGGCCGCCACCTGACCGCCCGCCGCAGCACCCATCGGCGCCTTGAGCGTGATGTCAATCACCTCACCGGCAAAACGTTCGAAATCCTGCTCATTGCGCAACGGCCGGTCAATACCCGGCGACGACACTTCGAGGCGCTTGTAGTCCGCGCCATCCACTTCCAGCGCGAACTGCAATTGACGGGTGACCTTTTCGCAATCCTCGACAGTGACGAAAGGCTCCGGCGCACCCGCAACCGCACCTTCTGAATTGGGGCCACTCCAGGGCAAATCAATCGTGACGCGCAGCAATCCCCCGGCCGAGCGTTCGATCTCGACCAGGTCGTAGCCGAGCCCGGCCACGGTTTGTTCCACTGTCTGCTGCAATGCCACGTGTCTGTTTTTGCCTTTGGTGTGCCCGATGCCGCCGCCCGCCTGCGACATCAAGAATGCTTCGACCAATAAAAAACGGGCGGTTGGTACCCGCCCGTTTGGTCGTGAGCCTTGAATTATATGCCAAATGCGTTACGAAACAGGGGTTTCTACGCGGCTTGGATACCTTTGGTCACTTGAGCGCGATGCCAGACAGAGATAAAGAGCACCGCCATGCAGGCCAGGGCCCCGCGCGCCAAGCACCGCGCCTGTCATAACCGATCTGCGACATTTTGCGCTCTCCGAGTTCTTCTAATCTGTCAGCGCCGCCGCGACCAGTTTCTGCGTGTAGGGATGCTCGGGCGCGTCGAGCACCCGGTCGACAGGGCCCGATTCGAGGATCGCGCCGTCCTTCATCACGATGACCTGGTGCGCCATCGCGCGAATCACCTCGACGTCGTGCGTGATCAGCAGGTAGCTCAGGCCGCGCTCGCGCTGTAGGCGCTGCAGCAAGCCCAGCACCTGCTTCTGGATCGTGACGTCGAGCGCGCTCGTGGGCTCGTCGAGCACGAGCAGCCTGGGGTCGACGATCAACGCCCGGGCAATCGCCAGCCGCTGCCGTTGCCCACCCGAAAACTCGTGCGGATAGCGGTCGAGCAACGCGGGAAACTGCGCCTCCGTCAAGCCCACGTCGGCCAGCGCCGCGAGCGCACGTGTGCGACGGGATGCCTCGTCGAGTTCGGGCGCATGGACCGTCAGGCCCTCGCCGACGATCTGCTCGACCGTCATGCGAGGCGAGAGCGACGAAAACGGATCCTGGAAGACCACCTGCATCACACGCCGCAGCGCCCGATCGCTGGCACCGCCCGTCGCCCACTTCTGTCCGCCGACGTCGAGTTGGCCCTCGTGCTTCAGCAGTCCGAGCGCCGCGAGCGCCAGCGTCGACTTGCCCGATCCGGATTCACCCACCACACCCAGCGTCTCGCCGGGACCGACGCGGAAATCGGCGCCCTGCACCGCCACGAACTCGCCCCTGCGGAACCACCCGGCGACGCCAGGGCGGGGCACCGGATAGCTCACCCTCAGCGCAGTGGCGGCGAGTATGGGCGGCGCGTTCGTGTCGATCGCCACAGGCGCCACGTCCCGCGTCGGCCGGCTGTCGATCAGCTTGCGTGTGTACGGGTGTTGCGGCGCGTCGAACACGGTCGAAACCGCGCCGTGCTCGACGATGTAGCCGTTCTCCATCACTGCAACGCGATCGGCGAAGCGACGCACGAGGTTCAGGTCATGCGTGATGAGCAGCACCGCCATGCCATGCTTGCGTTGCAGGTCGGCCAGCAGATCGAGAATCTGCGCCCGGACGGTGACGTCGAGCGCCGTAGTCGGCTCGTCCGCCAGCAGGAGCCGCGGCTTGCAGGCCAGTGCCATTGCGATCATGGCGCGCTGCCGCTGGCCACCCGACAACTGGTGCGGGAACGCCCTCGCCCGCCGTGCCGGCTCCGGAATGCCCGTATCCGCCAGCAATTGCACCGCTGCTTCGTGCGCTGCGCGCGCCGGCATGGCCTGATGCAGTTCGAGCACTTCGGCAATCTGGTCGCCCACCGGGTAGAGCGCGTTGAGGGCGGTCATCGGCTCCTGGAAGATCATCGCGATCTCCTTGCCGCGGATGCCGCGCAGTCGCGACTCGGGAAGGGATAGCAGGTCGCGCGCATCCCCGCCCTCCTCGCCGGCAAAGCTCGCGGCGCCCGAGATTTTGGCGTTCTGCACCAGCCGGAGCAGGCTCAACGCCGTGACGGTCTTGCCCGAGCCCGATTCGCCGACCAGCGCCAGTTTCTCGCCCTGCGCGATGTCGAAGCGGATGTCATGCACCACTTCCTTGTCGCCGAAAGCAACCTTCAGGCCTTCGACCTTCAACAACGGCGCGCTCATTGGTCCGCCTTTCGCGGATCGAGCGCATCGCGGAGCGCATCGCCCATGAAAGTCAGCAGCATCAGCGTGACCACGAGCACGCCGAAGGTGGACAGCGAAATCCACCACGCATCGATGTTGGCCTTACCCTGGCTCAGGAGTTCGCCCAGCGACGGCGTTCCCGGCGGCACGCCGAGCCCGAGGAAGTCGAGCGAGGTCAGCGCCAGGATCGCCGCGCTCATGCGAAACGGCAGGAAGGTCACGACCGGCGTCATGCTGTTCGGCAGGATGTGCTTCCACATGATCTGCAGGTTGCCGACGCCCAGCGCACGCGCCGCGCGCACGTAGTCCATCTGCCGATTGCGCAGGAACTCGGCGCGCACGTAGTCGGACAGCCCCATCCAGCCGAACAGGCTCAGCAGGATCAGCAGCAAGGCCACGCTGGGCGCGAAGATCGCGCTGAAGATGATCAGCAGGTACAGCTCCGGCATGGAGCCCCAGATCTCGATGAATCGCTGGAACGCGAGGTCTGTCTTCCCGCCGAAAAAGCCCTGCACGGCGCCGGCAGCGATGCCCAGGATCACGCCGATGACAGTCAGCGCCAGCGCGAACAGCACGCTCACCCGGAATCCGTAGATCAGTTGCGCCAACAGGTCGCGCCCGCGGTCGTCGGTGCCGAAGATGTTCTCCGACGAAGGCGCGGAAGGATTCGGCAGCTTCGCGAAGTAGTTGAGCGTCCTTGGCCCATACGGATTCGGCGCGTAGATCGCCCAGTTGCCGCCCGTGGTAATACGCTCCCGGATGAACGGATCGAGATAGTCGGCCGGCGTCTCGAAATCGCCGCCAAAGGTCTTCTCGGAGTAATCGCGCACCACCGGGAAGTAGGTCTGACTGTCATAGCGCACGACAAGCGGCTTGTCGGTCGACAGCACTTCGGCGAACAGGCTCAGCACGACCAGCACGGTGAAGACGACGAAGCTCCAGAAGCCGAGCCGGTTTCGCTTGAAGCGCTGCCAGGCCCGGCGCCCCGGGCTCGGCGAAAGCGGCCGTGACGGCGGCGCGCTAGTCAAACTTCACCCTCGGATCGACCCAGACGTAGCAGAGGTCGGACATGAGCTTGGTGACCAGCCCGATCAGCGTGAAGAAGTACAGCGTCCCGAGAACCACCGGATAGTCCCGCCGGATCACGCTCTCGTAGCTCAGCAAGCCCAGGCCGTCGAGCGAGAACAGCGTCTCGATCAGCAGCGAGCCGGCGAAGAAGGCGCCGATGAACGCCGCCGGAAAGCCGGTGACGATCGGGATCAGCGCATTGCGGAACACGTGCTTCCAGAGCACCTGGCGTTCCGAAAGGCCCTTGGCACGGGCGGTCAGCACGTACTGCTTGCGGATTTCCTCGAGAAAGGAGTTCTTGGTCAGCATCGCCGTGACGGCAAAGCTGCCCAGGACCATCGCGATGATGGGCAGCGTGATGTGCCACAGGTAGTCGGTCACCTTGGCGCCCCAACTCAGGCTCTCCCAGTTCGAGGAGGTCAATCCGCGCAACGGGAACCACTGCAACTGCCCCCCGAAAATCACCAGCAGCGCCACGCCCAGCACGAAGCCGGGGATCGCATAGCCGATCAGCACGATCAGCGTGGTCACGAAATCGAAGCGCGTGCCGGCCCGCACCGCCTTGGCGACGCCCAGCGGCACGGCGATCAGGTAGCTGATGAAGAAGGTCCACAGGCCAAGGCTGATCGAGACCGGCAACTTCTCCTTCACCAGCGTCCACACCGCCTTGCGTTGATAGAAGCTGCTGCCCAGGTCGAACTGCGCATAGGACTTGAGCATCAGCCCGAATCGCTCCAGCGGCGGCTTGTCGAAGCCGTAGAGCTTCTTGATCTCCTCGATACGCTGGGGATCGAGGCCCTGGCGTCCCCGGTAGCCACTGCCGGCCGCCACCGCACGCTCGCCGCCCGAATCGCGCCCCTGCAGCTGCGACACCATCTGTTCGACCGGCCCGCCCGGCACGAACTGGATGACGACGAAGGTGAGCAGCAGCACGCCGAACAGCGTCGGGATCATCAGCAGCAGGCGCTTGAGGATGTAGCTGGCCATTGTTCTCCCGAGCCTAACGGTTCGAGGGCGAAGCCCACCACGTCGACATCGCCCAGGAATCGGGCTGGTAGTACGGCGGGATCACTTCGGGCAACACGAAGGGCCTCGGACGGTAGCCGACCAGGAAGGAATCGCTGTACCACTGTGGAACGGAATAGAAGCCGTGTGAAAGCACGCGGTCGAGCGCACGCATCGCTGCGGCAAGTTCGGGGCGCGTCGTCGCCTTCACTACCTGCTGCAGGAGCGCATCGACCGCGGGATCGGCAATTCCCCAGAGATTCGACGACCCCGTCGTTGCCGCCGCCTGGCTACTGAAAAGCTCGAACAGTTCGCCGCCCGGCGCAGTGCTACCCGGCAGCCGCAGACTGGTCATCTCGAACTCGAAGTTGTCCATGCGCTGCTGGAAGAGCGAGCTGTCCACCGTCCGCACGCGCAGCTCGATGCCCAGCTTGCGCAGGGCCGTCTGCATGGGCGTGATGACGCGGATCAGCGAGGGCTGGTTGTTGAGCATCTCGATCTCGAAGACATCGCCGCTGGCATTGCGCAATGCGCCATCGCGGTAGGTCCAACCGGCATCGGCCAGCAATTGCCGTGCCTTCCGCAGATTCGCGCGCAGGCTGGAAGGCGGCACTGTCGTCGGCGAGATGACCGCGGGACCGAAGACCTCGGGGCGCAACTTGCTGCGCAACGGCTCCAACAGCGCCAGCTCGTCAGGACCGGGCAATCCTTCGGCGTGGAATTCGCTGTTGGGGAAATACCCTTCGACGCGCTTGTACAGGCCGTAGAACAGTTGGCGGTTGAGCCAGTCGAAGTCCATCGTCAAGCCGATGGCCTCCCGCACGCGCCGGTCCTGGAACTTGGGATTGCGGGTATTGAAGACGTAGCCCTGGAAATCGCCCGGGTTGCGGTTCTCGAAGACCCGCGCCTTGAGTTCGCCGCTGTCGAACTGCTTGCCCTTGTACTGCCGGGCCCAGTTGCGCGAGATGAATTCGCGCATGAAGTCGAACTCTCCGGCCTTCAGTCCTTCGAATCTCGCTGTCTCGTCGAGGTAGAGCTTGAAGGTCAGGCGATCGAAATTGAACTGCCCCCTGCGCACCGCCAGATTGGCGCCCCAGTAGTTCGGGTCTCGCACGTAGGTGATGTCCCGCCCGAGCCGTGCGTCGGGGATCCTGTAGGGACCGGACGCGATCGGAAGCTCGTTCGTCACCTGGTCGAACGGCTTTCCCCCGCCCCATTTCGGGCTGAAGACCGCCATGCCGCCCACCACGAGGGGCAACTCGCGGTTCGGGCTGGCAAAGTCGAAGCGGACCGTGCGCGGACCGGTGGCGGTCGCGCCCTTCACTTCGGCGTAGATCGTGCGGAACTGGGGCGCGGCGAGCGGACCGGTCAGCGTCTTGAAGGAATACACCACGTCGGACGCCATGACCGGCGAACCGTCATTGAAGCGAGCCTCGGGGCGGATCCTGAAAGTGGCCGAGAGCCGGTCCGGCGCGACCTCCACATCCTCGGCCAGGAGGCCGTAGGCCGTGGTCGGCTCCTCCGAATTGCCGATCAGAAGGCTCTCGAACACCAGCAGGCCCATTCCCGCCGGCGGCGTTCCCTTCAGGGTGAAGGGGTTGAACTTGTCGAAGTTCGTCGACGTGATGGGCGGCACCATGCGCAGTTCCCCGCCCTTGGGGGCCTGGGGATTCACATAGGCGAAATGGGTGAAATCCGGGGGGTACTTGATGTCGCCGAACTGCGCGTAGGCATGGGCAGCCCATGACGGGGCCGCCGAGAGCGCCAACACGAAAAGCAGCCAACCTCGCATGCGAGAATTCTGCCCAAGATTTTCACGAGGTCGTTCCATGGGCTTTCTTTCCGGCAAAAAACTTCTGATCACCGGCGTGTTGAGCAACCGCTCCATCGCCTACGGCATCGCCAAGGCCTGCCATGAACAGGGCGCCGAACTGGCGTTCAGCTACGTGGGCGAGCGCTTCAAGGATCGCATCACCGAGTTCGCGGCCGACTTCGGTTCGAAGCTGATCTTCGATTGCGACGTGGGCGACGATGCGCAGATCGACAAGCTCTTCGCCGACCTGTCGCAGACCTGGCCAAAGTTCGACGGCTTCGTGCACAGCATCGGCTTCGCGCCGCGCGAGGCGATCGCCGGCGACTTCCTCGATGGCCTGTCGCGTGATGCCTTCAAGGTGGCGCACGACATCAGCGCCTACAGCTTCCCGGCGATGGCCAAGGCCGCGTTGCCCTATCTCAACGACAAGTCGGCGCTGCTGACGCTGACCTACCTCGGCGCCATGCGCGTCCTGCCCAACTACAACACCATGGGGCTCGCCAAGGCTTCGCTCGAGGCGTCGGTGCGCTACCTGGCCGAGTCGCTCGGCCCCAAGGGCACGCGTGTCAACGGCATCAGCGCCGGGCCGATCAAGACGCTGGCGGCCAGCGGCATCAAGGGCTTCGGCAAGATCCTGTCGGTGGTGGCCGAGGTGTCGCCGATCCGCCGCAACGTGACCATCGAGGAAGTGGGCAACGTCGCCGCCTTCCTGCTGAGCGATCTCGCGAGCGGCGTGACCGCGGAGATCACCTACGTGGACGGCGGCTTCAGCCATGTCGTCGGCGGCATCGCGGAGCCCGCTGCCTGACCAGCCAGCCCCCTTCGAAACTCCATAATTCCGACATACCTAAAAGTGTCGGGGAGTTGATCGTGAGTTTTTCTGTTCGTGCGGGCCTCAATGCGCCCGTTCTCCTGTCTCGCCGCGCGCTCGCGCTGGGCGCTTTCGGCGCAGTCTTCGCTTCGCTCCGCCCTCTCGTTGCATCGGCGGCGAACGGCGCGAAGGCGCCACCGCTCATGCTGGCCGAGGTCTATCGCCGAGGCCTGCCTCTCGACGACTACTGGGTCAGCGAGAAGTACGACGGCGTCCGCGGCTACTGGGACGGCAAGCAACTCTGGACGCGCGGCGGCGAGCGCGTCGCCGCGCCCAACTGGTTCACCGCGCCCCTGCCCCCGATCCCCATGGACGGCGAGCTATGGATGGGCCGCGGTCGTTTTCCGCAAACGGTTTCGACCGTGCGCAGCCAGACACCGCTCGATACGGCCTGGCGCGAGATCCGCTTCATGATCTTCGACCTGCCTGCTGCCCCTGGAGACTTCACCGCGCGACTCGCGGCCCTTCGCAAGCTCCTGCCCATCACGACCGCTCCCTGGCTGGTCGCCGTGCCCCAGCAGCGCGCCACGACGCACGCGGAGCTGCAGGCTCTGCTCGACAAGACGGTGCGCATGGGAGGCGAAGGCCTGATGCTTCATCGCGGCGCGTCGGCCTATCGCTCCGAGCGCAGTGCCGACCTGCTCAAAGTCAAGCCCTTCGACGATGCCGACGCGCGCGTGGTCGCGCACATCGGCGGACGCGGCAAGCACGCCGGCCGCCTGGGCGCGCTGATGGTCGAGATGCCCGACGGCAAGCGTTTCAAGCTCGGCAGCGGCTTCACCGATGCCGAACGCGAGGATCCGCCCGCCATCGGCACCTGGGTCACCTACCGCTATAACGGCTTGAACCCCTCGGGCGTGCCGAGATTCGCGCGCTTCCTGCGGGTGCGCAACGACCTCGAATGATCGCGCGCCTCTATCTACTTCGGCAGCAGCACCTTGACGCATCCAGGGGGCAACCTGCGTGGCACTGAGCGGGCCGATCGTGTTCGCGGTGCTTTGCGGCGCACTGCTGCATGCGGGCTGGAACGCGCTGATCAAGTCAGGGCGCGACAAGTCGCTCGACACGGCGCTGATCCACAGCCTGGGCATCTTMGTCGCGGTGCCCCTGATCTTCGTCACCGGCCTGCCGGCGCCTGTCGCGTGGCCCTACATGATCGCGTCGATGGTGATCCATCTCGGCTACTACATCGCGTTGGCCGGCGCCTACAAGCATGGCGATCTCGGACTCACCTATCCGATCATGCGAGGCTGCGCGCCGCTGCTGGTGGCGATGGGCAGCCTTGCCTTCATCGGTGAGGCTATCTCGGCGGCCGCGTGGGCGGGCGTCGCGATCATCTGCGTAGGCGTTGTCACGCTGGGACTCTCACGCTCGGCCTTGCACAGCGGCAGTGAGGCGCAGCGGCGCAAGGCGCTCGCCTTCGCACTGGTCAACGCGGCGATCATCGCGCTCTACACCGTCATCGACGGCCTCGGCGTTCGCGCGTCGGGCGATGCGTTCGCCTACGTGGCGGGCTTGTTCCTGTTCGACGGGATTCCGTACCTGCTGCTGGTGCTGTGGCGCAGGCCGGGGCAACGCCGCGCGGCCTTCACGTACATGGCCGGACGCTGGAAGATCGCCGCCATCGGCACCCTCGCCTCGCTAGGCAGCTACGGCATCGCCTTGTGGGCCATGACGCACGCGCCCGTCGCCATCGTCGCGGCGCTGCGCGAGACATCGGTGCTGTTCGCCGCAATCCTGGGCGCCCTCTTCCTCGGCGAAGGCTTCGGCCGGCAGCGTGCCGCCGGCACGGTGATCATCGTGGCCGGCGTGATGACCCTGCGCCTCGCCTGATCAGGCGGCGCGGACGCAATCCGCGTAGTAGCGCTTCTTCCCGGTCTCATCGATACGGCCC
Source organism: Variovorax sp. P5_A3 (assembly GCF_056400665.1). NCBI lineage: Bacteria > Pseudomonadati > Pseudomonadota > Betaproteobacteria > Burkholderiales > Comamonadaceae > Variovorax > Variovorax sp. P5_A3. Next base: position 240,274 of record NZ_JBFUKW010000003.1, on the reverse strand, counting down.
ACGAGGCCGTGGATGTCGGTCTCGAACCCCGGGCATTCGGTATTGAACTCACGCGCGAACTTCAGGTAGTCCACGATCTTCTTGTTGAAGACCTCGCCCGGGATCAGCAGCGGAATGCCGGGCGGGTACGGCGTGATAAGGCTCGTGGTGATGCGACCTTCGAGGTAGTCGATCTCGACCCGCTCCGTCTTGCGGTGCGCGATATGCGCGAAGGCATCGCTCGGCTTCATCGCCGGCGTGAGGTCGCTTAGGTACATCTCGGTGGTCAGCCGCGCCACGTCGAAGCGCGCATACAACTCATGGATGTGCTGGCACAGGTCGCGCAGGCCCAGGCGTTCGTACTTGGGATGCGCCTGGCAGAACTCCGGCATGATCCGCCACATCGGCTGGTTGCGCGCGTAATCGTCCTTGAACTGCTGCAGCGCAGTCAGCAGCGTGTTCCAGCGGCCCTTGGTGATGCCGATCGTGAACATGATGAAGAAGCTGTAGAGCCCCGTCTTCTCGACGATCACGCCATGCTCGGCCAGGAACTTGGTGACGATGCTGGCGGGGATGCCGGTCGTGGCGAACTTCCCGTTCAGGTCCAGGCCCGGTGTCACGATGGTGGACTTGATCGGGTCCAGCATGTTGAACCCGTCGGCCAGCTTGCCGAAGCCATGCCACTTCGCGGTGCGTGACTCGCCCTTGATGATCCAGTCGTCGGCGCGTCCAATGCCCTCGTCGACCAGCTTCTCGGGGCCCCAGACCTTGAACCACCATTCGTCCTTGCCGAACTCGTCCTCCACCTTGCGCATCGCGCGGCGGAAGTCGAGCGCTTCAAGAATGCTCTCTTCCACCAGCGCGGTACCGCCGGGCGGCTCCATCATCGCGGCGGCCACGTCGCAACTCGCGATGATCGCGTACTGCGGGCTTGTCGACGAGTGCATCAGGTAGGCCTCGTTGAAGAGGTCGCGGTCGAGCGCTCGGTTCTGCGAGTCCTGCACCAGCACGTGGCTGGCCTGGCTGATGCCGGCCAGCAGCTTGTGGGTCGACTGCGTAGCGAACACCAGCGATTCCTTCGGGCGCACGCGGCGCTTACCCATCGCGTGGTAGGCACCGTAAAACGGGTGGAACGCCGCGTGCGGCAGCCACGCCTCGTCGAAATGCAGCGTGTCGACGTAGCCGTCGAGCATGTTCTTGATGGTCTCGGTGTTGTAGATCACACCGTCGTAGGTCGACTGCGTGAGCGTCATCACGCGGGGCTTGACCTTGTTCGCGTCGACATGCGAGAGCAGCGGATTCGCCGCGATCTTGGCCCTGATGGCGGCCGGCTCGAACTCGCTCTTGGGGATCGGGCCGATGATGCCGAAGTGGTTGCGCGTCGGTTTCATGAAGACCGGAATGGCGCCCGTCATGATGATCGCGTGCAGGATCGACTTGTGGCAGTTGCGGTCGACCACCACCACATCGTCCGGCGCCACCGTGTGGTGCCACACCATCTTGTTGCTGGTGCTGGTGCCGTTGGTGACGAAGAAGCAGTGGTCGGCGTTGAAGATGCGCGCCGCGTTGCGCTCGCTGGCCGCCACCGGGCCGGTGTGGTCGAGCAACTGACCGAGTTCCTCGACCGCATTGCAGACGTCGGCACGCAGCATGTTCTCGCCGAAGAATTGGTGGAACATCTGGCCTACAGGGCTCTTCAGGAACGCCACCCCGCCCGAATGGCCCGGGCAGTGCCACGAATACGAACCGTCCTCCGCGTAGTCGATCAGCGCCTTGAAGAACGGCGGCTGCACGCCTTCCAGGTAGCTCTTCGCCTCCCGGATGATGTGGCGCGCCACGAACTCCGGCGTGTCCTCGAACATGTGGATGAAGCCATGCAGCTCGCGCAGGATGTCGTTCGGAATGTGGCGCGAGGTCTTCGTCTCGCCGTAGATGTAGATCGGCACGTCGGCGTTCTTGCGACGCACTTCGCCGATGAAGTTGCGCAGGTTGAGCACGGCCGGATCGAGATCGGGGCCCACCGAGAACTCCTCGTCGTCGATCGACAGGATGAAGGCACTGGCCCGGCTCTGCTGCTGAGCGAACTGGCTCAGGTCGCCGTAGCTCGTGACGCCCAGCACCTCGAAGCCTTCGCTCTCGAAGGCCTGCGCCAGCGCGCGGATACCGAGCCCCGAGGTGTTCTCGGATCGAAAGTCCTCGTCGATGATGACGATGGGGAAGCGAAATTTCATGAGCGGGGCTCCGGACTGGGCAAATAGGCGCGAAGTGTACGGAATTCAGATGAAGGTACTGGTCAGCTTTGACACAATCCCCTCCACCTATCACGACGAGAGGAATCTACATGGCGAGTTCCACCATCTGGTGGTTGATAGCGGGGGCGGCGGTGGTGGTCGAGTTGCTGTCCGGCACGGGTACGGTCTACCTGCTGCTCATGAGTGCGGGCTTCGCAGCCGCGGCGCTGTCCGCGCATGCCGGCGCCGCGCTGAGCACGCAGTTGATCGTCGCCGCGGTCGTCAGCTTGGGCGCGGTGATCGTCTGGCATGCGATTCGCCGCAAGCGTCCACCTGAACCGCCGACGGGCGCCAATCGCAACGTCAACCTCGACATCGGCGAAAGGGTCTACGTCGACGCCTGGAACGCGGACGGTACCGCCACGGTCCGCTACCGGGGCGCGCAATGGACTGTCGTGTCCCGTGCCGGCAGCACGCCGTCGGCCGGCGAGCACAAGGTGGCCGAGGTGATCGGCAGTCGCCTGGTCGTCGAGAAGATCTGAAGCAGAAATCAGAAATCGAAAAGGAACAATGAGCAATGGAATTCGCCGCAGTCCCCCTGGTTCTCCTCGTCATCGCCGTGATCGTCATCACGCAGTCGATCAAGTTCGTCCCGCAGCAGAACGCGTGGGTGCGCGAGCGCCTCGGCAAGTACCACGGCACCATGACGCCGGGACCCAACTTCCTTATCCCCTTCATCGACCGGGTGGCCTACAAGCACAGCCTGAAGGAAATCCCGCTCGACGTACCGAGCCAGGTCTGCATCACGCGCGACAACACGCAACTCCAGGTCGACGGCATCCTCTACTTCCAGGTGACCGACCCGATGCGCGCGAGCTATGGCTCGTCGAACTACATCGTGGCCGTGACGCAGCTGGCCCAGACCTCGCTGCGCAGCGTGATCGGCAAGCTCGAACTCGACAAGACCTTCGAGGAACGGGACATCATCAATTCCCAGATCGTCTCGGCCATCGACGAGGCCGCACTCAACTGGGGCGTGAAGGTGCTGCGCTACGAGATCAAGGACCTGACGCCGCCGAACGAGATCCTGCATGCGATGCAGCGCCAGATCACCGCCGAGCGCGAGAAGCGCGCCCTGATCGCTGCTTCCGAAGGGCGCCGCCAGGAACAGATCAACATCGCCACGGGCGAGCGCGAGGCCTTCATCGCAAGGTCCGAAGGCGAGAAGCAGGCGCAGATCAACAACGCCCAGGGCGAAGCGGCCGCCATCACCGCCGTGGCCGAGGCCACCGCGGGCGCCATCGAACGCATCGCCGCCGCGATCCGGCAGCCGGGCGGTGAACAGGCCGTCCAGCTCAAGGTGGCCGAGCGCGCGGTCGACGCCTACGGCAAGGTCGCCGCCGACGCAACGACCACCCTCATCGTGCCGAGCAACATGAGCGAAACCGCCGCCCTCATTGCGTCGGCGATGCGGATGGTGCAGGCGGGCAAGACGTCAGGTTCCGCCTGAACTCGCTGCTACAATCGCGGGCTCGGAGCGGTGGATGAGCGGTTTAAGTCGCACGCCTGGAAAGCGTGTGAGGGTTAATAGCCCTCCGCGGGTTCGAATCCCGCCTGCTCCGCCAGGAAAACCGAATCCAGCAGCTTCCACCTGCAACCGGAATCGTCTTGAAAGCCCCGCTAGCCGGGGCTTTTTTGTGGGCGCTTTACAAGCGCTACCGTCTGCTTTCTCCTACGCTATGTAAGGCTTCAGGCGCATGATTTTTGCGATCCGGACCGCTACGCTTCACCGCTCGCACTGGCAAGAACTCCGCATGGCCCTTTTCACATTCCTCGTCGAGGACAACAGGACCATCCGAGACAACCTGATCCCCGCCCTGGAAGATCTGGCCGATGCCACTGTCGTCGGCACGGCCGAGACCGAAACCGACGCTGTGCGCTGGCTGGACTCCCATCCGGAGGATTGGCAGTTGGTTGTCGTCGACCTGTTTCTCAAGGAAGGTTCCGGACTGGGCGTGCTTCGCAATTGCGTCCATCGCCCCTCGTCGAAGCGCGCGGTGGTGCTCAGCAACTACATCAATGCCGACATTCGTGCGCGATGCATGGCGCTGGGAGCGGACGCGGTCTTCGACAAGTCGAGGGAGCTGGAGGCGTTCTTCGAGTACTGCAACGGCAACGCGCGCGCGCGTTCCTCCGCACACTGAGGCTTCCGCGCAGCCATGAAAAAAGGGCCCGAAGGCCCTTTTGATTTCAGCGTGAAGCCGCTTGCTCAGCGCACCACGGCGATCTGCGTGCGTGCACCGTTCTTGTAGGTGTACAGCGTCAGCGCACCGTTCTTGATGTCGCCCTTTTCGTCGAATGCGATCGGACCGGTCAGGCCCTTGTATTCGACCTTGCCGACTTCAGGCAGGTACTTCTCGGGATCCGACGAACCGGCTTTCTGCATTGCCGCGGCCAGCACTTGCACGGCGTCGTAGACGTACGGTGCGTAGATCTGGACTTCGACGCCGTTCTTTTCCTTGAACTTGGTCTTCCAGGCATCCAGCGGCGCCTTGAAGTCGCCGTCCACACCGCCGGCTTCGGCGCACACGACCATGTCTTCACCGATCGCGTCGCCAGCCAGCTTGGCCAGTTCGCCGGTGCACAGGCCGTCGCCGCCCATGAACTTGACGTTCATGCCGAGCTGCTTGACCTGCTTGAGCATCGGGCCGCCGACGGCGTCCATGCCGCCGAAGAACAGCACGTCGGGGTTGGTGCCCTTGAGCTTGGTCAGGATGGCGTTGAAGTCGGTCGACTTGTCGGTCGTGAATTCGTGGCCGACGATCGTGCCGCCGGCGGCCTTGGCGGCCTTCTCGAATTCCTCGGCGACGCCCTGGCCATAGGCCGTACGGTCGTCGATCACGGCGATGTTCTTGCCCTTCAGCGTCTCGACCGCGTACTTGCCGAGCGTGCCGCCGAGTTGCGTGTCGTCAGCCACCACGCGGAACGTGGTCTTGAAGCCCTGGCGGGTGTACTTGGGGTTGGTTGCCGACGGCGAGATCTGCGGAATGCCGGCGTCGCTGTAGAGCTTGGAAGCAGGGATCGTGGTGCCGGAATTCAGGTGACCGACGACGCCGTTGACCTTGCTGTCGACCAGCTTCTGGGCGACTGCCGTGCCTTGCTTCGGATCGGCTGCGTCGTCTTCGGCGAGCAGTTCGAACTTGGCAACCTTGTCGCCGATCTTGATGCCCTTGGCGTTGAGGTCTTCGATGGCCATGCGTGCGCCGAACTCGTTGTCCTTGCCGAGGTGGGCGATCGCGCCGCTGGTCGGTGCCACGTGACCGATCTTCACCACGAGCGTGTCGGCCGGAGGTGCTGCCGGTGCGGGCGCCGCTGCAGTCGGTGCGGAAGCGGCGGGTGCCGCTGCCTCTTCTTTCTTGCCACAGGCCACAAGCGCGAGAGCAGCCAGTGCGACCGCAGTCCATTTCAATTGCATGGGGAACCTCCAGAACATTGATAAACAGAGAGTTGAGAACCGGTCTTTCGATCCGGGCGCGAAGACTCAGCAAGTATCGCGCCGAGGATGCACAGCGCCCTCGCGCATTCGACCCGGCGCGCAGTTTAGCCCAAGGATTGAGGGCCGAAAGCTGGCGTAGACCCTGTGTTGTCGGAAAGCTCATGGGCCAGAGCTTCACTCACGAGCGCACGCAAAACGGCTTCGATTTCGGACCGAAGACCGGGGATCATCCGGTCGAGATGTTGCTGAACGGAAGCTGACACGGCATCGCTCACGCGCTCCTCGAGCGAGAGGTCGACGCGCTGCAAGACGCGGTGCAGCAAATGCTCTTCGAGCCTGAACGCCTCGGCCTCCGACAGCTTCGCCTCGGGGGTGAGCGCGACTGCGTCCGAGGGCTCCGCCACGGCTGGCGAAGGCGACTCGACAGGTGCAACTTCTTCGGGCGCGTGCACCGGGTCCGGCGGCAGTTCGAGCACCGTCGTCAGCGTCGGCACGAAACGCGGCGGGGTGCGCTGCGTCATGCGTTGGGGCTCCCGCCGTACGGGTGGGTGCGAATCGCGTACCCGCGATCCTTGTAGTGTCGCCAGCGCGTCCGCCCCGCGAGCTTGTCGGCGTCGTCGCTGCTGACGATGTCGATTAGGCGCTCGAAGCGTTCGAACCTCGCGGGAAGTCCGGCCCCGAGGTTCACGAGGATGGGCCGGTCCGGCAACGCGGCCTCGCCGCTTTCGGCCAGCACGACGGGCGAGCGCGCCACGATGTGCGCGTCGTCCGTGATGCGGCAGTGCGGTATGAACTCGGTCGGCTGCAAGGTCCACAGCGACTGGTCGATGGCGTCCAGCGTCGCGCCATCGGCGACAACCACCAGGCGGGCGCCATGCGCGGCGACTGCCTTGCGCAGCAGCCGGCAGGCATAGCTCACCTTGTCCGGCATGTTGTAGTGGCCGTCGATTTCAGTCACGCCGCGGACCGTGCCTTCCTGGCCTTGCGCGCGGGCGACTTGGGAGTGCCCTGCCGGCATAGCCCGAGCAGGTAGTTCAGCAAGAGGCCGACCGGACGGCCGGTGGAGCCCTTGGACGCCCCGCTCTTCCAGGCGGTGCCGGCAATGTCCAGGTGTGCCCACGGAAAGTCGCTCGTGAAGCGCTGCAGGAACTTGGCGGCCGTGATCGCCCCACCCGCGCGCCCCGCGATGTTGGCGACGTCGGCGAAGTTGCTCTTCAGGCCTTCGGCATAGTCATCGTCGAGCGGCATGCGCCAGCAACGGTCCTGGGCTTCTTCACCGGCGGCAGCGAGCGCGCCCGCCAGCGCGTCGTCGCTGGAAAACAGGCCGCTGCGAATGCCCCCCAGGGCCACCACGCAAGCGCCTGTCAGCGTCGCGATGTCGATCACGGCAGCCGGCGCGAAACGCTTGGCGTAGGTGAGCGCATCGCACAGGATCAGGCGCCCTTCCGCATCGGTGTTGAGCACCTCGATGGTCTGCCCGCTCATGCTGGTCACGACGTCGCCCGGCTTGACTGCGCGGCCGTCATTCATGTTCTCGCACGAAGGCACGAGCCCGATGACATTGATGGCAGGCTGGATGTCGCCGAGCGCGCGGAACACGCCGAGGACGCTCGCGGCGCCGCACATGTCGAACTTCATCTCGTCCATCTCGGCGGCGGGCTTGAGCGAAACGCCGCCGGTGTCGAAGGTGATGCCCTTGCCGACCAGGACGACCGGCGCCTGGTCCTTGGGCGCGCCGTGGTAGCGCAGCACGATGAAGCGAAGCGGTTCCGCCGAACCCTGCGCGACGGCGGCGAACGCGCCCATGCCGAGCTTGGCCACTTCCTTGGGGCCCAGCACCTCGCACTTGATGTTCGGCAGGTCCGCCAGGTCCTTTGCGGCATCGGCCAGCAGCGTCGGGGTGCAATAGTTGCCGGGGCGATTGCCCCATTCCTTTGCGAGTTCGACACCCGCGACGGTCGCCGTGGCTTCGTCGAAGGCTTGCCGAAGCGGCGTCGCATCCGGCACGCCGATGCTCAGGTGGCGAATCGTCCGGGCCTCGGCCTTCGACTTGGTCGTGGTGTAGACGTAGCTGGCGTCCGCGGCGGCGATCACCGCGCCGCCGACGCCGGCCGCATCGGCGTCCTGCGCGAACACGATGGCCAGACGCTTGGGATTCGACCCCTTCGCCGCATTGACGGCGGCGATCACGGTCGAACGGACCGACGACGGCTTGCCATCCCCCACCGATGCCAGCACCACGCGCGAGGCGGTGACGCCGGCTGGGCGATAGAACGCGAGCAGCTTGCCCGCCTTGTCCGGCAGGTCCGAGGACTTGCGGGCGTCGGCGATCAGCGTGGAGAGCGCATCCCTGGAGGCGGGGGTTCCGGACGCCACGAGCACGATGAGGACATCGCATTTTTCCGTGGCAGCCTGGGCGATGGAGAGGGTCTTGAGTTGAAAGTCCATAATCCTTTTTTTCCCTCGACGATGTTATTCCATTCCTCTATACGCAAGGAGCTGTCGCGCAGCTTCGGAGCCACGCTGGTGGTTCTGGTCACCATCGTGATGACCATGATGCTGATCCGCACGCTCGGACTGGCGTCCAAGGGCAGCGTGAATCCCTCCGAGGTCTTCCTCGTGATGACCTACACCGTGCTCGGCTATATGCCGACCATCCTCGGCCTCTGCCTGTTCATCTCGATCGTCGGCACGCTCTCGCGCATGTACCGCGACAGCGAAATGGTGATCTGGTTCTCCGCCGGGCGCAGCCTGGTCGAGTTCCTGCGGCCGCTCTACCAGTTCTCGTGGCCGATCCTGCTGCTGATCGCCGTATTGGCGCTGGTCGGCTGGCCCTGGTCCAATTCGCAGACCCAGGGCATGCGCCAGCGCTACGAACAGCGCAGCGACATCGAACGGGTCGCGCCGGGCGAATTCCGCGAATCGTCAGGGCGCCTGCGCGTGTTCTTCATCGACAAGGATGCACCCGACAGCGCCACGGCGAACAATGTCTTCATCTCCTCGATCGAACGCGGCCTGCAGATCATCACTTCCGCACGCAGCGGGCGAATGGAGGACGTCGACGGCACCCGCTACCTGCTGCTGAACAACGGGCAACGCCTCGAGCGGCCGCTGGCGCCCGACGCCGGCATCAAGATCAGTGAATTCGAGACGTACGGCGCCAAGGTCGGTGGCCGCCTGGACAATTCGCCCGACGCTGCCCCGGTGCGCACCCGCAGCACGCTGGCGCTGCTGCGCGACTTCAGTCCCGCCAGTCACGGAGAGCTGGCATGGCGTATCGGCATGCTGTTGGCAGCGGTCAATTTCGTCCTTCTCGCCCTGGCGCTGTCGAGCGTGAATCCACGCGTGGGCCGTAGCGGCAACTTGGGCATCGCGCTGTTCGCCTTCATCATCTACTACAACATGCTCAATCTTGGGCAGAACTGGGTCAGCATTGGCCGATACAGCATGGGCGGCTTCATGCTGGCGCTGCACGGCGGCGCGCTCCTGATCGGCCTGCTCTGGCTGGCGAAAAGACATTTCAACTGGGGTCGCCCGTCGCGTCGTTCCCGTACTGCAACAACACCCAACGCGTGAAAACAATCCGTCGCCTGATCTACGTCGAGGTGGTGAAGGCCGTCGCCTTCGTCGCCGTCGGATTCCTGAGCCTCTTCTTTTTCTTCGACTTCGTCGATGAGCTGCAATCGATCGGCAGGCCCGAAAGCCTCAACTACAGTGCCGGCAAGGCGCTGATCTACGTCACGATGCTGATCCCGAGCCACCTCTACGAACTGCTGCCGATCGCGGTCCTGATCGGCACGATCTTCGTGATGGCGAGACTCGCGCAAAGTTCCGAATTCACGATTCTCCGCACCAGCGGCCTCGGCCCGTGGCGCGCGCTGCGCACGCTCCTGGTGCTGGGGTTCGGCTTCGTGGTGCTGACCTTTGCCGTCGGCGACTACATCGCGCCGGCCTCCGACCGGGCGGCCCAGTTGCTCAAGGCGCGCTTCCAGGACGCCTACTCCCTGGTCGGGAACACGGGCGCATGGCTGAAGGAGCGCCAGGGCGACAACTCCTTTGCGGTCAATGTGGCGACCATGGGACGCAACGGCGTGCTGAAGGATCCGCGCATCCTCGAGTTCGGCGCCGACGGCTTCATCGTGTCGCAAGTGGCGGCGGCCTCTGCCCGAACCGAAGACGGCCACTGGACGCTGATCGACGTGGAGCGCCAGGAGTACGACACGCGCCGCCCCAGCGGGCCTCGTATCGTCACGACCAAGATCCCCATGGTGGAGTGGCCGACTTCGCTGACCACCGAAATGGTGTCGGTCGCCCTGCTCCGTCCGGAGCGCATGCGCACGCTCGACCTCTTCGACTACATCCAACACCTCGAGGCCAACGGCCAGACGGCGCAGCGCTACGAAATCGAGTTCTGGCGCAAGGTGTTCTACCCGCTGTCGTGCCTGGTGATGATCGTGCTCGCCCTGCCCTTCGCGTACCTGCACTTCCGCCAAGCGGGCATCACGACCTATGTGTTCGGCGGCGTGATGATCGGCATCAGTTTCTTCCTGCTGAACAACGTCTTCGGCTACCTGGGCAACCTCGGCAACTGGTGGCCCTGGATGACGGCGGCGGCGCCCGGGATGATCTATTCCGTGATGTCACTGGCCGCGTTCACCTGGCTGGTATTGCGACGCTAGGCGCGCATCCAATGTCTGCTTTGCAGGGCATCGTCCTCTTTGCGCACGGATCGCGTGACGAACGCTGGCGCGCGCCGGTCGAAGCAGTGGCTCGCCGCGTCGCGATCCTCGACCCAGCGGCCCGGGTCGTGTGCGCCTACCTCGAACTGGTCGAGCCCGACCTGCGCACGGCCGCAGCCGGGCTGATCGCCGGCGGGGTCGATGCGATCCGCGTCGTGCCGCTTTTCCTCGGCATGGGCAAGCATGCGCGGGAAGATCTGCCGCGCCTGCTCGACGAGTTGCGCTCCCAGCATCCGTCGGTGAAGTTCTCGCTGCGCCGTGCCGTCGGCGAGGAGCCCGAAGTCATCGAATTGCTGGCGCGAATGGCGCTCGAATCCTGATCCCGCGCTGATTTTCATAGACTCCGAAGGCATAATGAATTCCTAAATAAGACGGAATTTGTTATGAATCTGCACCAGTTCAAGTTTGTCCAGGAAGCCGTGCGGCGCAACCTGAACCTGACCGAGGCCGCCAAGGCGCTCCACACATCGCAGCCGGGCGTCTCCAAGGCCATCATCGAACTCGAGGAAGAACTGGGCGTGGAGATCTTTGCCCGCCACGGCAAACGACTGAAGCGCGTCACCGAACCCGGCCAGCACGTGCTCGCCAGCATCGAGTTGATCATGCGCGAAGTCGGCAACCTGAAGCGGATCGGCGAGCAGTTCAGCGCACAGGACAGCGGCACGCTCTCGATCGCCACCACCCATACGCAGGCACGCTATGTGTTGCCCGTCCCGGTCGCGAAGCTGCGCGAGGCCTACCCGAAGGTCAACGTGAGCTTGCATCAAGGCTCGCCGGACCAGGTCGCGCGCATGGTGATCGACGAGATCGCGGAAATCGGCATCGCCACCGAGTCACTCGCCGACTACGCCGAACTCGTGACGATGCCCTGCTACGAGTGGCAGCACGTGCTGGTGCTGCCCAAGGGCCACGCGCTCGCGGACAAGGAGCGCATCTCGCTCGAAGACCTGGCGAACGAGCCGATCATCACCTACCACCCGTCGTTCACCGGTCGCACGCGCATCGACCACGCCTTCGCGCAGAAGAAGCTCACCCCGCGGATCGCACTGGAAGCCATCGACTCCGACGTCATCAAGACCTATGTGCGGCTTGGGCTCGGCGTCGGCATCGTGGCGGAGATGGCGGTGCGCGACGAGTCCAACGCCGACCTGGTCGTGCGGCCGATGGGGCACATCTTCGGCGTCAACATCGCGCGCGTGGCGTTCAAGCGCAGCGCCTACCTGCGCAATTTCGTCTTCAAATTCGCCGAGCTGCTTTCGGACCGGCTCGACCGCAACCTGATCGCCAAGGCATTGAGCGGTCACAACCAGGACTACGAACTGTGAGCACCGTGACCGCCCGCACCCCCGACGTCAAGACGAAGCTGCCCGCCGTCGGCACGACCATCTTCACCGTGATGTCGGCGCTGGCCACCGAGAAGAACGCGGTGAACCTCGGCCAGGGCTTTCCGGATTTCGGCTGCGACCCCAAGCTGCTGCAGGCGGTGACGGACGCGATGGCGGCCGGCCATAACCAGTACCCGCCGATGCCCGGCATCCTGCCGCTGCGCGAGGCGGTCGCATCGAAGGTCGCGGCGCTGTATGGCCACAGCTACGACCCGCAGACCGAGATCACCATCACGGCCGGCGCGACGCAGGCGATCATCACGGCGATCCTTGCCGTGGTGCGCCCCGGCGACGAGGTCGTCGTGCTGGAGCCCTGCTACGACAGCTACGTGCCCAACATCGATCTGGCCGGCGGCACGGTGGTGCGCGTGCCGCTCACGCCCGGCACGTTCCGTCCGGACTTCGACAAGATCGCGGCGGCGATCACGCCGCGCACGCGCGCCATCATCATCAACACGCCGCACAACCCGAGCGCGACCGTGTGGACCGAGGCCGAGATGCGCCGGCTCGAAGAGTTGCTCGCACCGACCGACGTGCTGGTGATCAGCGACGAGGTCTACGAGCACATGGTCTACACCGGCGCGCGACACGAAAGCGCATCGCGCTTCCCCGGCCTGGCCGCACGCAGCTTCATCGTGAGCAGCTTCGGCAAGACCTACCACGTGACAGGCTGGAAGGTCGGCTACGTCGCCGCGCCCGCGTCGCTCACCGCCGAGTTCCGCAAGGTGCATCAGTTCAACGTCTTTACCGTCAACACGCCGATGCAGCACGCGCTCGCGAGCTTCATGGCCGACCCGGCGCCCTATCTCGAACTGCCCGCGTTCTACCAGCGCAAGCGCGACCTCTTCGCGGCGGGCCTGTCGAAGACGCGGCTCAAGCTGCTGCCGAGCGCCGGCACCTACTTTCAATGCGTCGACATCAGCGAGGTGAGCGAGCTCGGCGAATCCGATTTCTGCCAGTGGCTCACGACTGAGATCGGCGTCGCGGCCATCCCGCTGTCGGCCTTCTACGGCGACGGCTTCGATCAGCATGTGGTCAGGTTTTGCTTCGCCAAGAAGGACGAAACACTTCAAACCGCCCTCGATCGACTGGCCCGGCTCTGACACGAACGGTAGGAGAGTCCTGACCGCGGGAGGGGGCCCCTTCCCGCGATGGATTCGAGGCCGCGCGCAGACCATGAACTCCTCAAAACATTCCGCCCTAGGAGAAGTTCATGTCCATCTCGTTGATTCTGCTGATCGTCCTGATCCTGTTGCTGGTGGGCGCACTCCCGAGCTGGGGTTACAGCCGCGGCTGGGGCTACGGTCCGAGCGGCGGCCTTGGCCTGGTGCTGCTGGTCGTCATCGTGCTGCTTCTCATGGGGCGCATATAGCCCACGCGCGCTTCCAGGCGCGCACGCAAAAGGCAAGGCCCGCTTCGGCGGGCTTTTGCTCGTCCGCGGACAGGCTGCTCAGCTTTCGAGCTGAACCCAGAGCTTGTCGAGCCGCTTCACGCTGACCGGCTGCGGCGTGCGCAGCTCCTGCGCGAAGAAGCTCACGCGCAACTCTTCCAGCAGCCAGCGGAACTCGCTCATGCGCTCATCGATCGCGCCCTTGCGCTCGGCCAGCAGGCGCCAGTAGCGCTGCTCCTGCGGTCGAAGCTCGGCCAGCCGTTGCGCATCGCGCGCGGGGTCGCCTCGGAGCTTGTCGAGCCGCAAGGTGATCGCCTTCAGGTAGCGCGCGAAATGCTGCAGCCGCGGCCACGGCGTGTCGGCGACGAAGCGCTTACCCATCAAACGCTGCAACTGCTGCGCGGCGTCGGCGGTGGCGGTAGGTTGAATCTTCGTGTCCTTGATCTTGCGCAACGCCTGCGTGTACTCGGCAAGGATCACACCCCCCAACCGCGCCACTTCATTGGCAATCAACGTGAGCCGGCCACGGCCCTCCTCCACGCGGCGCTTGAAGGCCGCCTCGTCGGTCGGCAAGGGTTCCTGCAGGAAGGCGCGTTCCAGGGCCACGTCGATGATCTGCGCGCGGAGCTCTTCGGCAGTGCCGAGCGGCATGTACGCGACCGCCATCTTCTGCAGGTCGGGGATGTTCTTCTCGAGATATTTGAGGGCGTCCTTCAGTTGAAGCGCGAAGAGGCGCCGCAAGCCGCTGCGATGCTTCGCGGCGGCCACGGCGGGCTCGTCGAACACTTCGATCGTGACGGCGTCGCCGCCATCCACCAGCGCCGGAAAGCCGATCAACGACTGCGCGCCGCGCCGGACCTCCATCAGCTCGGGGAGCTCGCCGAAGGTCCACGCCGTGTAGCGTTGACCGGCAGGCAATGCCGGCGGCGCGGGCTCGCTCGATGCAGCCTCCGCCGATGGCCTCGCCGAACCACTGCCGGATGCGGCTTCGGCGGGCTTCGCCGACGCCTTGACGTTGAGCCCCGCAAGCGCCTGGAACGCACCGCGTGCCTGCGCGCCCAGCTCCGCCTTCAAGGCGCCAAGATTGCGTCCCATGCCGAGTTGCCGGCCATGCTCGTCGACCACGCGCAGGTTCATGAACAGGTGCGGCGGCAGCATGTCCAGCTTGAAATCGGTGCGCCTCACGTCGAGGCTGGTCTGGTCGCGCACGCGCTTGAGCAATGCGTCGGTCAGCGAGCCGTGGCCGAAGACCTCGGGATCCGCGAGCAGTTCACTCAGGCGCGCGGCCGATTCAGGCAACGGCACGAGCCGGGCACGCGGCTTCTGCGGCAGGCTCTTGAGCAAGGCCTGCACCTTGTCCTTCAGCATGCCGGTCACGAGCCATTCGCAGCGTTCTTCGCTGACCTGGTTCAGCACGAAGAGCGGAACGGTGACCGTCAGCCCGTCCTTCGCATCGCCCGGCTCGTGCAGATAGGTGGCCGAGCAATCGACGCCCCCCAGGCGCAGGGTCGGCGGGAACGATTGCGTCGTGATGCCCGCCGCCTGATGCCGCATCAGCTCGTCGCGCGTGAGATACAGCAGCCTAGGCTGGTCCTTCGACTGCTGGCGGTACCAGTTCTCGAAGGAGATGCCGCTCGCGACATCCGGCGGAAGCTGGGCATCGTAGAAGGCGTAGATCAACTCGTCGTCGACAAGCACGTCCTGCCGCCTGGACTTGTGTTCCAGGCCTTCGACCTCGCGCACGAGCTTTCGATTGGCCGCGAGGAAAGGCAGCTTGCTTTCCCACTGGCCGCCGACCAGCGCCTCACGGATGAATATCTCGCGGGCGGCGACCGGATCGACCTTGCCGAAGTCGACACGCCGCCCGCTGTACACGACCAGTCCGTAGAGCGTCGCGCGCTCCAGCGCTGCGACCTGCGCACCCTTCTTTTCCCAATGCGGGTCGAGCAACTGCTTCTTGAGCAGATGCCCGGCGACCTGTTCGAGCCACTGCGGCTCGATGTTGGCGATGCCGCGGCCGAAGAGGCGCGTCGTCTCGACCAGTTCAGCGCAGACGATCCAGCGACCCGGCTTCTTCTTGAGGTGTGCGCCGGGATGGCGGTAGAACTTGATGCCGCGCGCGCCGAGGTAGGCCTCGTCGTCCTCCAGCTTCCATCCAACGTTGCCGAGCAGTCCCGAGAGCATCGACAGATGCAGCGGCTCATAGCCCGCGGGCTGGGTGTTGATGCGCCACTTGTGCTCGGTGACGACCGTGAGCAATTGCGAATGGATGTCGCGCCATTCGCGCACGCGCCGCACGTTGATGAAGTTCTGGCGCAGCAGTTGTTCGTATTGGCGGTTGCTGAGCTTGTGGGTGGGCGGTGTGCCCCCACCCCGGCCCTCCCCCAGAGTGGGAGGGAGAGGACCCGCCCTGCCCCCTCCCCCTCTGGGGGAGGGCTGGGGTGGGGGCACCCCCCCGCGCGAATCATGAATCCACTTCCACAACCGCAGATACCCGCTGAACTCGCTCTTCTCGTCATCGAACTTCGAATGCGCCTGGTCCGCCTGCTGCTGCGCCTCCATCGGCCGGTCGCGTACATCCTGCACGGACAGCGCGCTGGCGATGATCAAGACCTCTTCGAGCGCGCCACGCGTGCGCGCCTCCAGGATCATTCGCCCGACACGCGGATCGAGCGGCAGCCTGGAAAGCTCGACACCGGTCGGCGTGAGTTCGTTGGCGTCGTCGACCGCACCCAGCTCATTGAGCAGCTGGTAGCCGTCGGCGATCGCTCGCCGCTGCGGCGCCTCGAGAAACGGAAAGCCCTCGACGTCGCCCAGGTGCAGCGACTTCATCCGCAGGATCACGCCGGCGAGCGACGATCGCAGGATTTCCGGATCGGTGAAACGCGGCCGGCCCTCGAAGTCCTTTTCGTCGTAGAGCCGGATGCAGATGCCGTTGGCCACCCGCCCGCAACGCCCGGCGCGCTGGTTGGCGGCCGCCTGGCTGATGGGCTCGACCAGCAACTGCTCGACCTTGCTGCGGAAGCTGTAGCGCTTGACTCGGGCGGTACCGGTGTCGATCACATAGCGGATGCCCGGCACGGTCAGCGAGGTTTCGGCAACGTTGGTGGCAAGCACGATGCGACGGCCCGTGTGGCCGTCGAAGATGCGGTCCTGTTCGGCCTGCGACAGGCGCGCGAACAGGGGCAGCACTTCGGCGTTGCGCATCACGGGCTGGTGGCTCAGGTGCTTGCGCAAATGGTCGGCGGCCTCGCGGATCTCGCGCTCGCCGGGCAGGAAGACGAGGATGTCGCCCGCGTTGTGCGGGTCGCGCCAGAGTTCGTCCACGCCGTCGGCGATGGCGTCGTTGAGGTCGTAGTCGCGTGATTCCTCGTACGGTCGGTAGCGTTGCTCCACCGGAAAAGTCCGCCCGGACACCATGATCGTCGGCGCCGGCCCCTTCGCGGAGGCGAAATGTTGTGCGAACCGATCCGCATCGATGGTCGCCGAGGTCACGATCACCTTCAGGTCCGGACGACGCGGGAGGATCTCGCGCAGATAGCCCAGCAGGAAGTCGATATTCAGCGAGCGCTCGTGCGCCTCGTCGATGATGATCGTGTCGTAGGCCTTGAGGAGCGGATCGGTCTGCGTCTCGGCCAGCAGGATGCCGTCGGTCATCAACTTGACCGACGCGTCGCGCGACAGGCGGTCCTGGAAGCGCACCTTGTAGCCGACCACATCGCCCAGCGGCGTCTTGAGTTCCTCCGCGATGCGCTTGGCGACCGACGACGCAGCAATGCGCCGCGGCTGGGTGTGGCCGATGAGCCGGCCCTTGCCTGGCGGGGCGTTGAGCTTGCCGCGCCCCAGCGCCAGGGCGATCTTCGGCAATTGCGTGGTCTTGCCCGATCCGGTCTCGCCACAGACGATCACGACCTGGTTCGCCTCGATGGCGGCCATGATTTCGTCGCGCCGGGCCGACACCGGCAGTGATTCGGGGAACTCGATTCGAAGTGGAGACGAAGACAAGGCGGGCAGTTCGGGGAAAATCGCCAATTATCTTGCGCCCGGCCTCGCGCCCCCCTATCCCGCCAATGTCCACCGTCTTCAACTTCACTTTCGTCCCCTGGTTTCGCTCGGTGGCGCCCTACATCCACATGCATCGCGGCAAGACCTTCGTGGTCGCGATGGCCGGCGAGGCGATCGCAGCCGGCAAGCTGCAGAACATCGCGCAGGACCTGGCCCTGATCCAGAGCATGGGCGTCAAGGTGGTGCTGGTGCATGGATTCCGCCCGCAGGTCAACGAGCAGCTTCGCGCCAAAGGCCACGAGGCCAGGTATTCGCACGGCATGCGCATCACCGACGAGGTAGCCCTGGATTGCGCCCAGGAAGCCGCCGGCCAGTTGCGCTACGAGATCGAGGCCGCCTTCAGCCAGGGCTTGCCGAACACGCCGATGGCCGGCTCCACGATCCGCGTCATTTCGGGCAACTTCATCACCGCACGACCGGTTGGCGTGGTCGACGGCGTCGACTTCCAGCATTCGGGCCTGGTACGCAAGGTCGATGCAGCAGGCATTCGCCGCGCGCTGGACTTCGGCGCGATGGTGCTGATGTCGCCTTTCGGCTTCTCGCCCACCGGCGAGGCCTTCAACCTCACGATGGAAGAAGTCGCGACCAGCGTGGCGATTTCGATCCAGGCGGACAAGCTGATCTTCCTGACCGAGGTTCCCGGCATTCCGCTCGACACCAGCCTGCCGGTGAGTGAAGACAATCCCATCGACACCGAGCTGCCGCTCGATACGGCGAAGAAGCTGCTGGCCTCACTGGCACCCGCGCAGCGGCCGACGGACACGGCCTTCTACCTGCAGCATTGCGTGAAAGCGTGCGAGGCAGGCGTGGAACGCAACCACATCCTGCCGTTCAGCGTGGACGGCTCGCTGCTGCTCGAGGTGTACGTGCACGACGGCATCGGCACGATGGTGATCGACGAGAAGCTCGAATCGCTCCGCGAAGCGACGGCAGACGACATCGGCGGCATCCTGCAGCTCATCGAACCCTTCGAGCGCGACGGCACGCTGGTCAAGCGCAGCCGGACGGAGATCGAGCGCGACGTCGGCCAGTACACGGTGATCGAACACGACGGCGTGATCTTCGGCTGCGCGGCGCTCTACCCCTATCCCGAGGCGAAGACGGCGGAAATGGCGGCGCTGACCGTGTCGCCGCAGTCGCAGGCCCAAGGGGACGGCGAGCGCATCCTTAAGCGCATCGAACAACGCGCCAAGTCCATGGGGCTGGAGAGCATCTTCGTGCTGACGACGCGCACCATGCACTGGTTCCTGAAGCGCGGCTTCCAGCAGGTCAATCCGGACTGGCTGCCCGAAGCGCGCAAGCGCAAGTACAACTGGGACCGCAAGAGCCAGGTGCTGGTGAAGAAACTCTAGCGCCGCACTTCCATCAACCCGAGGAGAACGCGATGTATCCATGGCTCTGGTTCTGGTCCCCAACATTGCACCTTCCGTTCAGCGGCAGCGTGGCGCAACGGATCGAGCCCGACACGAACTGGTTCTTCGCGGGAATTCCTCCCTCAGCGGGCAATGGCGACCTGGAAAAGAAGGCATTCGACGTCGCCAGCTACGGGCGGCAGATCGGCTGGATTACCGAGGTTCTGCTCGCCGAAAAGCAATCGAAGTCGGTCGACCCGGACACGGCCGCCGAATCCCTGCGCAAACTCCAGAAGACCTACGAAGAGATCGAAGCCGTCAAGAAGCAAAGCCGCGCCGAGATCGCCGACGCTGCGGCATCGGCGCTGGCCAAGCTACGGGAAGCCGACCGCGAGGCCTACGACCGTCTCCTCGCCCTCGCGCCGCGATAATCCACGCCCATGAATCCCCTGCTCGCCAAACTGCAGCCCTACCCGTTCGCGCGGCTGCGACAACTCTTCGCGGGCGTCACGCCGAACCCCGAATTCACGCCCATCAGCCTGGGCATTGGCGAGCCCAAGCACCCGACGCCGGCCTTCATCAAGGAGGCACTGTCCAGCAGCCTCGGCGCGCTCGCGGTCTATCCGGCCACGGCCGGCGAACTCCAATTACGCGAGTCGTTCACGGGCTGGCTGCAGCGGCGCTACGGGCTCGGGCTCGACGCGGCCACGCAGGTGCTGCCGGTCAATGGATCGCGCGAGGCGCTCTTCGCCCTGGCGCAGACGGTGGTCGATGCCAGCAAATCGCCCGCGCCGGTGGTGCTGTCGCCCAACCCCTTCTATCAAATCTACGAAGGCGCGGCCTTTCTCTCAGGCGCCGAGCCCTACTACGTGCCCAGCGTGGCGTCGCGCAACTTCGCGGTCGACTGGGACAGCGTGCCCGACGAGGTCTGGGCGCGCACGCAACTCGTCTTCGTCTGCTCGCCAGGCAACCCTACCGGCGCGGTGATGCCGCTGGACGAGTGGCAGAAGCTTTTCGCGCTGTCGGACCGCTACGGCTTCGTGATCGCCGCCGACGAGTGCTATAGCGAAATCTATTTCCGCGACGAACCACCGCTCGGCGGCCTCGAAGCCGCGGCGAAGCTCGGCCGCAGCGACTTCCGCAACCTCATCGCGCTCACCTCGCTGTCCAAGCGCAGCAACGTGCCCGGCC
Source organism: Variovorax sp. P5_A3 (assembly GCF_056400665.1). Classification (NCBI taxonomy): domain Bacteria; kingdom Pseudomonadati; phylum Pseudomonadota; class Betaproteobacteria; order Burkholderiales; family Comamonadaceae; genus Variovorax; species Variovorax sp. P5_A3. Next base: position 220,446 of record NZ_JBFUKW010000003.1, on the reverse strand, counting down.
TGCGCAGCGGCTTCGTGGCGGGCGACGCGGAAATCATCAAGTCCTTTCTGCTCTATCGCACCTACCACGGCAGCGCGATGAGCGGGACGGTGGCGGCGGCCAGCATCGCGGCCTGGAATGACGAAACCCATGTGGTCGAGAACCGTGCCCAATACCGCGCCAAGTTCGCGGCCGTCACGCCCCTGCTCGAACCGGTGCTCGACGTTCGCCTGCCCGACGCCAGTTTCTACCTGTGGGCCGGCGTGCCGGACTCGTGGCAAGGCGACGACCAGGCCTTCGCCCGCGACCTCTACGCTCAATACAATGTGACGGTGCTGCCCGGCAGCTATCTCGCCCGCGACGTGGCCGGTGCCAACCCGGGCCGCGGGCGCATCCGGATGGCGCTGGTCGCCGACACGGCCGAATGCACCGAGGCCGCGCAACGCATCGTGAACTTCATCCAGAACCGAGCTTTTCAATGACCCAACAACTCCAGCAGACCATCGACGCAGCGTGGGAAGACCGCGCCAACATCTCCTCCACCAGCGCGCCGAAGGAGGTCCGCGATGCCGTCGAACACGTGATCGCCGAGCTCAACAACGGCCAGTTGCGCGTCGCGACCCGCGAGAGCGTGGGCCAGTGGACCGTGCACCAGTGGATCAAGAAGGCCGTGTTGCTGTCGTTCCGCCTCAAGGACAACGAGCAGATGCAGGCCGGCTCGCTGGGCTTCTACGACAAGGTGCCGACCAAGTTCTCGCACCTGTCGGCCGGCGAACTGAAGGAAGCCGGCGTGCGCATCGTGCCGCCGGCCGTGGCGCGCCGCGGCAGCTTCATCGCCAAGGGCGCGATCCTGATGCCCTCCTACGTGAACATCGGCGCCTACGTCGGCGAAGGCACCATGGTCGACACCTGGGCTACCGTCGGCTCCTGCGCACAGATCGGCGCCAACGTGCATCTTTCGGGCGGCGTCGGCATCGGCGGCGTGCTCGAACCCCTGCAGGCCGGCCCGACCATCATCGAGGACAACTGCTTCATCGGCGCGCGTTCCGAAGTGGTCGAAGGCGTGGTGATCGAGGAAAACTCCGTGTTGTCGATGGGCGTCTACATCGGCCAGAGCACGCCGATCTACGACCGCGCGACGGGTGAGGTCAGCTACGGCCGCGTGCCGTCGGGCTCGGTCGTCATCAGCGGCACGCTGCCCAAGGACAATGGCAAGTACAGCCTGTACGCGGCGATCATCGTGAAGCGTGTCGACGCGCAAACCCGCGCCAAGACCTCGCTGAACGATCTTCTGCGCGACTGATTGCAAAGGAAGCCGGCCGCCTGAGGGGGCGGCACGGCGGAAGTCCCGTTTCATAACCAAGCTGAGGAGATTGCCGATGAATACGATGGAAAGAATTCTTCGCCTGATGGCCGAACGCAAGGCTTCCGACATCTATCTATCGGCGAACTGCCCGGCGCTGATCCGCATCAACGGCAACTGCATGCCGATCAACGGCCAGGTGCTGCCATCCGAGGCGCCGCTCAGCCTGTTGTCCGAAGTGGTCCATGAAAGCCGCATCCAGGAGCTGGAACGCACCGGCGAGCTCAACATGGCCATCGCCCTCGACGGCGCCGGCAACTTCCGCATCAGCGCGATGCGCCAGCGCGGCAGCTACGCGGTCGTGGTGCGGCACATCGCTTCGGTCATTCCGTCCTTCGAAGACCTGAACCTGCCCGAGATCCTCAAGACGCTCGTGATGGAGAAGCGCGGCCTCATCCTCATGGTCGGCTCCACCGGTGCCGGCAAGAGCACGACGCTGGCGTCGATGCTCGACTACCGCAACGAAAACTCGACGGGCCACATCCTCACGGTCGAGGAACCCATCGAATTCACCTTCACCAACAAGAAATCGATGGTGAACCAGCGCGATGTGGGCAGCGACACGCAATCGCTCCAGGTCGCGCTCAAGAATGCACTGCGCCAGGCGCCCGACGTGATCCAGATCGGTGAAATCCGCGATCGCGAGACGATGACGGCCGCGATCGCCTATGCGCAATCGGGCCATCTCTGCGTGGCCACGCTGCACGCCAACAACAGCTACCGGGCGCTGAACCGCATCCTGAGCTTCTACCCCGTGGAAGTCCGCGCCACGCTGCTGGGCGACCTTGGCGGCGCCCTGCGGGCGATCGTCGCGCAGCGACTGCTTCGCACACCCAACGGAGCGCGCGTCCCGGCGCTCGAAGTGCTGCTGAATACGGCGCTGGTCGCCGAACTGATCGGCAAGGGCGACTTCTCGGCCGTCAAGGAAGCGATGGAACAGTCCATGGCCGAAGGGTCTCAGACCTTCGAGGAAGACATCGCCCGCCTGATCACCGAAAATCTGGTCACCCGCGAGGAAGGCTTGGCGCAGGCCGACTCGCCGACCAACCTGATGTGGCGCCTGCAGAACCGCAAGGCCCCGGCGACCCGCAGCAGCGAAGAACGCTCCCTCCTCGACCAGGTCGAGGAACCCACCTTCACGGACATCACGCTCGACGTGCGTCTTTGACCCAACTGCCCTCTCGATGTCCCGAACGCTCCAGCTTGCCGAACAACTGATCTCCCGCCCCTCGGTCACCCCCGACGATGCGGGGTGCCAGGAGATCCTCGGCGAACGGCTGGCGCGGCTCGGATTCCGGCTCGAGACCATCGAAAGCGGGCCGGCGGACTTTCGGGTGACGAACCTGTGGGCCGTGCGCCCAGGCAGCGCCCCGGGCGGCGCGAGCCGGACGATAGCGTTTGCCGGCCACACCGACGTCGTGCCGACGGGGCCCGTCGAACAGTGGACCAGCCACCCCTTCACCCCCACGCATCGCGACGGCAAGCTCTACGGCCGCGGTGCGTGCGACATGAAGACCTCGCTGGCGGCCTTCGTCGTCGCGATCGAGGAATTCCTCGCAGCGAAGCCGGATCCGCTCCTCACCCTTGCCTTGCTGCTCACCAGCGACGAGGAAGGCCCCGGGGTCGACGGCACGGTCGTGGTGTGCAACACGCTGGCAGCGCGAGGCGAGCGGATCGACTATTGCATTGTCGGAGAACCGACCGCGGTCGAGCGCTGCGGCGACATGATCAAGAACGGCCGGCGCGGCACCATGAGCGGCAAGTTGACCGTCAAGGGCGTGCAGGGCCACATCGCCTATCCGCATCTGGCGAAGAACCCCGTGCATTCGCTCGCGCCCGCGCTGGCCGAACTCGTCGCCATCAACGCGGCTGGCGCGTGGGATGCCGGCAATGACCATTTCCAACCCACCAGCTGGCAGGTCAGCAACTTTCACGCGGGGACCGGCGCCAGCAATGTGATCCCGGGCGCGGCGGTGGTCGACTTCAACTTCCGCTTCTCGACCGAATCGACGCCTGAATCGCTCCAGCAGCGCGTGCAGGCCGTGCTCGACAGCCATGGCGTCGACTACACGCTCGCATGGACGGTCGGCGGCCTGCCCTTCCTCACGAAGCCGGCGGAACTGGTCGAAGCAGTCCAGCAGTCCATCCGTGACGAAACCGGCATCGAGACCGAGCTTTCGACCAGCGGCGGCACCAGCGACGCGCGCTTCATCGCGAAGATCTGCGAGCAGGTGATCGAACTGGGCCCCGTCAACGCGAGCATCCACAAGATCGACGAGCACATCGCGGTCGCCGAGATCGAACCGCTGAAGAACATCTATCGCCGCACGCTGGACAGGCTTGAAGCGCTGCTCACGGTATGAGCACTGTCATCGAATTGATCGAGGCCGGCGCAAAGCAGCTGGCCGACGCGGGCGTTGCGTTCGGGCATGGCACGGACAACGCATTCGACGAAGCCGTGTGGCTCGTGTTGTGGCGCCTGGGCCTGCCGCTCGATGAACTCGACGCGGTCGCGGATCGCCCGGTGTCGCCGGCGGATGCCGCGCGCATCGGCCAGCTCTTCGCCCAACGCATCGAGACGCGCAAGCCCGCCGCCTATCTGACCCGGGAGGCCTGGCTGCAAGGCGTGCCTTTCTACATCGACGAGCGCGCGATCGTGCCGCGCAGCTTCATCGCGGAGCTGCTGGCCGATGGCAGCATCGATCCCTGGCTGGGCGAACACACGCAGCGCGTGCTCGATTTGTGCACGGGCAACGGCAGCCTCGCGGTGTTGGCGGCCATGACGTACCCGGATATCTCGGTCGATGCAGCCGACCTGTCGACGACGGCGCTCGAAGTCGCGGCCATCAACGTGACGCGCCATCAACTCGACGACCGCATCACGCTGCTCGAATCCGACGGCCTCGCCAACGTGCGCGGTCCCTACGATCTCATCCTCTGCAATCCGCCGTACGTCAATGCCCAAAGCATGACGGCGCTTCCGGCCGAGTACCGCGCCGAGCCCGAGCTGGCGCTGGCAGGCGGTGCCGACGGCATGGACTTCATCCGACGGCTTCTGGCCGAAGCGCCCGCCTGCATGAGCGAATCCGCCTTGCTGGTGCTTGAAATCGGCAACGAGCGCGCCAACTTCGAGGCGGCTTTCCCGCAGCTCGAAGTGGTGTGGCTCGCCACCAGCGCAGGCGACGATCAGGTCCTCCTGGTCCCGCGCGAATCCCTCTGACGAAATGCCCGCCAACGGGCGGGCAATGCAATGATCACACTCAAGAACGTCATCCTGCGCCGCAGCGCCAAAGTGCTGCTCGACGGCGCCAGCGTCACCATCAACCCGGGCGAGAAAGTCGGGCTGGTGGGTCGCAACGGCGCGGGCAAGTCCACCCTTTTCGCACTGTTCAACGGCAGCCTGCATGAGGACGGCGGCGACTTCTCGCTGCCGAAGCAATGGCGCATGGCGCAGGTGGCGCAGAACATGCCCGAAACCGACGAGCCCGCGACCGACTTCGTGGTCGGCGGCGATACACGACTTGTCGAATTGCGCGAGGCGCTCGCCCTCGCCGAAGCCGGCCACACGGCCGACCCCGACGACCACGACATGGGCATGGCCCTCGCCCATGCCTACACCGACCTGGCCGACGCGGGCGAGCATGACGCCGTGCCGCGCGCACAGTCGCTCATCCTCGGTCTCGGATTCAAGGTCCACGAGCTCGACCAGCCCGTCAACAGCTTCTCGGGCGGCTGGCGCATGCGACTGCAACTCGCGCGCGCACTGATGTGCCCGAGCGACCTGCTGCTACTCGACGAACCCACCAACCACCTGGACCTGGACGCACTCGTCTGGCTCGAATCCTGGCTGCAGAAATACGCTGGGACAATGATCGTGATCAGCCATGACCGCGAATTCCTCGATGCCGTGACCGACGTGACGCTGCACATCGAGCACGCGAAGCTCACGCGCTACGGCGGCAACTACAGCGCTTTCGAAACCTTGCGCGCCCAGCAGATGGAACTGCAGCAGTCCGCCTTTGCGAAGCAACAGGACAAGATCGCCCATCTGCAGAAGTTCATCGACCGCTTCAAGGCCAAGGCCAGCAAGGCCAAGCAGGCACAAAGCCGGGTGAAGGCGCTGGAGCGGATGGAAAAGGTTGCGCCCCTGCTCGCCGAAGCGGATTTCAGCTTCGAGTTCAAGGAGCCGGGCAACATCCCGAATCCGATGCTCTCGATCAGCGATGCGAGCTTCGGCTACCGGATGGAGGACGAGGCGCCCAAGACCATCTTGCGCGGCGTCAACCGCTCTGTGCTGGCCGGCCAACGCATCGGCATCCTGGGCGCCAACGGCCAAGGCAAGTCCACGCTGGTCAAGACGATCGCCCGCGAGATGGGCGCGCTGGCCGGGACCGTCACCGAAGGCAAGGGCCTGAACATCGGCTACTTCGCGCAGCAGGAACTCGACGTGCTGCGTCCGCAGGACACACCGCTGGAGCACATGGTGCGCATGGCGCGCGAACTGGGCTCCACGGTCAAGGAGCGCACGGGCGAGCAGGACCTCCGGGGCTTCCTCGGCAGCTTCAACTTCAGCGGCGACATGGTGAAGCAGCCCGTCGGCACGATGAGCGGCGGCGAGAAGGCGCGCCTGGTGCTGGCCATGATGGTCTGGCAGAGGCCGAACCTGCTGCTGCTCGACGAGCCCACCAACCACCTGGACCTGGCCACGCGCGAGGCGCTCGCGGTAGCGCTCAACGAGTTCGAAGGCACGCTGATGCTGGTGAGTCACGACCGTGCACTGCTGCGCTCGGTTTGCGACGAGTTCTGGCTGGTCGGCCGGGGTGTGGTCGGCGATTTCGACGGCGACCTCGACGACTACCAGAAGTACCTGCTCGAGGAGGCTAAGCGTCTGCGCGAGGAGGCCAAGATCGCCACGCGTGATGCCGCGGCGGCCCAAGAGCCGGTCGCGCCGCCGGTCCAGGTTGCGACCGCACCGGCACCCCGTGCGCCGGAGCCGGCGCAATCAGGCAAGAACCAGCGCAAGCAGGACGCACAGGACCGGCAACAACGCAGCGAGCAGGCCAAGCCGCTCAAGCGGGAGCTCGCGCAGATCGACCAGCGCCTGGCCGCCGCTGCGGGCGAGAAGGCCTCCCTGGAAGAACGGCTGGCGCAGCCGCTCGCGGCGGCGGACATCGCCGAAGCGGGCAAGCGCCTGAAGGCACTGAACGACGAGATCGCTCAGCTCGAAGAGCGCTGGCTCGCGTTGTCCGACAAGCTCGAATCGCTCGCCGTTTGATAATGGGGCGGCATGCCCTCCGCCATCGAACTCGCCCAAGGCGATCCGGACCTCATCGCAGCCGTCCGGCGCAGTCGGCGGCTGCTCGGGCGCAAGGCGCTGATGGCGGCAGCCATCGGCGCGGTACCGATCCCCGGCATCGATTGGGCCGCCGACGCGGCTCTGCTGGCGCGTGTGATCCCGCAGATCAGCGCCCAATTCGGACTATCTGTTACCCAAGTTGATCGACTTGCGCCCTCCGAGCGGGAGCGCATAAGAAAAGCCGCGGCGACCGTGGGCGCACTCCTGGTCGGCAGGCTGGTAACGCGCGAACTGCTGATCAAGCTCGCCAGTCACGCCGGGGTTCGGATGACGGCCAAGCAGGCCACCAAGTACGTCCCGGTCGTTGGCCAGGCCATCTCCGCCACATTGAGCTATGCCGCCATGCGTGCGCTGGGCGAACTGCATATCAAGGACTGCGTTCAGGTGGCCCAGCGCCTTCGACATCTGCTGCCGCCGGCGTCGGCGAGCGGGACCCGGGTCGAATCGACGACGCCAAGACGCTCACGCATCGGCGGCGTCTGGCATCGCCTCAGGTTGCGCTGACGGGCGGATATCCATGACGACTGTTGGCCTACCACGACGCGAAGCGTATGTCGATTCAACGGACGGTGGATAATGTGACAACTCACACAGACCGAAAGGCTTGGGGTGAGTCCCTAGGGGTAAAGGTACGGATCACGCTAAGGTCCATTCCGCAGGATTGAAACCGGAGGAGCGGACAAGATGAACGAGACAGACCTTGCAGCATCGGTGGAACGGCTCATGGCCCGAGTCGATTACTACCTGCACTGCGAGTTGGACGAAGAGTACGACCATGACCGACCGGACACCGCGCGCCGGTTGCTGGAAGCGGCGTTGCGACAGGAATTGATCCGCGCAAGCGCCGTAGGTGTCGTCTCCGCCATCGCCGAATCGCGACATTCCGTCCTCGACGAGGATGAAAACGCGGGCCGATCCCGCAGCGCATAGAAAAAAGGCCGCATCAGCGGCCTTTTTTGTGCCCGACATTCCGGGACTTTCGTGCCCGTCGCTCGGGTTTGCACTGAGCATTTTGATTTCCATTAAAAACTATATTGGTTATCTTCAATAACCGAATCGGGCTCTCACGGGCTCGATTCATCAGGAGACAACCATGGTGCAAATCAAGTTGCCGGCCCTCCGGCCGACGATGGTGCTGATCGGTACAGCGGCGGTTCTCGCAGCGTGCGGCGGCGGTGGCGGCGGGGGCTTCGTGCTTCCGCCCGCCGCCGGAACTGGCGGCACGGGTGGCTCGACGACACCGCCGCCCGTCACTCCCCCGGCCACCACGACGCAGGCGCAGCCCGGCAAGCTGCTGTCCTGCGATGATCTCGCATCCAAGGCCGCATTGGCCGGCACCGTCTACACCTCAGTAAGCTCCGTGGCAGCCGGCGCGCTGACCGTCGCCGGCGTCAGCGCGCAGGTGCCGGCGCATTGCCTCGTGAAGGGCAAGATGAACGAGCGCACCAGCCCGGTCGACGGACAGACCTACGCGATCGGCTTCGAGATGCGCCTGCCGGTTGACTGGAACGGCCGCTTTTTCTACCAAGCCAACGGCGGCCTCGATGGCAGCGTCGTGACCGCGACCGGCGGCATCGGCGGAGGCGGTCCGCTCTCGACCGCTCTCCACTTGGGATTTGCGGTAATCAGCTCGGATGCCGGGCACCAGTCGCCGACGCCGAGCTTCGGCCTCGATCCCCAAGCGCGCCTGGACTACGGCTACAACGCCGTTGCCCAGCTCACGCCGATGGCCAAGAACCTGATCAGCAAGGCCTACGGTCGCGGGCCGGATCGCTCGTATCTGGGTGGCTGCTCCAACGGCGGCCGGCACGCGATGGTCGCGGCTTCACGCTACGCAGATCTGTACGACGGCATCCTCGCCGGCGATCCGGGCTTCAACCTGCCCAAGGCAGCCGTGGCGCAGCTCTACGGCGTGCAGCAATACGCCACGGTCACGACCGGCCTGACCGCCCAGAACAAGCCTGATCTGCAAACAGCGTTCACCCAGGCCGAACTCAACACCGTTGCCAAGGCTGTGGCAACGCGCTGTGACGCGCTCGACGGCCTGACTGACGGCATCGTCTCCGACGTGCCCCGGTGCAGGACGGCATTCAGCCTGGCCGCGGATGTTCCCTCCTGCTCGGGTGCGCGAGACGGCACCTGTCTGACCGACCAACAAAAGACTGTGCTGTCGAAGATCTTCGCCGGCGCCCGCGACAGCGCCGGCACCACGATCTACAGCACGTTCCCCTTCGACGCGGGCATCAATGGCGCCAACTGGCGCCAATGGAAATTCGCCAATTCGCAAGCCCTGGACACGGGTGCGGTAGGCTTCGTGTTCAGCTCCCCGCCCCTGGGCCCGAACCGGCCTTCCGGCATCGACTTCGCGCTGACTTTCAGCATGGACGCGGACGCGCCGAGCATCTACGCGGCGAGCGGCGCCTACGCCGAGTCGTCCATGACTTTCATGACACCGCCGAATCCGACGCAACTGAAGACGCTGCGCGACCGGGGCAGCAAGCTGATGGTCTACCACGGCACCAGCGACCCTGTGTTCTCCTCGGATGACACCGCCAACTGGTATGACGGACTGCGCGCGAACAACGGAGGCGACGCATCCAGCTTTGCGCGCTACTTCCCCGTGCCCGGCATGAACCATTGCGCCGGCGGCCCGGCGACGGACCAGTTCGACATGCTCACGCCGCTCGTCGCCTGGGTCGAGCAAGGCCAGGCCCCGGATTCGGTGAAGGCGACAGCCCGCGGCGCCGGATCCAATGTGGTCAATGCCGAACTGCCGGCCAGTTGGTCGGCCAACCGGACGCGACCGCTTTGCCCTTACCCAACGGTGGCGACCTACACCGGCAGCAATCCGGAAGACGCGTCGAGCTTCACCTGCAAGTAGCACGCGCCGAGTGATGCAGCGGCAGGGGATCTTGCCTCATGACGCCCTGCCGCCGCCCCGCTTTCTGGAGGCGCTGTCGCCCCAGGCCAAAGAGATCAGGCCGAAGATCAAGAGCCACACGACGCCAGAAAAAATTGCGCCGCCCCAATGCATGCCGGTGTCGCAATTGACGTCGAAGAACTTCGAGAGGCTGGGGCTTTTTTCGATGGCCAGCGTCGCAAACCGGGTCGGCAGGTAATACAGAAACTGCAGCCACTCCACGACATCGGTCACCGAAATGCGCCCATCCCTGTTGGTGTCGACGACGACCTCGAGTCTGTGGCACTGATCAGCGAATATGACCATCCTTCTCGCTCCGTAAGGGGATGGAGTGGATCATCCCATGCAATTGTCACGCGGCCATGGGGAGCAAAGAGTCAATGTCGGACTGCGTCGGCAGTTCGACGTTGATTTGGATCAGCAGGCCGGGACGTCTAGCTAGCTCGCCTCTCGCGCCTCGATGTCAACGCGCCGATTGGGCGCATTGCACGCAACGCGCGCCTGCCGGGAACCGCCAACGGGGCAGGAAACGACCGGCTCGGTGCTACTCGCCCCTTCGATCGCGATCTGATTGAACTTCAGGCCTTCCTCCACGAGCACGCGACGGACGGTCGCGGCGCGCTGCTCGGACAAAGCCTGATTGCTCGCGAACGAACCTATCGGATCGGCGTGCCCGCGCACAACCACGCGAGCGCCGACCGCCGAAGACTTTTCCTTGACGTCCGCGGCGACCTTCGCCAAGTCCGCGCGCCCCGTCGAAGTGATGGCCTGCGCATCCGCCCTGCCAAACTCGAAGAGCACATCCGCATTGACGGTGTAGCGCATCGCCGGCGCGGCGGCGACGCCTTCAGAGTGACAGGGAATGACCGTACTCGCTCGGCTGATGACATGACGTTGTTCACGGGCGCCTTCGAGCAGACGCTCAGCCTCTGCACGCCTGAGGGGCACTACCTCACCGAGGCCGCGGTCCGAGACAGACACGAAATAGGTCTTCCCGCCTTCGAGGTTGACTCGGGTCTTCGGCCGTTCCTTGCCTTCATAGAGGGGGGCGTCGCCCACATAGGCTTCGAGCGCATGGTCGCCTTCGCGCAGGCAAATTCGCGTAAAGCCGTGCGGCAGCAATGCGGTGTGGAACTCGCCATCGACGTACACGTGGGCGCCCTCGCCATCAGGCGGTGCGGCCTTGCGAAACAGGACCACTTGCGCTTGATCCTTGCTGACCGCAGGTACCGCGCCATAAAGTGGCCCCTCGTGAAGGACCGTGCGATTCGACAAGTCTTGCGCAACAACTGCTGGCGAGGCCAGCAAACACAGCACCGACAGCGTCGCGGCAGCGACGCCTCGGCCGAGGCGCGCACCCGGACCGGAAGTTTGGGGTATCGAAAATTGCATGAAAAAGCTCCCAACGCCCCCGGTGGGGCGCCGTTTGAAAAAGTTGAAAGAGATGTTTTCGAAAGTGCGCCCTATATCTGACGTGGCAGTTGGTCGACCGCCACGCCAGAGGAAAGGCTTACAGGATCGTGACCTGGACCTTGTTCTCGATCAGCAGTTCGGTGGTGCCGGCCAGGTTGGTGTAGACGTTGTAGGTCACACCAGCCACCTCGGTCGCACCTTCGCTGGCCCAGCCGTCCGCGCCGGCGTCGCCGCCGAGCAGGTCGACTTCGCCGTTCGCGCCGTTGACTACCATCTGCTTCTTGCCGTCAGCCAGCGCCAGGTCGGTCTGGCCGTTGGCCAACACATCCTTTGCGCCGAGAGTCAGCGTGTTGCCACCCGTGCCGAGGTCGAACTTCTCGACACCCTGCAGGCCCAGGGCGGACAGATCGATGTGCATGGGCGCCGCGTCGTCCGTGGTGTCGCCACCTTCCAGCGGACCCGTCTTGGTGCCGACGTCGTCCGTCACCACCAGGTCGCCGACCGCTTCCGGCTTTGCGGTATCGACCGCGAAGTTCCAGATGCCCGTCGCGTCGCTGGTCCGGCCGATCGCGTCGGTGGCCGTGGCCGTGATGTTGTGCGCGCCGTCCTTCAGATCGTCGGGGGGCGTGAAGCTCCAGTTGCCGTTGAGATCGGCCTGCGCCGTGCCCAGCAGGGTGACAGTGACGTTCTCCGGAGCTTCATCATCGTGCTCACCCTTGAGCAGATACTTGACGCCAGACTTGGCCTTTATCTTGACTGCCGAGTTCGCGTCTACGACTCGAGCGACATTCTTCACGCCATCACTCACGATGATGCTTGCTTTTTTGGACATTGATTCCCTGAAAACTATTTGTAATTGAGTACAAGATTTCGCATGGATGGCCGCGTGCGACTGCCCGCAATCCATCCAGCCTTCACACTCGACGCCAAGGCCGCTGCGCCGGGGGAGTCTCCTGATTGAATGGGCCCAGGCCTATAAGAATCGTCTTAAAGTAGTACTCGCGACCGGCTGTCTGGTCATCATGGTCATCAAAAAATCACGTTCGCACGACGGACGATGCGGCCGAGATGAGGCACAAAGTGCTGACAAAGTGCGCCAGCCGAACTCATTCGAGCCCGCGCCCGGGAACTCAAACCAGCTCGTGCGAAGTGGGCGCCCCCTGGGTGAAACCCTTGTTCGATGAGGCTGGTAAGTGGATATAGTAAATCGATTTAGTAAACCGATACATAACTGGAAATTGCCCTAAGTTCACCCAAGACAAGGAGACACGCCATGGTCCAGATCTCTCGGCGGCGCTTCGTGCAATCCACCGCCGCAGCCCTCCCCGCGCTGGCGGGCTTTCCTGGCATCGTGCGGGCGCAAGTGCCCATCTCGCTGCGCATGTCATCCTCCATGACGGCGGACGACAACGCCGCCCACTACGTCTGGTACCAGCGCTTCCAGGCCAATCTGAAGGCCGCGACGGGTGATGCCATCAAGCTGGACTACTTTCCGAACAACCAGTTGGGCAAGGAAAGCGATGTGGTCCAGCAGGTCAAGGTGGGTTCCATCGACATGATGGTGACGGGCTCCTCGATCTGGGCCACGGCGCTGCCCGAGATCGGCATGCTCGATCTGGGCTATGTGTTCGAGAGCTATGCGCATGCCGGCAAGGTGCTGGAAGGGACCGTCGGCACCACGCTCAACAGCATGCTGCAGCAGCGCGCCGGTTGCACCATCCTGACCTGGGCTTCGCACTTCGGCCCACGCAATGTCTACACCAAGGCGCAGGTCAGATCGCTAGCGGAGATAAAGGGCGTGAAGCTGCGCGTGCTGCCCACGCCCGCCTTCATCGAGACCTTCAAGATCATGGGAGCCATCCCCACGCCCATTCCCTTCGGCGAGCTCTACATGGCCGCGCAGACGGGCGTGGTGGACGGTTTCGAGCACGACGCCGGCACCGTCCTGGCCAGCAAGCTGTACGAGGTCACGAAGTCCTGCTGGCAGACCGAGCATCTCTTCAGCCCGATGGTGGTCGTGATCGGCAAGCGCGGGATGGACAAGATCCCTCCCGACGTTCGCGCCGGCTTCATGAAGGCAGTCGCCGAGGCGTCGGTGCAGCAGCGAGTGATTGCCAATGAAAAAGCTGTGTCGGCCATCGAGGAACTCAAGACGAAGGGCATGACCTTCTTTCCGATGGCGCCTGCCGAGCGGGCCACGGTGCGCAAGGAGATGGAAACCAAGCTTTGGGCGGACTTCGCCAGGCAATACCCCAGCACGGCGCCGCTGTTCGCGGCCATCGCCAACAACAAGACCTGATGGGGACGCCGAATCGGGAATCCTTCGATGTCCGCAGACCTTTCCGCCGCCCTGCCCCATCCGGCAGCACTGCCGGGCTGGGGCTTTCGCCACGACACACACCCCGGCCGTTTGCTCGCCCTGCTGACCCGCTACATCGAGTATCTGTCCGGCCTTGTGCTGGCGGTGGACGTGATGGTGGTGTTCCTGTCGGTGATCTATCGTTACGTCCTGCACGATCCGGTCGACTGGGCCGAGGAGGTCGCGCGGGCGCTGATGATCGTCCTGGTGTTCTTCGGCGCCGCGACGGTGCTTGCGCGCAGCCAGCATGTCGGCGTCGACCTCTTCCGACAGATGCTGCCCGAGCGCTGGCAGCCCGGGTTGATCCAGACGGCGCACTGGATCATCGCCGGCGTGTCCGCCAGCCTTCTCCTGACATCGATCCTGCTGCTCATCGACTCGTACAGCCAGACCACGTCGCTCGGCCTGCCGCAATGGCTGTACGTCTACCCCGTCGTGGCCGGCAGCTTGTTCATGACCTTGTTCGGCGTGGCCAACGCGGTCAACGGCCCGGCGCGTGTCGTTGTCGGCACCTTGACCGCAAGCGTGGTGCTGCTGGCCGGCGTGTTCGGCTGGAACGCGCTGATGCCTGCGCACAGCATTCCTCACGGCGTGCTGCTGGCGGCGGGGTTCGTCGCCAGCCTGGCGTTGGGCGTGCCCATCGGCTTCGTGCTGGCCTTTTCGTCACTGCTCTACTTTCTGTCCGATCCGTCATTGCCCATGCTGGTGTATGCACAGCAGGTGATGGCGGGCAGCGATCACTTCGTGCTGCTCGCCATTCCCTTCTTCGTGCTGGCGGGCCTGCTGATGGAATCCAACGGCATGTCGTCGCGCCTGATCGAACTGCTGCTGCGGATCTTCGGGCGCGTGCCTGGCGGCCTGGGCCTCATCACCATCACGGCGACCGCCTTCTTCTCGGGCGTGTCGGGGTCCAAGCTGGCCGACATCGCCGCGGTGGGCGGGATCGTGATGCCCGCGGTGCGGCGCACGCGACAGGATCCGAACGAGGCCGCAGGTCTGTTGGCGTCGACCGCCATCATGGCCGAGACAATCCCACCGTGCATCAACATGATCATCATGGGCTTCGTCGCGAACATATCGATCGCTGGCCTGTTCATGGCGGGACTCGTGCCGGCGGCGGTGATGGCGTTGGCGCTGGCCGTGCTGGCCGTCATCTTCGGCCGGAAAATCAATCCGGACGAAGCCTTCGCATCGCGCACGCCGCTCCTGAAGCTGCTCGGTGGCGCGCTGGTAGCGGTGGTCATGGTGGGGATGATCGGCAAGGGCGTGACCTCCGGCGTTGCCACTTCCACGGAAGTGTCGGCCTTCGCCGTGATCTACGCGCTCGTCGTGGGCAGCCTCGCGTTCCGCGAATTGAGCGTGAAGGCACTGGCGCGGCTCTTCGTCAAGTCGGCATCGATGGCGGGCAGCATCCTGTTCATCGTCGCGGCGGCGTCCAGCCTTTCCTTCGCGCTGACCATCGAGCAGATCCCGCAACTCGTGTCCGGCTCGATGATCGCCTTCGCGCACCAGTACGGCAGCGTGATGTTCATCCTGCTGTCGGTCCTGATGATGATCGTCTTCGGCGCCGTGCTCGAAGGCGCACCGGCGCTGATCATCTTCGGTCCGCTGCTCACACCCATCGCGCAGCAGCTCGGCATCAGCCCGCTGCACTTCGGGACGGTCATGGTGATCGCAATGGGCCTGGGCCTGTTCGCGCCGCCAATCGGCCTCGGGCTTTTCGCCACCTGCGCCCTCACCGGAACGCAGGTCAAGGATGTCGCGCGACCTATGATGAAGTACCTCGCCGTGCTGCTGGTGACCCTGGTGTTGCTGGTGCTCGTGCCTTCATTTTCCTTGTGGTTGCCCAGTCGACTGGGACTCTGATCGATACCAGGAAGTAGCGGATGACCACCATCCAGGACGTTGCCAGACACGCTGGCGTTTCGGTGAGCACCGTGTCGAATGTGCTCAACGGGCGCGCCGACCGGATGCGCGCGGAAACGCTCTCGCGCGTCGAATTTGCCATCGAGACGCTCGGATTCCGGCCCAACAAGCTCGCGCAGCAACTCAAGACGGGGCAGACGCCGCTCATCGGCCTGCTCGTACCGTCGATGACCAATCCCATGTACGGATTCATCGCCCGCGAGATCGAGAACGTGGCGCAGGAGCAGTTCGGCTACCGCCTGCTGATCGGCAGCACCTATCGCGACCGCGAGAAGGAGAGTGCCTTTTTCGAGGATCTCATGTCGCACGGCGTTCGGCGCGTCATCGTGATTTCCTCGCTCGCCGACGAGCGGCACTTCGAGTTGGCCGTCAAGAGCGGCATGACGGTCGTGAGCTACGACCGGGGCGCCACGCCCGGCAAGCGCTCGAACGTCGACCACGTCATGCCCGACAACTTCGAGGCGGCACGAATGGCAACTCAACACCTCATCGACAAGGGCCATCGGCAACTTGCGTTCGTCACCGTCGCCGGCATGACGATGAGCCGCAGCGCCAAGATCGACGGCTTCCAGGCTGCAACCGGAGCGGCTGGCCTCCAGCGCCATGCGCAAGTGATCGATGGCGGCCCCCTCGACGAATACGGCGACGCCGTGATCGCCGAGGTCGGCCGCGCCACGGCCCTGCAGATCGCGGGTTCGCCGCGCAGGCCGACCGGCATCGTTGCGCTCAACGACCTGATGGCGCTCGGCCTTATGGCCGGCTTGCGCGAAGCGGGCCTGGCCGTGCCGGCAGACGTCTCGGTCGTCGGCATCGATGGCCACTTTCTGTCGACGCTGTCCAATCCGATGCTGACCACGGTCGAACTGCCCGTGCGCCAGATGGCGCGCGCGATGGTGCAACGCGTCATGCGAGGGAGCCCTGACGACAGCGATGACGAGCGCACGCTCGTCTTCGCGCCGACGCAACTCGCAGAGCGCGAGTCGGTCGCGCCCCCGCCTTCAGGGTCCACGGCGCGACGCGCTTCCGCGAGCAGGGCCAAGGCCGAGAAAACGACGACATGACCACCGTCTTCGTCAGCCATCCGGCCGACAAGCTGGACCCGTATTTCGGCGACCGGGCCATCAAGGCGTTGTCGGCCATCGCCGAGGTGCGCTTCAATCCTCACGTCCGCGAGTTGTCGACGACGGAACTCATCGCCGCGGCGCAAGGTTGCGAGGCGATCATCGCGTATCGGCAGACCCCGGCGCCCGAAGCCGTGTTCAGGGATCTCCCCGGCCTGGCCGCGTTCCTGCGCTGCGCGGTGGACATCCGCACGATCGATGTCGCCGCAGCCAACGCGCACGGGGTACTCGTGACGCAGGCCAGCGCCGGCTACGTGCCGGCCGTGGCGGAATGGATCGTCGCGGCCATGATCGATCTGGGACGCGGCATCAGCCGCTATGCCGATGCCTATCACCGCGGCGAACCGCTGGCACCCTTCATGGGCCGCGAATTGCGCGGCTCGGCCTTGGGGGTGATCGGCTACGGTCAGATCGCGCAATACCTTTGCCGTTTGGCCGTGGCACTTGGCATGCGCGTGCTGGTGGCAACACCCGAGATCATCGAGCGAAAGGACGGCCTGGAGCAGGTCCCACTGCAATCCCTGCTGGCCGCATCGGACTTTGTCGTTTGCCTGGCTCCGGCCAACGCACAGACGGAGAACCTCATGGACGCAGCTGCCTTCGCGGCCATGCGACGCGGCGCGTTCTTCATCAACGCCTCGCGCGGGGAACTGATCGACGAAGCCGCGCTTCTCCACGCGCTGGAATCCGGCCACCTCGCCGGATGCGCCCTCGACGTAGGCCGTGCGCCCGACCAGATGCCGACGCCTTCGTTGGCCGTGCACCCGCGCGTGCTCGCGACTCCGCACATCGGCGGCCTGACCGAGCCGGCCACGGAGCACCAGGCCATGGAGACCGTAGCTCAACTCGCGACGCTGCAGAAAGGCGAGATTCCGACCGGTGCCGTCAATGCAGCCCACGCCACGCGGCTGGCGGCCTGGAGCCAACGCAACCTGGCGAGTTCGGCGCCGTCCAAGTGAGAACGCATCACGCGTCGACAACCGGGCCGAACTCTACGGCTTTCAAGGGCGGCAGGCCCGCCTGCATCGCGTGCGGAGTGAATCCAGGCGATCAGTCGACGAAATAGGCCTCCGGTGCCTGCTTGCGCAAGGCCGCGAGATGCTCGGTGATGTGATTGATGTGCGAGGCGACGCTGGCCCCCAGGCCCGCCACGTCGCGTGATGCCATCTGCGCCAGCATCTGTTCATGCTCCTGCAAGGCACGCTCGGCATGCCCGGCAACATGGCCGAGCAGCAGCCAGCGCACGCGGTCGAATTGCCGCTTGATCGGTTCGAGCATGGTCCAGATGTGCTCGCGGCCTGCAAACTCGAAGAGCCGGCGGTGCATCAGCTCGTCCAGTTCCGAAAAGCGGTCGATCTCGCCGCCGTCGACCGCACTGCGCTGGCGCGCCACGATCTGCCCGAACTCCTTGAGCTGCTCCGGCGTGATGCTCTGGGCAAGCTGCACGTGGTTGGCGCATTCGAGCGTGCTGCGCACGAATCGGCCTTCCTCGAGGAGCGACATACGCACAGGCGCCACGATCGTGCCCACCTGGCGGTAGATCAGGACCATCTGTTCTTCGGCGAGCTGGGCGAGCGCCTCGCGCACCGGCGTGCGGCTGACATCGATCAGCTTCGAGATCGTGGCCTCGGACAGCGCCGTCCGTGGGGGCAAGGCGCCACGAACGATGGCGTCGCGCAGTTGGTCATGGACCTGCGCGGTATAGGACCGCTCAGGATCGAGCCTGAAGCCGTTGAGCGCGGCGACCAGCGGCCCTTCGGCTCGCAGCGTGTCGGTCTTGAGCGGATCGTTGGCGGGGGGACGAGGCATGTCTTGGCTGTCAGGCAAAATCGATGGTGCCATGGTAGAGCACAGACGAATTCCTAATCATCAGGGTTTCCCCGCTCTTTTAAGGGTTGTTTGCTTCCTTAAACTTGCCGAACGCCGCTTACTACCATGGTACTGTGGTGAATCACGGAGACCCGTTGTCCATGTCCCTCCCATCCAGTTCGATCGAAAAGCGGTTGTCGCAACACACGCTGCTTCAAATCGAGGGACGTTCGGCGTTGCCTGCCTACGACCGATCGCAACTCGCCACTGGCATCGTGCATCTGGGTCTGGGTGCCTTTCACCGCGCCCACCAAGCCGTTTACACCGAATCGGTTGTCGCCCAGGGAGACCGCCGCTGGGGCATCGTCGGCGTCAGCCTGCGCGATTCCGGCGTCGCCGACACGCTGGCGGCGCAGGACCATCTCTATTCGGTGACGGAGCGCCATGGTGACGAGGCTCGGACCCGGGTGGTCGGCGTGTTGCGCGCGGCCCTGTTTGCGCCACGGCAACTGGACAAGGTGATCGGCGCCCTCGCCGACCCGGCGACGAGCATCGTCAGCACCACCGTCACCGAGAAGGGCTACAGCCAGCACCCGGGCAGCGCCGACCTCGATCTGGACGACCCCGCCGTCCGCCACGATATTGCGAATCCTGAAGCGCCCCGCACCACCCTGGGCGTGCTGGCTGCCGGGATTCGCCGCCGCCCTGCCGATGCGCCGCTGACCCTCGTGTGCTGCGACAACATGGCCGGCAACGGCGACACGCTGCGCAAATTGCTGACGCAGTACGCCGAGCAGTTCGATGTACCGCTTGCACGTCGCATCCAGACGCAGATGGGTTGCCCCAACAGCATGGTTGACCGCATAGTGCCCGCGGCGACGGCGGACTCGCTCGCCTGGGCATCTGCCCGGCTCGGCCTGCGCGACGAAGCCGCGATCGTCTGCGAGCCCTTCACGCAATGGGTGATCGAAGACCGCTTTGCCGGGCCCCGCCCAGCCTGGGAAGATGCTGGCGCCCTGTTGACCGACGACGTCCGTCCCTACCAGGCGATGAAGCTTCGTCTGCTGAACGGCACGCATTCGGCCATCGCCTATGCCGGCCAGCTTCGCGGACTGGACAGCGTGTCCGACGCCATGGCTGATCCACTGGTCGGTGGCTTCGCGCGGCGCCTGATGCTGGAGGACCTTCGCGCCACCGTCGTCGCGCCCGCCGGCTACGACGTGCTGGCCTATTGCCATGAACTCCTGCGCCGGTTCGAGAATCCCTCGCTCGCCCATCGCACCCAGCAGATCGCCATGGACGGCACGCAGAAGGTGCCAGTGCGCTGGCTGCCCGCGCTGCGCGAAAGCGGCGCCGCCGGCGTGGAGCGCCCGATGCTGGAGCGCGCCCTCGCCGGTTGGCTTCACTACCTCGCGCGAGGCCGCAGCGACAGGGGCGCACCCCTGACGATCAGCGACCCCGGCGCCGAAGCGCTGGCCTCACGCCTGCGTTCAGCCGCCAGCGACAACGATGCCATCCATGCCGCGCTCGGGCACGAAGCAGTCTTCGGCCATGAACCCTGGCCGCCTGCCTTGGCCGCCCGCTTGGCACGGCATCTGTCGACGCTTCGCCAAGGCGGCATGGCGGCGCTGCTCGCTGGCTGACCGGCATCGACACCCGCATCCGCATCCGCATCCGCACCTGAATCTCGCACCCGACCGATCACTCGACAAACCAACGGAGACCTTTCAATGACCTTCGCGCCTACCCGCCGCCAATTCGGCACCACCATCGCCGCTGCCGGCATGGCCGTCGCACTGCCCACGCGATTCGCCTTCGCACAAAGCGAGATCAAGCTCAAGTACGGCACCGCGTTTCCGGCGGACCATCCGGGCACCTTGCGCATCAAGGAAGCGGCCGAGGCGATCCGCAAGGACACGGGCGGCAAGGTCGACCTGCAGGTCTATCCGACCAGCCAGCTCGGCAGCGAGCCGGACATGATCTCGCAGGTGCGCGCCGGGGCCATCGACATCATGTCCACCGCCGGCACCAATCTTCAGACGCTCGTGCCGACGGCCGGCATCAACGGCGTCGCCTTCGCCTTCAAGGACTATGACGTCGTGTGGGCCGCGATGGACGGCGACCTGGGTGCCTACGTCCGGGCCGCGCTGGCCAAGGTCAACCTGTATGCCTATGACAAGTGCCTAGACAACGGCTATCGCAACATCACGTCGGCCACCAAGGCCATCGCCACGCCGGCGGACCTGAAGGGATTCAAGATCCGCGTGCCGGGCATCCCGATCTGGATCTCGATGTTCAAGGCGCTGGGCGCATCGCCCACGGCGATTCCGTTCGGCGAGCTCTACTCTTCGCTACAGACCAAGGTGGTCGACGGCCAGGAAAACCCGCTCGCCCTGATCCAGAGCGCCAAGCTCTACGAAGTGCAGAAATACTGCGCGCTGACGGCGCACACCTGGGACGGCCACTTCATCTTCGGCAACGCGAAGAAGCTGCAGGCCTTGCCGAAGGAGGTGCAGGAGTCCCTGTCGAAGAACCTCAACGCCGCAGCCCTGAAGCAGCGCGAGGACATCGCCAAGCTCAACGCCGATGCGCAGGCCCAACTGACCAAGCTGGGCGTGACCTTCAACAAGCCCGACTCGGCGCCCTTCCGCGACATGCTCAAGACCTCGGGCTTCTATACCGAGTGGAAGGGAAAGTACGGCGACGAGGCCTGGGCGAAGCTCGAGAAGTACTCGGGCAAGCTCGTCTGACGTCTGCAAGCACCAAGACCGTTCAGGAGCGCGCCATGCAGTCCACCGTCGATCCGCTCGACATCGTCCCGGCCGCCACGTCGAACTGGTTCGACCGCGTGCTGGCGTGGGTGACCGAAGTGCCGGCCGCCGCCATCGTGGTGGCCGAGATACTGATCCTCGGCGGCGGCGCGTTCGCGCGCTATGCGCTGCACGAGCCGCTCACCTGGACCGATGAACTCGCCAGCATCCTCTTCCTTTGGCTGGCAATGCTCGGCTCGTGCATCGCGCTGCGTCGCGCCGCGCACATGCACCTGACAACCTTCATCAAGGACCTGCCCGCCAACAAGCGCGCATGGGTCGATGCATTCGGCATGTGCCTGGTGGTCGGCTTCCTGCTGATGCTCGCCGGGCCGGCCTGGGAACACTGGCACGAGGAGATGGAGGTCTCGACGCCCGTGCTGGGCCTGAGCGAAGGATGGCGTGCGGGTGCGGTGTGCGCGGGCGCTTTCCTGATGCTCGTGACCGCCGTCGCGCGGCTGGTCGAGCACGCGACCTGGAAGCAGATCGCAGTGTGTGCAGGCACCGTGGCGATCTTCGGCGGAGCCCTGTGGTTGCTGTCGCCGGTGCTCGCGACGCTCGGCAACATCAACCTGATCATCTTCTTCCTGCTGATGCTGGTCGGATGCATCGTGATCGGCGTGCCGATCGCCTTCGCCTTCGGACTGGCGACGATGTGCTACTTGACTTTCTCGACTTCGACACCGATGTCGCTGATGCCCAACCGCATGCAGGAAGGCATGTCGCACCTGATCCTGCTGGCGGTGCCGCTGTTCGTGTTCCTCGGTTCGCTGATCGAGATGACCGGCCTGGCACGCGCCATGATCAATTTCCTGGTCAGCCTGATCGGCCATGTGCGGGGCGGCCTGCAGTACGTGCTGCTGGGTGCGATGTACATCGTCTCGGGCATCTCGGGTGCCAAGGCTGCCGACATGGCGGCCGTGGCCCCTGCCCTGTTCCCCGAGATGAAGAAGCGCGGCAGCAAGGACGGCGACCTCATCGGCCTGCTCTCGGCTTCCGGCGCCATGTCGGAGACCATCCCGCCAAGCATTGTGCTGATCACCGTCGGATCGGTGACCGGGGTTTCGATCACCTCGCTCTTCGTCGGTGGCCTGATGCCGGCGGTGGTCGGCCTCGTGCTGATGGCGATCGTGGTCTGGTGGCAGACGCGACGCGAAGACATGTCCGGCGTCACCAAGGCATCGCGCCGGCAGATCGGCAAGCTCCTGCTGGTGGCACTGCCCGCGCTCGCGTTGCCGGTGATCATCCGCACCGCCGTGGTCGAGGGCGTCGCAACGGCCACCGAGGTCTCGACCATCGGCATCTTCTATACCGTGCTGGCGGGCCTGTTCATCTACCGGCAGTTCGACTGGCGCCGCATCTATCCAATGCTGCTCGACACGGCCTCGTTGTCGGGTGCGATCCTGCTCATCGTCGGATGCGCCACCGCGATGGCCTGGGCGCTGACGCAGTCGGGCTTTGCGCAAGACCTCGTGAAGATCATGACCGCCGTCCCGGGCGGCAAGATGGGTTTCCTGCTGGTCTCGGCACTGGCCTTCGTGGTGCTCGGCAGCCTGCTCGAAGGTATTCCGGCCATCGTGCTGTTCGGGCCCCTGCTGTTCCCGATCGCAAAGCTGGTCGGCGTCAACGAGGTGCACTACGCGATGGTCGTCATCTTCGCGATGGGACTCGGACTCTTCGCACCGCCCTTCGGCGTCGGCTTCTACGCCGCCTGCGCCATCGGACGCGTGTCGCCCGACGTCGCCATGCCGCGCGTGTGGCCCCACATGGCGGCGCTCTTCGTCGCCCTGCTTCTACTGGTCTTCGTGCCCTGGTTCTCAATCGGCTTCCTGTAGCCGAAGGCCATCAACTGCCCTGCGAACGGCATCTCGCCCCTACCGCTCATTCCTCCTGGAGATTGAATTGAAGATCGAACGCATCCAGACCATCGTCACCTGCCCGGGCCGTAACTTCGTCACCGTGAAGATCGTCACCGACGACGGGGTTGTCGGACTCGGGGACGCCACGCTCAATGGCCGTGAGCTCGCTGTCAAGGCCTACCTCGACGAACACGTGTTCCCCTGCCTGATCGGGCGCGATCCGCGCAACATCGAGGACATCTGGCAGTACCTCTACCGAGGTGCCTACTGGCGGCGCGGCCCCGTGACCATGACCGCCATCGCGGCCATCGACATGGCCCTCTGGGACATCAAGGGAAAACTGGCCGGGATGCCGGTCTACCAGTTGCTCGGCGGCAAGAGTCGCGACGGCCTCATGGTGTACGGCCACGCCAACGGTCGCGACCATGCCGAGGCCATCGAGGAAGTGCAAAAGCACAAGGAGGAAGGCTTCAAGGCCATCCGCGTGCAGTCCGGCGTGCCCGGGCTTGAAAAGACCTACGGCGTCGGCAAGACCAAGGGCTTCTACGAGCCCGCCGAAAAAGGTCTCCCGCCCGAAGAACCCTGGGACACCTCGCTCTACCTTCGCCACACGCCCGAACTGTTCCGCAAGGTGCGCGAAGCGATCGGATTCGACACACACCTGCTGCACGATGCGCACCATCGCCTCACGCCGATCGAGGCCGGCCGCCTCGGCAAGGAACTCGAACCGTACAGCCTGTTCTGGATCGAGGACGCGACGCCGGCCGAGAACCAGGAGGCCTTTCGCCTGATCCGCCAGCACACCACGACGCCGTTGGCGATCGGCGAGGTCTTCAACTCGATCTGGGACTGCAAGGACCTCATCAGCGAGCAGTTGATCGATTACATCCGTTCGACCATCACGCACGCCGGCGGCATCACGCATGTGCGCCGCATCGCCGACTTCGCGGCCATGTACCAGGTGCGCACCGGCTTCCACGGCGCGACGGACCTGTCGCCGGTGTGCATGGCGGCGGCCGTGAACTTCGGCTTGTGGGTGCCCAACTTCGGCATCCAGGAACTGATGCCGCACAGCCCGCTGACCGACGAGGTGTTCCCGCACAACTACCGCTACGAAGACGGCTACCTGGTCATGGACGAGGTACCGGGCCTCGGCGTCGACATCGACGAAGAGCTTGCGGCGAAGTATCCCTACGAGCGGGCCTACCTGCCGGTCGCACGGCTGCGTGACGGCTCGATGTGGAACTGGTAGCCGCCCGCTCCGGGCCTTCCCAACAGCGTACGAAACACAAGGAATCCATCATGCTCAGCGTCGTCGTCGATCAACCCAACAGCATGGCCGTCGTCGAACGGCCCATGCCCGAGCCCGCGGCCGGCGAGGTGCGCGTGCGCGTGCGCTTCGCGGGCATCTGCGGCTCCGACATGCACATCTTCCACGGACAGAATCCGTTCGTCTCGTATCCGCGAATCATCGGCCACGAGTTCGTCGGCCGCATCGAATCGGTCGGCGCGGGCGTGAGCGCGTCGCGCATCGGCGAGACGGTGGTGGTCGATCCCGTGATCAGCTGCGGCCAGTGCCATGCATGCCTCATCGGGCGGCAGAACGTGTGCAGCCGCCTGCAGGTGATCGGCGTGCATCGCGACGGTGGCTTCAGCCAGTACGCCTGCGCGCCGGAAAAGAATGCCTATGTGGTGCCGAAGGGCCTGGCCGATGCCAGCGCATCAGTGATCGAACCCTTCGCGGTGGCGGCGAACGTCACCAGCCGCACTGGCGTTTTCCCGAGCGATGTCGCGCTGATCTATGGCGCCGGGCCGGTCGGCCTCAACCTGATGCAGGTGCTCAAGCGGGTCTACGGCATTCGCGCCTTCATCACCGATCACTTCGACGAGCGCCTGGCCTTGGCGCTGCAATGCGGCGCGGCGGAAGACGAGATCATCAACACCACACGAGAATCCTTGCCCGAAGCGCTGGTCAAGCGCGGCGTCGAAGGCGGCCCGACCCTGATCTATGACGCCGTTTGCCATCCGTCGATCATCGAAGAGGCAATTCGCATCGCCGCGCCGGCGGGGCGTATCGGCGTGCTCGGCTTCTCGTCGACGCCTTCCGCGATCCCACAGCAGGAGCTGACGAAAAAGGAGCTGACGCTCTACGCCTCGCGCCTGAACTGCGCGATGTTCCCGACGGTGATCGACTGGATCACGCGCGGGCTGGTCGATCCCGGCCGCATCATCAGCCACAAGGTCGACTTCCGCGACGTCGCGGGCGCCTTCGACATTGCGGAGCGCAATCCGCGCTACAGCTGCAAGGTGCTGCTGGACTTCGGCGTCGATGCGTGAGCGCAAGTCCAGGTGGCGTTGATAGTCGGCGCGGCCAACCGTGCAGACATCCGGCGCCACAATGTGGCAAGGAACGACACCCTCGTCGTTCCTCGAACAGGAGTGAACATGACGCGCCCGTCCAGTGAACAGGCAAGCGCTTCGGCGACTTCGATTCTGACCCAGGCCCTCCAATGGAAAGACGCCGGTGACGAGGTCGCCCTTGCCACCATCGTGAAGGCCTGGTCGACCGCGCCCAGACGTGCGGGAGCCCAGATGGCTGTCCGTCGTGATGGGACGACCGTCGGCACGCTATTCGGCCCTGGCGTCGACGCGCAGATCGCTTCGGCTGCCGTCGAAGCGCTCGCAGGCGGAGCCGACAAGACGATCAGCGTCGCGATCGACGACGCCACAGCCTCGACCGCCGGAATGGCGTGCGGAGGCGACATGCAAATTCGCTTCGAACCCCTGCGCGGCGGGCCCGGGGGCCAGGTCGAAGTCCTGCGCAAGTCGATCGATGCACTGAAGAGCCGGCGAAGCGTCGTGTTGTGCACCCGGCTGTCGGACGGTCGTCGGTCCCTGATCCCGGTCGACGATCCGGGCGCAGACCCATGGGCGGCCGAGGCTGTTCGGCGTGCAGCGGCGGACGATACGGCCATGAGCGAAATCGACGGCGACGACGTGCTGTTTCAGGTGTTCAACGCCCCGCTTCGACTCTACGTGGTGGGCGCCGTGCGTACGGCGCGCGCGTTGCTCGCTGCGGCGCAGTTGATCGGCTTCGAAGTGACGATCGTCGACTCGAGAGAGGCGGCGGCAAAGGCATTCGATTTCACCGGCGCAAGTTTGCGGGTCGGTGACGTCGCGGTCTCCTTGCGCGAAGCGCAGCTCGATGCCCGGTGCGCCGTGGTGATGCTGGCGCACGCGCCCGAGATCGACGACCCGGCCATCATCGAGGCCCTTGGAAGCAACGCGTTCTACGTGGGCGCGCTCGGGAGCAGGAAGTCGCACGCCGCGCGCCTGGTGCGCCTCGCTGAAGCGGGCGTCTCGCCCGTAGTCGCGCAAAGGATCCATGGGCCTGCAGGACTGGCAATCGGTGCCATCGGCCCGGCCGAGATCGCCGCGTCGATCGTGGCTGAGATGATCGCGGTGCTCCGGGGCGCGAAGCCCTCTACTTGATCTCGATGGATTCGGCCGGCGCGTCGAATCCCGCATGCCGCACGAACGCCTCGACCCGTTGCCGCGGCATTTCCATCCGGTTCACGTTCGCGTCCTTGTCGCCGTATCCCATGGCCATGCCGCAGACGGTGAGTTCGTCCGGCCGCATTCGCAGGTGCCGCGCGATGACTGCATGGAATGGCGCAAAGGAAACCTGCGGGCAGGTGTCGATGCCTCTCGACTTCGCCACGATCATCACGCTCTGGATGTACAGGCCGAGGTCCAGCCAGCTATGGGCGTTCAGGCGCGCGTCGATGCTGAAGATCAGCCCCACGGGCGCGCCGAAGAAGCTGTAGTTGCGTTCGGTCTGGGCCGCGCGGGCGGCGGCATCTTGCCGGTCGATGCCCAGCGCGCCGTAGTAGCGCACGGCAAAGTCAGCCTGGTGGGTGCAGCACGCGCCCGGCAGCGGGTCGGGGAAATGCGATGGCCGCGGAAAGTCGCCTCGTCGAAAGGCCGTCACGAGGTCGACGCTCAATGCCCTCAGCGGCGCTCCCGCCAGCACATGGACATTCCAGGGCTGCGTGTTGGAGTTGCTCGGCGCGGTGGTCGCCACCTGCAGGATGTCCAGTACCGCATCTCGCGGCAACGGGTCCGGGCGATAGGCGCGCACCGATCTGCGCGACCGAAGAACGTCGTCCACGCAACGACTCGTGTCCGTCTGCGGCAATGCGAATTGCTGCTGCTTCACGCTGTCTCCTCAGTCCTGGGGCGAAGGATGGTAGGCGATCCGCCCTGCCGGAAGGAAGAACAACGCGATGACGGCGCCCCCCTTCGCTTCCGGATAGTGATGGCTTCCGGGCGCGGGCGCGGTCCAGCCGGCTTCGCACCAGCCGTTGGGTCCGTTGAGTGCGGCGCCGGCATCCAGGGGCACGACCATGTTGAACTCCCCATAGGGATGCGCATGGTACTGGCCGCGATAGCTGTCGTCGGCATTGCCCTGGGTGTTGCCAGTGCTGTCCATGTAAACCGCCGTGATGCTGAAGTAGCGCGTGCGCTCCGACGGTTCCGCGATGCGACTGCGGCGATAGATGGGGCCGTCGAGTTCGGCGTTCGCGGCCCAGCCGTCGTGGACGCCTTGCTTCACCAGGCGCGCGAGTGTCCGGTACAGCTCGCTGTCCGGTCCGTACTTCCGGTTCAGCCAACGCTCCGTCTCGGTGCCGGCCGTCATGTCCTGCACCTCTTCGAGAAAGGGGATGCTGCGCTCGATCAGCGCTGTGCGGTCTGTGTTCGACTCGTCTTTCATCATGGGTCTCCTGGTCATTCCTCTGAACGAAAACCGGAGGCGCGAACCACCGGCCCCCAGGATTCCCGGTCGCGGCGGATCAATCCGGCGTATTCGCGCGGCGCCAGCGTGCCGGGCTCGAGGCCGACCTGCTCGAAGGCCGCGATCAGGGCTGCGTCCTTGCTGGCGGCCACGATGGATTCATGGAGAGCCTGCACGGTCGCTTCGGGCGTTCCGGGTGGCGCGAAGACGCCGTAGGTCTCGGCGCCCCGGATTCCAGCGAACCCCTGCTCGATGAAAGTGGGTACGCCGGGCATGAAGCGGGATCGCTTCTCGCTCGTGACGCCGATGATCCGGATCCTTCCCTGCTGCATGTACGGAAGGAAGTCCGCCACGAATCCCAGGTACGCCGGGATCTGGGCGCCCACCAGGTCCTGCATCGCGGGCGCTGAGCCGCGATAGCCGATGTGCTGCAGTTTCAGGCCGGCCGCTTCCGAGAGTTGATAGCCCAGGAAGTGAGCCATGGAGCCGGCTGCCGGCGATGCATAGGTAGCGCTGCCGGGCGAGCGGCGCACCCACGCCACATAGTCCTGCAGGTTCCTGACTGAAGCCGGCACCGCGCCGCTCACCGCGAGGGCGCAGGTCGCGGTCACCAGCGGCGAGATGGGAACGAAGTCATTCACCGGGTCGTACATCAGACGCGCATAGACATGCGGATAAATCGTCAGCGCGGAGGTCTGCGTGCACAGCAGCGTGCTCGCATCGGGACGCTCGCGCTTGAGCTGACTGCTCGCGACACGGCCGGCCGCGCCCACGCGGTTGTCGACGATGTAGGAGCGTCCCTGCTTGCGCCAGGCTTCGGCCAACTGGCGCGCGGTGGTGTCGAGCGTGCCCCCGGCGGGATAGCCGACCAGCAGCTTGCCAGTGGCCCCGCCTTGCGCCAGCGCGGGCGGCAGACCGCTTGCGAACGGAACACTCAAGGCCAGGCGCGTGAACGCGCGGCGGGAAAGTCGTGAGGAGTCCATGCTTGCCTTTGCTTCATTGACGCCGGTGGCGTGTGTGTGGATGCATCGAATGATCGGCGTCCGTCGAGTTGAATGGAACTGATGTCTTTGCAAGAGGACAATGCATCCGGTTCAACTCACGGAGACGCCCAATGAGCATCGGCCGCATGGATCTCAACCTCCTGAAAGTGTTCGATGCGGTCTACGAAGACCGCAACCTCGTGCTCGCGGGGCGACGACTGAACCTGAGCCAGTCGGCCGTGAGCCATGCACTCACGCGACTGCGCGAACTGGTCGGCGACGAACTGTTCCTGCGTACCGGCAAGGGCATGGCGCCTACAGGCCGCGCGCTGGCGATGGCGCCCGTGCTGCGCGATGCGCTGCGCCGCATCGAGGCCACGCTGGGCGTGGAGCCGTTCTCGCCGGCGCAGTCTTCACGACGCTTCGTGATCGCGGCGAACGACCATGTCACCGCAGTCATCGTCGCGCCGCTCTCGCGCGAGTTGCAGAAGGCAGCGCCGGGCGTGGACCTGGTGATCCGGCCCTCCACGCGCCTGGACCTGGCCGAGCAGATCGATCTCGGACGCATCGACCTGGCGATCGGCATCTTCTCGCAGGTGCCGGCGCGACTGAACACACGCACGCTCATGTCACAGGGCGAAGTCATCCTGATGCGCAAGGGTCATCCCGCCTCGCGCCGCAAGCTGCAGGTGAAAGACCTGGCGCGCTATCCGCTGGTGACCATCTCGGTCGGCGGCCAGGAAGAAGGCGCGGTCGACGGCTTCATCCTCGAGCGGGGCCTTGCGCGCCAGTCGGAGATGTTCGACCGGCACGCGCTCGAAGAAGCGCTGCAGGACACCGGGCAGCCGCCGCGACTGCGCGTGACCGTGCCGCATTCGCTGGCCATTCCTGCGCTGCTGCGCGCAAGCGACATGCTGTCGATCGTGCCGGCCTCGCTGGCGCAGGCGCTCACGCGAGGCGGCAGCGAACTGCTGTTGCGCCAGCCGCCGTACCGTGCCGGCCGGTCGACCACACGCGCTGTCTGGCATCGGCGCAACGACCACGACGCCGGGCACGCATGGCTTCGCGACAGCGTGGCCGCGGTTGCCGACGCGACGGGCGGCATAGTTGGCGAAGGCGCGTGACCGGTCGAGGCGCGCGCAGCCGGACAGGGTTTCTGTGGGTCTGCGCCACGGACCTCCGGTGATACGCTGCACCGCGATCCAACCAACCTGAAAAGCCAGAGACAACATGCGCACCCCACGGACCCTGTCGACCGCACGCCACACCTTGCTCGGACTCGCCGCCCTCGCGGCATTGACCAGCGCCGCACAGGCCGACGTGCTCGACGATGTCAAGGCGCATGGCGTACTCAAGTGCGGCGTCACGCTGGCCGCTCCGGGCTTCTCGGCCGAGGACAACGCCGGGAAGCGCGAAGGCTTCGACGTCGACCTGTGCAAGGCCATCGCCGCCTCGACGCTCGGCGACGAGACAAAGATCCAGCTCGTGCCGATGGATCTCAAGACCGCCTTCGCCGGCCTGCCGACCGGCGCGGTCGACGTGCTCACGCACCGCTTCACCTGGACGCAAAGCCGTGACGTGAGCGGCCTCAAGTTCCCGAAGGTGATGTTCTTCGACGGCCAGGGCTTCGCCGTCACCACCAAGTCGAAGGCCACCAAGATCGCCGACCTGAACAACGCCACCATCTGCACCGCGCAGGGCAGCACGTCGGAGCTCATCGTGGCCGACTACTTTCGTGCGCACAAGCTCAAGTACAAGATCGTGACCTTCGCTTCGCAGGAGCAGGCCTGGGACGCCTTCGTCGGCAAGCGCTGCGACGCGGCCATCAACGACCGCTCGGGCCTGGCCGCGCGCCTGGCCAAGCTGCCGAACCGCGACGAGTTCAAGGTGCTGGCCGAGACGGTTTCCAACGAACCCATCGGCCCGATCGTGGCGCAAGGGCAACCGCGCTGGGAAGCCGTCGTGCGCTTCACCTTGAACGCCCTGGTGGCGGCCGAGGAACTCGGCATCACGCAGGCCAACGTCGACGAGCAACGCAACTCGCAGAGCCCCGACGTGCAGCGCCTGCTGGGCACCACGGGCGACTTCGGCGTCAAGCTCGGCCTCAACGCCGACTGGGCCTACAAGGCCGTCAAGGCCGTGGGCAACTATGGCGACGTGTGGGACCGCAACGTCGGCCCGAAGACCGCCCTGCGCCTGGACCGCGGCCGCAATGCGCTGGTGGCCAATGGTGGCCTGATGATGGCGATCCCGGTTCGTTGATCGAAGGGGTAGAGGGCGCACCGCGCGCCCTGTTCGCGCATGACAACCCCTCGCCGCTCGAAGATGTCTCGCGCCGTTTTCATGGAACGGCTGCCGGGCTATGTCGCACAGGCCCTGCTCCTGGCCGTGATCGCCTGGCTCGCGTGGCGCGGCATCGCCAATTTCCTGGTGAACGCGCACACGCTGGGCGTGTCCATCGGCTACGGCTTCCTGCGGACCGAGGCGGGCTTCGAGATCGCGCAGTCGCTGGTCCCGTTCGGACCGGCATCGACCTATGGCAGCGCCATCGTCGTCGCAACGCTCAACACGCTGCTGGTCGTCGCACTGGCGATCGTGTTCAGCACGCTCATCGCACTCTTCATTGCGTTCGGCCGGCTCAGCACGCACCCGCTGATCCGCGGCGCATCGACGCTCTACGTGGAGGTGTTTCGCAACATCCCGATGCTGCTGCAGATCTTCTTCTGGTACTTCTCCGCGATCGCCTTGCTGCCCGACGTGGGCGACAGCCTTCGCCTCGGCCCCGTGTTGCTGAACAACCGCGGGCTGTTCCTGCCGCACCTGCTGACGACGGCCACGGGTGGCCTCGGTTGGGACGTGCCGGTCGTCGAAGGCTTCAACGTCAGCGGCGGCTTCGCGCTGTTGCCTGAACTCATCGCGCTGACGCTCGGCCTGTCGATCTACAACAGCACCTTTCTCGCCGAGATCTTTCGCGCGGGCATCCTGTCGGTCCCGCGCGGCCAGTCGGAGGCCGCGGACACCGTGGGCCTGAGCGGCGTGCGCGCCGCCCTGCTGGTCGTCCTGCCACAAGCCCTGCGCGTGGCCTTGCCGCCGGCTGCCGGGCAGTACCAGACGCTCGCCAAGGCCTCGTCGCTTGCCGCGGCCATCGGCTATCCGGACGTCATGCAGATCGTCGGCGGCACGGTGCTGAGCCAAACCGGCCAGGCGCTCGAAGCCATGGCGTTGGTCGTGGTGATCTATGCGGTCATCAATCTCGCAATTGCATTCGTGGTGAACCTGGTCAACCGCCGTCTGATGACACGCCATGGCCGCTGAGATCAAAGGTCACCCCCAGGCTTGCCCACTTCGTGTGGCCGCCACCCCCCTCTCCGGGGGCAGCCCCGGCGGCCCGGCAAAGCCGGTTCCGCGGGGCTTCTGGACCCGGCTGTGCGGTTGCATGTGCCGCGGATCACGCGATCGCGTGGTGGAAGACTGAGATGAATCGCTTTTTGCGCGAGGCGCTGGTCAGTCCACGGCCTGCGCCGGTGGCCAGCATTCCGGCGCTCACGCGCTGGCGGCGGGCCTGGTTTCCGGGGCTAGCGATGGGCCTGGTCTCGCTGCTATTGCTGGCCGCGTTCGTCCTGGCGAGTTGGCGCTTTCTCGATTGGGCCGTCGTGAACGCGCATTGGACGGGCGCCTCCAGCGATGCCTGTCCCGACAGCCGTGGCGCCTGCTGGGCCTTCGTGACCGCGCGCTGGAAGCCCTGGCTGGTCGGCGACTATCCATCGGATCAGTTGTGGCGTGCATGGGCCTGCTTCGTCGGATTCGCCTTGTTCTGGACCTGGGTCGTTCGCCGCGCGCACGGCGCCAGCCTGCAGCGCGTGCTGATGGGCTTCGTGTGGATGCCGGTGCTGTTCTTCCTGCTGTTGCTGGGCGGCGGCATCCTGCCCTTCGTGCCTCCGACTCGTTGGGGGGGCCTGTTGCTCACGCTGGTCGTCACGCTGGCCACTTTTCCCACCGCCCTGCCCTTGGGCCTTGCGCTCGCGCTCGGCCGTCGCTCCCGGCTGCCCGTGGTGCGTTCGCTCTGCGCCGCGTTCGTCGAGTCCATGCGGTCGGTGCCATTGCTCGTGGTGCTGTTCATCGCGGCCACCTTGCTGCCCATGTTCCTTCCTCGGGGTTCGAACGTCGACCTGTTCTCGCGCGCGCTCGTCGCCTTCGCGCTGTTCAACGCGGCGATGGCGGCGGAAGTCTTTCGCGGCGGATTGCAGTCCATCGGCCGCGGCCAGATCGAAGCCGCCACGACGGTGGGCCTGAGCGACTTCATGGCGCTGCGCCTGATCGTGCTGCCGCAGGCCGTGACCGCTGTCGTGCCCGCGCTGGTCAACATCATGATCGCCGTGATCAAGGAGACAACGCTGCTTTCCGTGATCGGCGTCAACGACTTGCTTGGCGCAGTGGAGACGGGTGCCAAATCGCCAGGCTGGGTGGGCGATGCCAACATCCTGACCTCGGGCCATGTCTTCCTCGCGCTGGCTTACCTGGCCGTCTGCTGGGGCCTCTCGCGCTACAGCCGCCGGCTCGAAGCCTCGCGCTGACCCCAAAGAATCCTCGATGACGAACACGCCTTCCGTTGAAACGAATGCCGCCGCCGTGGTGCGGATGACCGGCATCAACAAGTGGTACGGCGACTACCACGCACTGCGCGACATCGACCTGCAGGTGGCGTCGGGCGAACGCATCGTGATCTGCGGGCCTTCGGGGTCGGGCAAGTCGACACTGGTGCGCACGGTCAACCTGTTGGAGCCCTTCCAGCAGGGGCATCTGCACGTCTGCGGCGTCGAAGTCGGTGCCGACGAAATCACGCGCGCCGCTCGGCTCGCCGTGAACCGGCGCGTGGGCATGGTCTTCCAGCAGTTCAACCTGTTCCCACACATGACTGCGCTCCAGAACCTGACGGTCGGACCGGTGTGGGGCATGGGCGTGGGCCGCAAGGAGGCGCACGAGCGCGCCATGCACTACCTGGAACGCGTGGGGCTGCGCGACCATGCGCACAAGCATCCGGCGCAGCTCTCCGGCGGCCAGCAACAGCGCGTCGCGATCGCGCGCACCCTGTGCACGCGGCCGCAGGTCGTGCTCTTCGACGAGCCCACGGCCTCGCTCGACCCTGAAATGGTGAATGAAGTCCTGCAGACCATGGAGGGCCTGGCCGGCGAAGGCATGACGATGATGATCGTCACGCACGAAATGGGCTTCGCGCGCCGAGTCGCCGACCGCGTGATCTTCATGGACCAGGGCCAGGTCATCGAGACCGCACCGCCCGGCGACTTCTTCGACCGGCCGCAAAGCGCGCGCCTGCGATCTTTCCTGGGGCAGCTGCTCACGCATTGAGCGAGCTGTTCCGCTCAATCCTCACACAACGGAGACAACACACCATGACCGTCATCGACGTCCACACGCACATGTTCACCAGCCGCTGGCTCGAACTTCTCAAGAAGGAAGGCGGCATCTACAACATCAAGACGCGGCCGGACGGCCAACAGGAGATCTTTCGCGGCGACACGCCGGTCGTGATTCCGCAGCGCGGCCACTTCGACTACGACCTGCGTGTGAAGCACATGGACGCCGCGGGCATCGACGTGTCGGTGGTCTCGCTCACCTGCCCCAACGTGTACTGGGGCAACGAAGACATCAGCTGCCGCGCCGCCCGGGAGTCGAACGACACGATGGCCGAGGCACAGACCACCTACCCCGATCGCATCCGCTGGTTCACCTCGCTGCCCTGGGAATATCCGCAGCGCGCCATCGAGGAACTGGAGCGCACCTGCGCGAACGGTGCGGTCGGCGTGATGGTGCTGGCCAACATCGCCGGGCGCAGCCTGACCGACCCGCTCTTCGCGCCGATCTGGGCCGAGATCGACAAGCGCGGCCTGCCCGTGCTCGTGCACCCGACCGACCCGCCGGGCGTCGACATGATGGACATGACCAAGTTCGACCTGAGCTGGTCGGTCGGCTTCATGTTCGACACCACGCTGGCCATCACACGCATGATCTTCGAAGGCTTCTTCGACCAGTATCCCAACCTGAAGATCATCGCCTCGCACGGCGGCGGCACCCTGCCCTACCTGGTCGGCCGCTTCGAGAAGGGCGACGAAGTCGAGATCCCGAGCCGTCGCAAGATGAAGCGCAAGCCCACGGACTACCTGCGCCACATCTACTACGACAGCATCACCTACAACCTGGGTGCCCTGCAGTACCTCATCTCGGTGGTCGGCGCGGAGCATGTGATGTTCGGCACCGACTGGCCGCACCAGGTGCACGACACGAAGGGTGCGTTCGCCAACACGGCAAGGCTGCCCGCAGAGCAGACCGCGGCGGTGCGCTCCGGCAACGCGCAGCGGATCTTCAAGCTCTAGCAGGGGTCGGCGGGTTACCTCTTACTGAGGCGCCGGCTTCGCGACAGGCGGCGGCGCACCGGTGCCGCTCGAGCGGGTCCGCTGGCAGATCATGCGACCCGTTTGCCGGTCCCAGTGGCAGGCCCTGCTGGACTTCGTCGCCGGGGTGGTCACAGGCTCCGCCGGGGTCACCGGCTCTGCCGCGGAGGCGAGACCAGCAAAGGCGACGGCCCCAAGAAGGAGGAGTTGCTTGAGGTGTTCCACGTCGGCGAGCCTCAACCCACTGCCGCCGCGAGCGTCGCGTTCAAGGTCGCGCTGGGGCGCATCACCGCATCGGTCTTGGCCGCATCCGGCAGGTAGTACCCGCCGATGTCGGCCGGCTTGCCTTGCACGGCGGCCAGCTCATCCACGATCTTCTTCTCATTGGCAGCCAGCGTTTCGGCGAGCGGCTTGAAATGGGCGGCCAGTTCCTTGTCTTCGGTCTGGTCCGCCAGTGCCTGGGCCCAATAGAGGGCCAGGTAGAAGTGGCTGCCGCGGTTGTCGAGCTGGCCGGTCTTGGGCGAGGGGCCCTTGTTGTTGTCCAGCAGCTTGCCCGTGGCGCTGTCGAGCGTCTTGGCCAGTACCTTGGCCTTGGCGTTGTTGTTCTTGATGCCCAGGTCTTCGAGGCTCACGGCCAGGGCGAGGAATTCACCCAGCGAATCCCAGCGCAGGTGGTTCTCCTCCACCAGTTGCTGCACATGCTTGGGTGCCGAGCCGCCGGCGCCCGTTTCGTACATGCCGCCGCCGGCCATCAGGGGCACGATGGACAGCATCTTGGCCGAGGTGCCCAGTTCCATGATGGGGAACAGGTCCGTGAGGTAGTCGCGCAGGATGTTGCCGGTGGCGCTGATGGTGTCCAGCCCGCGTACCACGCGCTCCAGCGTGTAGCGCATGGCACGCACCTGGCTCATGATCTGGATGTCCAGCCCGGTGGTGTCATGCTCGTGCAGGTACATCTTCACCTTGGTGATGAGTTGCGCCTCGTGCGGGCGGTAGGCGTCCAGCCAGAACACCACCGGCATGCCGGAATTGCGTGCGCGCGAGACGGCGAGCTTGACCCAGTCGCGGATGGCGGCGTCCTTGACCTGGCACATGCGCCAGATGTCGCCTGCTTCCACGTTCTGGCTGAGCAGCACTTCGCCGGTGTCGAGGTCGGTGATGTTGGCCACGCCGTCCTCGGTGATCTCGAAGGTCTTGTCGTGCGAGCCGTATTCCTCGGCCTGCTGCGCCATGAGGCCCACGTTGGGCACGGTGCCCATGGTCTTGGGATCGAAGGCGCCGTGCCACTTGCAGAAGTTGATCATCTCCTGGTAGATGCGGGCGAAGGTGCTCTCGGGCATGACGGCCTTCACGTCCTTAAGCCGGCCGTCGGCGCCGTACATCTTTCCGCCGTTGCGGATCATCGCCGGCATGGAGGCGTCCACGATCACGTCGTTGGGCGAATGGAAGTTGGTGATGCCCTTGGCGGAATCCACCATGGCGAGCTCGGGGCGGTTCTCATGGCACGCGTGCAGGTCGCGCCGGATCTCGTCCTGCGTGCTCTGGGGCAGCGTGGCGATCTTGTTGTAGAGGTCGACCATGCCGTTGTTGACATTCACGCCCAGTTCGTCGAACAGCTTGGCGTGCTTCTCGAACGCCTCGCGGTAGAAGATCCTGACGCAATGGCCGAACACGATCGGGTGCGACACCTTCATCATGGTGGCCTTGACGTGCAGCGAGAACATCACACCGGTGTCGTAGGCGTCCTGGATCTGGCGTTCGTAGAAATCGACCAGTTCCTTCTTGCTCATGAACATGGAGTCGACCACCTCGCGCTCGAGCAGCGCGACCTTCGGCTTGAGCACGATGGCCTTGCCGCTCTTGGTGATCAGTTCCATCTTGACGTTGTGCGCCTTGTCCAGCGTTATCGACTTCTCGCCATGGTAGAAGTCGCCGTGGTGCATGTGCGAGACGTGCGAACGTGACGCCTGGCTCCAGTCGGCCATGCTGTGGGGATGCTTGCGGGCGAACTCCTTCACCGCTCTGGGCGCGCGGCGGTCGGAGTTGCCTTCACGCAGTACCGGGTTCACCGCGCTGCCGATGCACTTGTTGTAGCGCGCGCGGATGTCATTCTCTTCGTCCGTCTTCGGGCTCTCGGGGTAGTCCGGAATCTTGTAGCCCTTGTCCTGCAATTCCTTGATTGCCGCCTTGAGTTGGGCCACCGAAGCGCTGATGTTGGGCAGCTTGACGATGTTGGCTTCGGGCCGCAGCGTCAGCCTGCCCAGTTCCGCCAGGTTGTCGGGTACGCGTTGAGCTTCTGTAAGCACCTCCGCGAACTGCCCGAGGATACGGGCAGCCACCGAGATGTCGCTGGTCGTGATTTCGATGCCCGCCGGTGCGGCAAAGGCCTTGACGACGGGCAGCAGCGAGGCGGTCGCCAGGCGCGGTGCCTCGTCGGTGAGGGTGTAGATGATCTGGGAGTTTGCGGCGGTCATGGCGGCCCTAGGGTGAGTTGAACAACAACGCAATGCCCCGGCCGGAATTTCAGGCGAGGCTGCGAACTGACGCAAACTTTATCAAGTTAAGGCGGGCGTCTCCGCCGTCTCGATATTTTTAGATTCGAATGTGGCCGGGCGCCGGTTTTCGGCCCTGCGAAGCGGCACCTGTACGTCGGCTGCGCGCGCCCTCAACTGACCGCAACCACCGTCGACATCCTGGCCGGCCGAATACCGCAGCTTCGTCAGGACGCCCCGTTGGTGGAGCGTTCGAGCCATCTGCTTGCAGCGCTCCCACGACGGGCGGCTGAAGGTCACGCCATCCACCGCGTTGAACGGGATCAGGTTGAGCACGCCGTACTTGCCGGAAAGCAGACTGACGATGCCCTGCATCTCGTCTTCCCCGTCGTTGACGCCTTCGAGCAGCGTCCACTGGTACTGAATCGGGTAACCCGTCGCCCGGGCATAGCGCTCGCCTGCGCTGACCAGTTCCTCGGGCGTCATGTTCGGTGCGCGCGGAAGGAGTTTTCGGCGCAGGTCCGCCTTGGTCGTATGCAACGAGAGCGCCAGCGCGGGCCGGACGCGCTCCTGCTGCAGTCGTTCGAACGCACGCGGGTCGCCGACGGTGGAGAACACCAGGTTCTTGTGGCCGATACCGCCCGCGGTGCCGAGCAGGTCGATCGCCTCCACGACGTTCTCCAGGTTATGGGCCGGTTCGCCCATGCCCATGAACACGACCTTGCGCACCGGCCGGCGCAGGCGCGCGAGGGCGACCTGGGCGATGATTTCGGCGCTTCCCAGTTGGCGGAGCAATCCGTCGCGACCGGTCATGCAGAACTGGCATCCGACGGCACACCCGAGCTGCGACGAGACGCAGAGACCGTCACGTGGCAGCAGGACGCTCTCCACGGTCTGACCGTCTGCCAGGGCGACAAGCAGCCGCTCGGCCCCATCCGCGCCCGGGTGGACCGCGTGGATGCGCGCCAGTCCTGCCAGGTCAGCCTCGATGGACGGCAGGGCGGCCAATAGCGACGCCGGGAAAAAGGTCCCAGGCAGACGCCTGCCGCTGTCCCGGGGCAGCGCATGGGACCACAGCCGGAGGACCCGGTGTTCGTGGATGGGCCCCGCTCCGGC
This sequence comes from Variovorax sp. P5_A3, assembly GCF_056400665.1. Classification (NCBI taxonomy): domain Bacteria; kingdom Pseudomonadati; phylum Pseudomonadota; class Betaproteobacteria; order Burkholderiales; family Comamonadaceae; genus Variovorax; species Variovorax sp. P5_A3. Next base: position 181,735 of record NZ_JBFUKW010000003.1, on the reverse strand, counting down.
GTCCCGCAGTCGTCGTCTTACTTCGTGGATTCGCATGCGCGGACTATGGCAAAGGGAAAAGCATAATGAGGCGGCACAGGATTTCCTGAACTTCGTCGAACTTGAGGAAGGGGCCAAGGGTACTACTGCGAAACGTCGAACTTGCACTCCCAGTGCCATCCGGCCTTGCCGCGCCCAGACCCGTCTATGGAATCTCAGGTCATTCATATCGCCGGCCCAGGGGGCGCGCCCTATGAACTGGGCCAGCCCATGTTGATGTTCGCGGGTCGATTGTTCCTCGGCCGGGTGGATCCCGTGCGCCTGAGCAATCGCGGCACCGAGGTCTACTTCGGAAACTTTGCGCCGACCTCAGTGGCCCGAGATGAGCCACGAAACATCGGAGCCTTGCTGTTCTATGAAGCGTGCGCCCATGTCACCCGCTTCCATCCGCAGGTACAGCTCATCCGCTTCTCGTCCTCGCGGCCCATGCCGGGCGTCGGAGATCCTGCTTTTCAGGCAGCCGCTCGTGTCGCAGCCCTCGAGCGCATCGGCGCCGCGAACATCGTCGTCTCGCCCATGCAATCCGGGCTCATCACCGTCTCGGGGACCTGGGCCTATAACGCGCGCAATCTGCATGCGCTCAACGTTGCATTGGAAGAGCACCGCGCCGTCTTTCGGGCAGTCGCGATCGGGAGGAGCAATGAATGGCCCTTTTGGCTCAGGCGGCTTCGGCGCGTTCTGACGCGGCGTGCTCGCACCTAGGCTGCGCCGTGCGCAATCGGGTTGATGGGGGATGACTTCAGGAATTGCGGCATGGCTATATAAAAGATAGCAGGCAATTCAATATCGACGCGGTGTTCTTGGTAGGACGTACTGGATTCGAACCGGTGGTCAACGGATTAAAAGAACCACGCCCACAGAGGCTAAGGTCCAAGATTCGCTGGACTTTCCCTCGATAGACCCGAGCATGCTGGATCGAGACATGCATCTGGGTCCATCGGACGGGAAAAATCAGGTCCCACAGTTTCTCCCTCAGTGGAGCATGAGACTGTCATCGAGCCACCCACCTACATGACCCGACCGGGGTCGTCCAGATTCCCACAGAAGTCCCCGCACCCATCTCGATCCTTGACCAATCCGGTGTCCTGAGCACCACGCCCCGACGACGAAGCGCAAGTGTTGCGAGACAAAGCCGCGCCCCTTGACCCGTGCCCGCTGGTGGCGAGACGAGGACGGAACCGTGCGAGCCTTCAGCCGCAAAGACTTCCCCGATAGCGCTGAGGCCCTAGCGTCCGTGCAGCGATAGTGCGGTCGCCTGGCCGGGACCCGGCACGAGGGGCCACCGGCTAGGGATTTTTTCACGCGTGAGCGGAACCTGTAGCCAAGCATCCTGAGCGCCGAAAGAACCAGTGCCATACTGCTTTCTTTAACCGCACCCTGTCCCGGAGCCCGCAATGCCATTAGGCCGTGTTGCCCACACTCAACTTCCATACTGCCTTCAGAAGACAGGCGACGGGCGCTGGCTTCTTCTCAATCGCAACTACAAGCCGTTAGGAACGACAAACAAGGAGTGGGTGGATTACGACACACACCCTGACCGCCTGAAACTTCACCGTCGAACGGTCGGGGCCGTCGCTAAAGCGGCCGTGAACGTGATCTCAGATAGTTCCAACGAGCCGGACGTCATCTATCTCTATGACGATGGGAACATCCCTACAGAATCAGCCGCGAACTGGAGCGCATACACAAAGCTGCTCTCGTTGGTAATGCATGCGAAGACATAGGGGAAACATGGAACTCAAGGACTTCATCAAGGCCACACTGCATCAGATCGCGGAAGGAACCGTCGAAGCGCAGAAAGCCATCGGCGAGCACGGTGCCGTCATCAACCCCGGCAGCGTTAGCCGCCGCAGGCCCACCGCATTCTGCCTCTCGCAATCAGGGTACAGATAGCGTATCCGCTTGCTTGGGTGGAAGGGGTCTTCGCAGTTCTTGAGTAGGCCGCAAAGGGCACAAGAGACGCGAAAAGCCACGCAGCCGGATTTCGATCATCTGGGCTGCTGCGGACCTGCGGAGACACCTACGGGGCGATGGCGATCTTGACGGGCCCGCCCCCCGACCTCGTGCGTGTGCTCCCGCATGCCTCCACATGGCTATGGATCGTGCTAGAGCGAGCGTGCAATGAGTTACGCGCCTTCAGCCATCGGCTCGCCGTTAGCTGCTTTATGCGCAGCCAGAGCGGCGTCGAGTTTGATCTTGTCCGCCCATTTAGTACGCACTATCTCTAGGCCGGATTCGGTCAGCTTTGCCAGAAGTTCCCTTGCCTCCTCCGGACTAGCCGCACCAAACCGAATGAGAGCGAATCTCAACTCTTGCGCCGCCCTGACGAAACGCACGACCGTCATCCACTGGTCGTGTATGCCCTCGGGAGTGACCCAGTACCTCTCGTCATTCTCGAAAAGTGCTCCCCACATCTCCACGACTTGCAAGACATGGGTTAGCTGGGTCTGAAACTTTGCGCACGAAAAAACAACATCACGAGGCAGCTTGGACAACTGCTCCGAAGTTAGCTTCACCTCTTTGGCGGTTTCAAGCTGCGAATTCATGAAGCGAGGGATCGCTCTATAACTTTGCTCAGCGCGGATTTCCTCGAAAGATATTTTCTGAAGCCCTTCTGCAATCATCGCGCTCAGTTTGTGCGACACCTCAAATTGCCCACTACCCGGCTCGCTAATCTTCTTCAGTTCGTCAGCCGGCACCATCGCTTTGATGGCAGTTCTTACCGCGAGGTCGGCCGCGACCACATTGCTGACCTTGATGAGGTAGACAAACGCAAGCCGTCTTTCGGCATCTCGTTGCGATCGTCTATCAAGGACGAGGCGCACCAGGAAACCGAACGCGGCAGATGCAACGGCTCCGATGAGCCCTGAGATAAGCGCGAGAGCTTGCACAGTGAATTGGTTGTTGTGTTTTTGGAAGAAAACTCGTCTCAGTTTGCCGCCACGGGCCGCACAGCGTCCGGCCTTCCGTGGCTTGACTGACCATGGCCAATTGTGCCCGTGAGGCGCGTTGCGCTTGAATACCCTCCCTCATGGACCTCAATCCCCGTACATGACCCAAACAAGCGACCTTCGTGTAGTGCGCCCCGCCCGCTTGAGCGCGCATACCCGAACTATTTTTTGGACGCGGCAGTATTTCTCAACGAGCTGACCCGGGTCACTATTCGCTGTCGGCAAGTATCAAGTGATCCCCTCGACCCTCAAGGGCGCCGTGGGCGCGATCGGCCTTACTGGAAAAGAGCAGTTCACCCCTGAGCTTCAGGAGCGAATCTTCGCCGAATATTTGCTCGACAAGAAGCGGCCCGCGATCGCCGGCTACGTCAGGGGCGAGCACGACAACCTCGGCGCGGCGCAGCGCGCGGGAGCGCGCGAGTGGGCCTCGATCGCAGACCCTTCGACGGGCAAGAGCTACTACACGGGCAGTGCTCGCAATGCGGCGTCGCTCTCGGCCGGCGCGTTCGGCGGATCGCTCACGCATGCGCGCGACAAGTACAAGGCTCTCGTGGCGGCAGGCGTGGACAGCAGCAACGCCTACAAAGCCGTCGTGAACGGCCCGACCATGCCATCGCCTGTGCCGGCGAACATCCCGTCATCGGTTCCCGTGTCGATCCCGAAGCCGGTCGAGGTGCGCGATCCGGCTGTACCGTTGAACGGGGCCGGCGCAGGACGCGGCACGATCAACATCAGCACGCCCGAGGTCATCGGCCAGAACGTTTCCGACAGAGGAATCGCGCATATATCGCGAGCGGCGGCCTCGGAGGGGGCGCGACGGGCGGATGGTAGGCCTAATTGGTTTGCCAACCGGCGCCCGCCGCTACCATGGTGCCCAAGGAACCCACACCATGACCGAAGCCGAGGCGCGCGAGCGTATCCGAGAACTGGGGAAGATCGTGCTGGCCGAACGCCGCGAGCACGACGTACGGAATGCAGAACTCTCGATCGAATGCTCGCTGCGAGCGCCCGGCGCTGGCGCTGCCGAAGGCGTTATCTACAAAATCGCTGGTCGCGATGTGACGCCGGCAGAGGGCGGCCCGCCGCATGCTGGCCGCGTCGAAGTGAACGACGGCGACGACAACATGCGCGAAAAGCGCTGCGTTTCCCGGTAGTGCTTTGCTCATCGGGCTGGCGCCTGGGCGGGCCGGCTGAACACCGGGAAATGTTGCGGCACAGCAATACTGGCGTTTCTACCCGCTCCTGGGCGACAGATTGGAGGAAAATGGGTGGCCGAGAACTGCGCCCCGCAGCACTCCCCAACCACCCATGCTCATTACTCACGAACGCGAAAAGCTGATTGAGGCCGTGGCCTTCTTCGCTGCGAACGTGCGCAAGCTGGGGAAAACGAAGCTCTTCAAGCTGCTGTATTTCCTCGATTTTCAGCATTACCGGGACACAGGCCGCTCTGTGACCGGCCTGCACTATTCCGCGTGGAAGATGGGGCCGGTGCCGGTGTCGCTATTCGAAGAGCTTAAGCCGGGGGTTTCTTGGGACGGCAAGGTGGCCTTCGAGTCGATCTCGTGGGGCGGCAAGGAAATGCTCACGCCGAAAGCGCTCGGCCCGTTCGATTCCAAGCATTTTTCTCGGCGTGAGATCGCGCTGCTGAAAGGCCTTGCGAAAGATTTTCGAGACGCAGACGCTGAGACGATGATTGAGAAAACACACCTTGAAAATTCCCCGTGGCATCAGGTGTGGGAAGGCCAAGGGGCTCGACAGGCCCCAATCCCGTACGAACTCGCGCTGAGAAAAGGCAATCAAGAGGCGATGTCTGCACTGTCTGCGGCGCGCCAAGAACTTATTGACGCCCTTAGCCGATGACGCCGGGAGCGGTGCTTTTTCATCGGCGCTTTGTGTTCGCCGACGGGGCCTCGGCGGACAAGTATTTGGTCGTGCTTGCGGCCTCTGATCGCCACCTCCTTGTGGCAAAGACCACATCCAACGGGACGCACTACCGCTCGGATCATGGGTGCCAAGCCGGTAGCTTTTTCGCAGCATTCTTGCTTACGCGCGGCTGCTGCTGTCTGCCGCTGAGCACTTGGATTTGCTTCAACGATTTCTACGAACTGTCTCTCACGCAAGTGCAGAGCGGCATTGTCGATGGCTCAATTCGTCAGTACGGGATGCTCGACAAAGAGCTGACACGCGATGTGCAGTTTTGCGCCGCATCGACTGACGACGTGAGTGAAGAGCAGGAAACACTGATTCGAAGCTGTTTCGTGGCCGTCAAGTGAGACGGTGTCGAGGTCGCGGCAGATTGCCTATGAAAAAGCCCGCCGAAGCGGGCTGGTGAAGCGATGCGGTGTCTCAGGCGCTGAGGCTGGCGATCTCATCGACAAGCCTCGAAAACTGCGCCCTCTGGTCCACCGTGAAGCTGCGCGCCTTGACGGCGTGAAGGCCCTCGCCATTGGGGTCTGACAGGCCGGTAGTGTCCATCAGGTCGTCAAACTCGCGCAGGTAGTCCTGGAGGCTCGGTTCCAGCGTCGACCGATTGAGCTTGTCGAGGCCAAGGGACGCTTCGTGCATCGCCGCCGTGATGCTGCTCACTTCGCCGTTGATGTGCGGCAGCATGAGGGCAGAGCGAGCGGACGCGAACTTTTCAGAGAGGTAGGACATGTGATCGAGTGGGTTGAGTGTTGCAGCCTTCTTGGCCGGCCATGTGGCAAAAAATCAGGGCCATGCATCCGCTGGCGTGAGCAGGAAACGAAGCCGCGAGGACCGGCAGAACCGACCCGCGTCAATTTTGCCTGACCGAGACTTTCGGCCCGGTCGCGGGCGCACCGCGCGGCCATGACACGGTGCATCATCACCCATCATTCACAGCCTGGAGGCCACGTGACCGGCGAACAATCAGCGCAAAGCTCCGAGCCCGACGACGAAGACGACGAGGCCCTGACCGAGGGTGAACGCGTAAGGCGAGTCGCACTTCTGACCCACCATTGCATCGACAACATTGCGTGCTACCGCGCAGGCTGGGCGACCAGTTCCAAGGGCGAGAGGCACGTCGTCGTGCAGCGCAATTTCTGGATCAGAGCGAATGGCAACTTCCTCGATATCGCGGTGTCGGAGTGGTGCAAGGTCTTCGCGGACAAGAAGGGCAAGCACCACTTCGCCCGCGTCATCCCAGAGCCCGCGACGCTGCTTGCCGGGCTCACGGCAGCTCTCGGGATGGACGAAGCTGCCTACGGCGCGCTGATTGCCGGAGTCAGGGAATATCGCGATAAGTTTGTCGCCCACCTTGACGATCAGCGGGTAATGAATGTCCCTGCGATGCAACCGCTACTCGACAGCGCGGTGTTCTTGTTCAACACCTTGTGCACGAACGAGGCGACCGTGGTGCATCTGACTGGGTTGCGGCCTGACGCCAAGGAGTTCTATGACCAGCGCTTCGCTGAAGCCTTGGCCGAGTACCGCCGCGCGGAAAGTGAGCAGGCGGGCTGAAGATGTGCGTGCGGAGTGGGTTGTTGGACCGCCGTCAACCTCGGCGTCGGGATGGCATGAACCCAAACGATTGAGACAGAACGTCATTTGTTTCCATCAACACTTCAGTGCCATTTAGGTCTGCGCTGATGTCCTCGATCCAGATTTCCGGCAGAACCAAGTGCGGCCGGTCAGCGACTTTTCGGCTGATGTGGTCATGCACCGAGCCCGTCACTAAGACGCAATCCGCCACGTTGAGAACCGCACATTGCACGATTGCGGGGCCGGCAAGGTCCCACCGCGTTGCAGCGGCCAAACAGGCATCGAAGGCACGCGCATAGAACGCCTCAACGCTTTCCCTCCAAACGCCTCCGCGACCATTCCTGTCGGCGCCTCCCGCCACAACAATCGATTCCACGCACCCGTTCCGGAACACCTGACTCAAGCCCCACAAGCCGTCATCCCCCTCATAGTGCGCCACCACGCCATCGAGGTTGATTCCGGGGTTTCCGCCGCCGTCCCAGACGATGAATTTTGAGAAGTCCACACGGCCCATATCGATCTTCGAGCGACCAGCGACGCCCGACAGCGGAGCAAATTCGAAAACAGCAAGTGGGCAATCCTTCATCATTGGGCGCCACGTCTGCCGCTGTTGAATAGCCTGCATTCGTTGACCGAAAAACCTTCGTGCCTGCTCGCCCAGCGATGCCGTGCGCCCAAAAGCCGTTCGAATCTGGTCGTAGCTCATATCTGACGTAGATGTTCCGTTGCGAAGCACGAATCGACGTTGAGTGTCCTTGCGAACGCAGTGAGGTCCATCAAACGAGCTTGGCACCCTCACCACAAGCACAAAGCCGTCGCCGACCTCGACGGCCTTCATCTGCACGCCAAGGCGAGGTTCGATCGATGCGTCAATMACCTGCCGAAGCCGGCGCTCAGCCTCATCTGCCGATTCGCCAATGATCGGCATCAAACTCGCCGCCGAGCCATCTTGCTCCTCGATCCCATACACAAGATCGCCGCCATCAGCATTGGCGAAGGCGCTCACGTCTTTTGCTATCTCAAACGTCCCCCCACCGTCTCGGGCTGGAATGAGTCGCTTGAAATCGAGCGTGCCCGACTCAGCGAATCGCTGGCGACAAATTTCGTCGAGCGCAGCGGCATCGATCTGATTGAGAACGTAGGGCAGCATCTTGAGACGACTGGCGTTGAAGGTGAACGGACAAAAAGGCCCGCGCGAGGCGGGCCAGAATGGTCAGATTGCTACTGCTGCCAAGGCGGTACAAACGCCCTCTTCTCCAGCGCGGTGAACGGTGTGACGGTCGCGACGCTTTGCATGATCAGCGCCTCTTTCTTCGCCGCATCCGGGTCGACCCGATCGTCGATCACGACCAAGAATTTCGTCGCTGCGTTTGCCATCAGGCCATGAATGTCCACGAGCTTGTGCAAGACCGAACTGATGGCGTTCGGATGGGGGCCAGTCGCAACCACGCCCGCGCCTTCGAACATCACATCGAGGTTGTAGGCCCGCCCGGAAACGCCCTCGAATGCCGGGTTTTCAGTGAGTACGGCGTCAGGCTTCCAAGCCCGCAACGCCATGACAACCTCTTCGACAAACTGCGTCTCGTCAGTGGCGGCACCTCTCTGATCCCGCTCCCAGGAAACGAGCGCCAGCAGCGAATTGAGGTATCTGGCGAAGGCTCCCGGCGCATCGTCGAGCGGCGCCCAAACTTCGATTTCACCTAGCTCGGTGAACACGGCTCCGTGTTCCTTGGCGGCCGACCTCATGAACCGGGTGTTCTTGCCATTCTCCAGCCTGACGCCCCGACCGATGAAGTGCATCATCGATTGGCCGTCGTCGAAGAACCTGATCTGCCCGGCGGCCGTCTCAGCGAAGACCGGCAGGGCATCACCATCGTCGAACCGAAACGGCGTCGAGATGAGTACGACGTCGCCGCTCGCCGTGACGGGCGAGCAGTCGAAGCCAAGCGTTTTCGACAGGGTTTCGCAGATCATGATGGTCTCAATTCGAAGGCGAAAGGGTCATCCAGTGGTGGTTTGAAGGCGATGTTGGCCCGCTTGCAGAAATAGTCAAGCGCCTCGTCGAAGCCCCATTTGAGCCAGTCGGCGGAGCCACTGACCCTAGCGTCCCCCATGTGTTCGTGCACGATGTCGTGCCAGTTCTTCGGTGCGTGCGCCACGGCGTTGATCTCCAACTGATAAACGCGCTGAGCCGCCCCGAGGTTCATCCGAAAGACGGTGAACTTGTAGGTCGTAATCCCGGTTCGCTTGGACCACCCAACCTGCATGACAACGTGCAGGCCTGCCCGGCTTCCGTCTTCCGACATCAGGCCGCACTCGGTGATCGCCAAGCCCGGCTTCTCCTTGTTCTCTTTCCACCCGGGAACGTCCTCACAAATGAGGGGGTTGGCTAGCAGCGCGAGCGCCTCGGCGTGTGGTGCGTCGTTCACAGACTCCCCTCGCCAGTCTGCACCGTGGGTTGGCAACGCTGGCACTCGACCTGCGAGGCGTCGACTGGGGCGAAAGGCAGCATCATCTGGCGATTGTGTAGGGAGGCGTCGAGAACCACGCCGGCCAGCAGGGCACACGTGGGGCAGCGACAACACCATGCGACATCCGAAATTTCCTTACGTCCGCCGTTACATCAAGAAAAAGCAGAGCAAAAATAAAAAGAGCCTGCTACCGATCTGATAGCAGACTCTTCAATAACCATGCGGCTTAACGGATGGTAGGACGTACTGGATTCGAACCAGTGACCAACGGATTAAAAGTCCGCTGCTCTACCAACTGAGCTAACGTCCCGATACCAATCTCTCAATCTCTCTTCGACTTGATCTTCACCGGCGTCGAATCCGGCAAAGCCCGAAATTATAGCGTGCCGGCTCGGGCAATCCTGTCCAGAACCCACCCCGCGGCACATTGTCCGAAGGTCGCCGTCACACTCACCACCGAACCATAGCCGTGGCAGTTGAGGGAGCCGTCGCCCTCCACTGCGCAGGAGGCGTCCGGCGGCGCCACGCTTTCGCGGCTGAAGACGCAGGTCACTCCGATCTTTCGACCCTCGCGCGGCGCGCGGTGCTCCTTGCGCAGACGCTGTCGAAGTTGCGCCAGAAGGGGATCGTGCGTGACCAGTGCGAGGTCGTCGATATCGACTTTGTGCGCCATGCGCTTGCCACCCGCCGCGCCGACCGTGACGAAGCCCGCGCCTGACTCGCGCGCCCATGCGGCCATGGCGACCTTGGCCTTCACCTGGTCGCACGCATCGATGATTGCGGCAGCAGTCCCGTTGGTCGCCTGTGCGGTGGCGAGCAGTTGCAGCCAGTTGTTCGGCTCCACGAATTCGTCGAGCGCGAGCACCTTGCAACCGGGATTGATTTGCGCAATGCGTTCGCGCATCGCTTCGACCTTCGCCTGGCCCACCGTCGCGTCGAGCGCATGGATCTGACGGTTGATGTTGGACTCGGCGATGTGATCGAGATCGATCAGCGTCAGCCGCCCTACCCCGCTGCGCGCCAAGGCCTCGACGGCCCACGAGCCCACGCCGCCGATGCCGGCAACCAGCACGTGTGCATTTCGAATCGCCGACGCGCCAGTCACGCCGTAGAGACGCTCGAGCCCGCCGAAACGGCGGGCCAGGTCGGCGTCGTCCGAAGCGGCGACCGGGGAAGCGGTATTCGACAAGATACGAACCGACGTCAGCGAAGTCGCGAGAGGCGCTCGCGCCCCGCCTGCGCGGCCTCGGACTGCGGATAGGCCTTGGTCAGGTCTTCAAGCGTCCGGCGTGCCGCGCGTGTGTCCTTCAGTTCGATCTGGCAGTTGGCGATGGACAACACGGCTTCGGGCGCCTTCGCATGATCGGGCGCCAGCGACAGCATGGACCTGAAGTTTGCGATGGCCTCGTTGTAGTTGCGCGTCGCGTACTGCGCATTGCCGAGCCAGAACAGCGCGGACGCGTTGTAGCCGCTTTGCGGATAGCGTTTGACGAATTCGGCGAACGCCGTCTGCGCCTGCGCGAACTGGCCGGCCCTGAAGATGCCAAGCGCTGCGTCGAAGTCGGCCTTCTCCTTGGGATCGGCATTGAACTCGCGCCCATCGACCGAGACCTTGGACGGCTCGTTCTTCTTGAGCCGGTCGTCGACTTCGGTCTGACGCTGCTGCATTTCAGTCACCGTGCGCGTGAGCTGTTCGTTCTGGCCGGTCAGGCGCGCCACATCGCCGCGCATCTGCTCGATCTGGTTCTGCAGATCGAGCAGGCTGCGCCGCAACTGTGCGTTCTCGTCGTTCTGGCGCTGCTCGCCCTGCAATCGCATGGCCTCGACCCGCTGGCGCAGGTCGAGGATGGCGCGCCGGGCTTCGTCGTCCTCGAACAGCGCGGCCTGGGCCCCTAGAGAGGCGCACAGCAACGCGGCTGCGAGGGCAGCCCCTCGCAAGGAAACACCGCGCATCATCATCAACGGTAGGTGATTTCGGCGCGACGGTTCTGCGCCCAGACGTCTTCACCCGAACCTTGAGCGGCCGGCTTTTCCTTGCCGAAGCTCACGGCCTCGATCTGCACATCCGTCACGCCCAGCAGTACGAGCGAGCGACGCACCGCCTCGGAACGCTTCTGGCCCAGCGCGAGGTTGTACTCGCGGCCGCCGCGCTCGTCGGTATGGCCTTCGATCGAGATGCGGCGATTCGGGTTCGCCTTGAGGAAGCGGGCGTGACCGTCGATCAGTTGCTGGAACTCCGGCTTGACGGTGTAGCTGTCGAAGTCGAAATAGATGATTCGCGCCACGCCGACCGGTCCCTGCGCGGTCTGCGCATTCGGGTCGATGGTGACCGGCGCCACACCGCTGGTCGACCCACCGGAGCCCTGGCCCGCGTTGCGGTCGACCACGGGCGTGTCGTTGAGCTTGGTACCCGACGAACAACCAGCGATCAGCGCCACGATGGCCAGCGAATAAATCGTACGTTTCAACATTTCGAACTCCTCAAGTTAATCATTGCTTTTGAAACGGACCCCAGTCCGGTTCGCGTATGTCTCCAGCCTGTCCCGCCAGCCGAGCTTTTATTTTTCCGTCCAGCGTCGTCGTCATCAACGCTTCACGGCCTTGCAGCTTGGTGGCGTAGACGATCAACTTGCTGTTCGGGGCGAAACTGGGACGTTCGTCGGCGGTCGTGTCGGTGATTGCCTGCACGTTGCCGGTCGCCAGTTCCATCACATGGAGTTTGAACCCGCCTCCCACGCGCGAGATGTAGGCCAACCACCGACCGTCGCCGCTGATTGCCGGAGAGATGTTGTAGGTGCCGCTGAAGGTCACCCGCGTGGGGCCGCCGCCGCTGGCGCCCATCTTGTAGATCTGTGGAGCGCCGCCACGGTCGCTCACGAAGTAGATCGAGCTGCCGTCCGCCGAATACATCTGATCGGTATCGATGCTGTTGCTCTGCGTGAGGCGCCGCGGCTCGCCACCACTTGCCGGGATCGTGAAGATCTGCGATCCGCCATCGCGGCTGAGCGTGACGGCCAGCGTGGAGCCATCGGGCGACCACGCCGGCGCGCTGTTGTTGCCCTTGAAATTGGCGACAAGACGCCGCTGGCCACTGCTCACGTTGTGCACATACACCACGGGCTTGCGCGCCTCGAAGGAAACGTAGGCGAGCTGCTGGCCATTCGGCGACCAGCGCGGGGAAATGATCGGCTCCGGACTGGCAAGCGCGGCCTGGGCGTTTTCACCATCCGCGTCGGCGACCCAGAGCGTGTGGCGCGTGCCGTTCTTGGTGATGTAGGCAATGCGGGTCGAGAAGATGCCCTTCTCGCCGGTCAGTTTTTCATAGACATAGTCCGCGATTCGGTGCGAAGCGAGCCGGAGGTCGGCTTGCGGCACGGTGTAGCTCTGGCCGCCGAGGTCCTGTCCGCGCACCACGTCCCAGAGGCGGAAGCGTACGTCGTAGCGGCCATCGGCGAGCTTGTTCACGCTGCCGACGACGAGGGAGTCGGCGGTGCGCTGACGCCAGAGGCTCAGGTCGGGACGGGAGGTCTCGTCCAGCGACTGACCGGAAGCATCGACACCACGGAACTGCCCGCTGCGCTCGAGGTCGGCCTGGACAATCGTGGAGATCTTTTGCGGCGACCCTTCCTCGCCCTTGAAAGGGGCCAGCGCGATCGGCAGCTGCGTCAATCCAACGCCCGACACCTCGACCCGGAACTGGGCGAATGAGGGGAGCACGGGGGAGACGGCAATGGCCGCAATCAAGGCGCGGCGAGCGATGAACGATGAAGAAAGGGTTGGGGGAATGTCTTGCAACAGCTTTTTCATGCAGTTCGGAGAAGTTGCCGAGGATTAAGTTTCTTGTCTCGGGCGGAAAGTGTGCACATGGTACACATTGCGATGGTCACGGCGTCACAAAACGTGTACGAACCGGCCCGGTCCTACAGAAGGCGCGCCCGTAGAATGCGCCGCCATGCAGCCCTCCCCCGCCGCCGAAGAAGCGCGCCCCCCCTTAACGCGACGACTCGCGCGACTGATGACCTGGTTCGGAGGCTCGCGCCGCTGGTGGGCCCTCGGATTTTTTACCGCGCTCATTGCAGCGCTCACCGAACCCCTGATGCCGGCGCTCGTGAAGCCCTTGCTCGATCGCGGCTTCACGCGGGGGCAGCTCGCGCTGTGGATCGTGCCAGTGGCAATGATCCTTCTCTTCGCCGTACGCGGGCTCGCACAGTTCATTTCGCAATATGCGCTGGCGCGCATCGCCAATGAGGGCATGCAGCGGCTTCGCCGCATGCTGTTCGAAAAACTTCTCTCGGCCGAACTCGCCCTGTTCACACGCCAGTCCGCCAGCACGCTGTCAAACACCGTGGTCTACGAAGTCCAGACTGGCGGCATGCTGCTGGTACAGGCCTTGCTGGGGCTGTCGCGCGACGGCCTGACATTGATCGCACTGCTGTTCTATCTGCTCTACCTGAACTGGAAGCTCACGCTGATCGTGGGCGTCCTCGTTCCCGGCGTCGGCTGGATCATGAAGGTGCTGTCCAAGCGCCTCTATCACCTGACCCGGCTGGGCCAGATCGCCACCGACGAACTCGCCTACGTGGTCGAGGAGAACGTGCTGGCGCACCGCGTCGTGCGACTTCACAACGCTGAGGCGACCCAGACGGACCGCTTCGAGCGCCTGAGCCACAGCCTCAACCGGCTCGCGGTGAAGTCCACCATCGCTTCCGCCGCGATGACGCCGCTCACGCAGTTGCTGGCGGCGGTTGCTTTGTCGGTGGTGGTGGTGATTGCCCTGTGGCAGAGCAACGAGCAGGGCCTGACCGTCGGCGGCTTCGTCGCCTACATCGCGGCCATGCTGATGCTCATCGCTCCGATTCGCCGGCTTGCCGACATGGCCAACCCGATCACGCGCGGCCTCGCGGCGCTGGAGCGTGGTCTCGAGCTGGTCGACAGCGTCGGTGCCGAGCCGCAGGGACGCCACGAGGTGGGCCGTGCCGAAGGACACATCGAGCTTCGCAAGGCGCGCGTCAACTACCGCGGCGAAGACGAGGCCCGCGCGCTCGATGATGTCGACCTGACGATCGAACCCGGCGAGACCGTGGCATTCGTCGGCCCATCCGGCTCGGGCAAGACCACGCTGGTCAACCTGCTGCCGCGCTTCGTGCTGCCGAGCACGGGCCAGGTGCTGCTCGATGGCCACGACATCGGCGAGTGGAAGCTCCAGAGCCTGCGCGCGCAGTTCGCGATGGTGAGCCAGGACGTCGTGATGCTGAACGACACGCTGGCAGCCAACGTGGCGCTCGGCGCCGCGATCGACCGCGAACGCGTCGACCAGTGCGTCGCCGCGGCCAACCTGACGGTCCACGTCGACAGCCTGCCGCAGGGTATCGACACCGTGCTCGGCCACAACGCGACGCAGCTCTCGGGCGGCCAGCGCCAGCGCCTTGCCATCGCACGTGCGCTCTACAAGGATGCGCCGATCCTCTTGCTCGACGAGGCCACCTCGGCGCTCGACACCGAATCCGAACGCCTCGTGCAGGAAGCGCTGCAGCGCCTGATGCAGGGCCGCACGACCCTGATCGTCGCGCACCGCCTGTCGACGATCCAGCATGCCGACCGCATCGTCGTCATGGACCATGGGCGCATCGCCGAACAAGGCAGCCACGCACAACTGATGGCGCTCGACGGCCTCTACGCCCGCCTGCAAAACCTCGCCGTCAGGGGCGCGCAGCCCGGTCAGGATCCGACACTCTAGGCCGCGGAGCTAGAGCAAGACGATGTCGTACTGACCCTGGCCCATCGCCGGCTCGGCCTGGAGCGAAATTGGCTTGCCGATGAAGTCGCTCAGGCCGGCAAGATGCTGGCTTTCCTCGTCGAGAAACAGCTCGATCACCTGCGGCGACGACACGATGCGGAACTCGCGCGGCGTGAACTGGCGCGCCTCGCGCAGGATCTCGCGCAGCACGTCGTAGGCCACGCTGCGCGCCGTCTTCACGATGCCCTGCCCTGCGCAGGCGAGGCAAGGCTCGCACAGCATGTGCGCCAGGGACTCGCGCGTGCGCTTGCGCGTCATCTCGACCAGCCCCAGTTGCGAGAAGCCCCCGGCTGTCGTCTTGACGCGGTCCCGCGCCAGCTGCTTGCGAAACTCCGCCAGCACCTGCTCGCGGTGGTCGTCGCGCGCCATGTCGATGAAGTCGACGATGATGATCCCGCCCAGGTTGCGCAGCCGCAACTGCCGCGCGATGGCTTGCGCCGCTTCGAGATTGGTCTTGAAGATGGTGTCGTCGAAATTGCGCGCACCCACGAAGCCACCGGTGTTCACGTCGACCGTCGTCAGCGCCTCGGTCTGGTCCACCACGAGGTAGCCGCCCGACTTCAGGTCGACACGGCGGCCCAGCGCCTTCGCGATTTCCTCGTCGATCGAATAGAGGTCGAAGATCGGCCGCTCGCCCTTGTAAAGCTGAAGCTTGCCGGCCGCCTGCGGCATGAATTCCAGCCCGAACTTGAGCAGCGAATCGAACTGCTCGCGCGAATCGATGCGGATCGTCTGCGTGTCCTCGATCGTCATGTCGCGCAGCACGCGCTGCAAAAGGCTCAGGTCCTGGTGCAGCAGTGACATGGGCGGCATGCGCGACGAAAGCTCGCGAATCCGCGACCACATCTTGCGCAGGTAGGCGATGTCCTCGGCCAATTCGGCGTCGCTCGAATCCTCGCCGTTGGTGCGCAGGATGAAACCCCCCGTGTTCGCCGGCACCACGCCGCCGCTGTCGGCCGCGGCGGCCGCCTCGATCAGCACCTGCATGCGCGTGCGCAGCGCATCGCGGAGGTCCGGCGGGATCTTCTGGGAGACGCCCACATGGTTGTCCTGCGGCAGGAAGACGAGCAGGCGCCCCGCAATGCTGATCTGCGTCGACAGCCGCGCGCCCTTGGTGCCGATCGGGTCCTTGATCACCTGCACCAGCAGCGATTGCCCTTCGAACACCTGCTTCTCGATCGGCACCATCGCACCGCCGTTTCGATGGTCGCGATCCGGCGCGGCGCCACTCGGCCGCGAGCCGGGTGTGAACGGCGACACGATGTCGGCGACGTGCAGGAACGCGGTGCGGTCGAGCCCGATGTCGATGAAGGCCGACTGCATCCCCGGCAGCACGCGCGACACCTTGCCGAGATAGATGTTGCCCACCAGCCCGCGTTCCAGCGTGCGCTCGACGTGGAGTTCCTGCACAGCGCCATGCTCGACCAGGGCCACTCGGGTTTCCTGGGGGGACCAGTTGATCAGGATGTCTTGCATCTGTTTTCTTAGAGCCTGAAGCCGGCCTGGCGCAGCAACTGGGCGGTCTCGAACATCGGGAGGCCCATGATGCCCGAATGCGAGCCGCTGATGTGTTCGATGAAGGCCGCCGCCCGCCCCTGGATGGCATAGGCGCCAGCCTTGCCGAGCGGCTCGCCGCTGGCGACGTAGTCGGCAATCAGCGGCTTGCCGATTTCGGCGAAACGGACGTGCGAGACATTGAGCGCTGCGAGCCGCTTGCTGCCGTCCTGCAGGGCGACGGCGGTCATCACCCGGTGCGTGCGTCCGGAGAGCATGTCGAGCATCCGCTCGGCATCGCGCTCATCCTCGGGTTTGCCGAGGATCTCGCGCCCCAGCGCGACGGTCGTGTCCGCGCAAAGGATGGGCGCCGCCGGCAGGCCGAGCCGCTCGTGCCGCGTCACTGCGGCGTCGAGCTTGAGCGCGGTGACCCGCTGCACGTAGGCCGTCGGCGATTCGCCCTGCAGCACGACCTCCAGCGCCTCCGAGTCCTCGTCCGGAGCAGCCAGCAGCAGTTCATGGCGAACACCGAGCTGTCCCAGAAGCTGCGCGCGGCGCGGACTCTGCGACGCCAGGTAGATGAATTCAGGGTTCATTCGCGGTGATACGGGTGACCGGCGTTGACCGACCACGCCCGATACAACTGCTCGACCAGCAACACCCGCGCCATCGCATGCGGGAGAGTCAGGTCCGAGAGCCTGATGCGTTCGTGGGCCGCCGCCTTGAATGCGGGATCGAGGCCGTCGGGACCGCCGATCACCAGCGCGACGTCGTCGCCCTCGCCTTGCCAGGCCTGCAAGCGGGCGGCGAGTGCCTTGGTGGTGAGTGCAGTACCGCGCTCGTCCAGCGCGACGATGCGCATGCCTTTCGCGATGGCGGACTCGATCCGCTCGCGTTCGGCGGCGTACAGGGTTTCGAGCGTCTTCGAGCCGCGCGGCTCGGTCTTCACGGCGCGCAGTTCGAGCTTGAGTTCGGGCGGAAAGCGCTTGGCGTAGTCGTCCCAGGCGGTCTGCGCCCAGTCGGGCATGCGCTGCCCGACTGCGACCACCAGGAGTTTCATGACCTCGCGGAAGCAGTCTTGCGCGCGGCCTTCTTCGCTGCGGGCGCAGCCTTCTTCGATGCTGCGGTCTTCTTGGCGGGTGCCTTGTTCACCACCACCGTCTTCACTGGCTTCGATGCCGCCGCCTTCCTGGGCGCGGTCTTCCTGCCGGCCGGCTTCTGTTCCTTGGCGGCCTGCTCTGCAGCGCGGATCGCCGTCTTCGCGGCGCTGGAGCGGCGCAGGGAGGTGTTCTTCGCGGCTGGCGCCTTCTCTTCCGTGGCCTTGGCGATGGTGGGCTTCGTCGCGCCGAGCTTGGTGCGCACCGGCTTGTCGCCCCAGATTTCTTCGAGGTGGTAGTACTGCCGGATGGCCGGCTGCATGATGTGCGCCACCGCGGAGCCGCAGTCCACGATGATCCACTCGCCGTTGGCCTCGCCCTCCACCCTCGGCTTGCCGAAGCCTGCCTCCCGCACCGCATCACGCACGCTGGCGGCCAGCGCCTTGGTCTGGCGGTTGGAGGTGCCCGAGGCGACGATCACGCGCTCGAACAGCGGGGAGAGATGCTCGGTGTCGAAAACCTGGATGTCCTGCGCCTTGACGTCCTCGAGGCCATCGATGATGGCTCTCTGGAGTTTCTGGGTGTCTTTCTTGGCGGCGGCTTCAGTGTTCATCAGGTGGAGCGGTAGAGGTGGTGTCGGTCAATATAGCGTGCAACCGCCGGCGGAACCAGACCATCAAGGTCTTCGCCACGCGCTGCGCGCGCCCGGATGTCGGTCGCGCTGGTGTCCATCGGCGGGAGTTCGAGCTTTTCGAATCGCGCGCCAGGAGGAAGAGATGGCAGGGTTCCGGGGTCGAATGAACCGCTGGAGCCCGTGGATGTTGCGCGAAATGCTACGGAAATTATAGCGGTCGCGAGAATCTCCTCCCAACCGTGCCAGCGAGGGAGCGACGATGCCTGGTCCGCGCCCATGATCAGCACCAGTTGTGCCGCAGGCTGCTCGCGTCGCAGTTCGCGCAGGGTGTCGAGCGTGTAGGTGGGCCCGGAACGCGCGATCTCGCGATCGTCGACGACCGTGTTCGCATGGCCGTCGAAAGCCAGCCGCGCCATGGCAAGACGGTCGTCCGCTGAGCTCAGCGCTCGCTCCTTGTGCCACGCCTGCCCTGTCGGGAAGATGCGCAACTCGGCTAGGTCGAGTTGGGCCAGCGCCGCCCGGACCAGGCCCACATGCGCGTTGTGAGGCGGATCGAAAGCGCCGCCGAAGACACCGACACGTGGCTTGTTCAGAGCCATTCGCGCCGCACGATGAAATCGCTGTACAGCGCTGCCTCCGCGCTTCCCGGCTCGGGCTCCTTGCGGTAGGCCCAGCTCGCGAGCGGCGGCATGGAGAGCAGGATCGACTCGGTGCGCCCGCCGGACTGCAGGCCGAAGTGCGTCCCGCGATCCCATACCAGGTTGAACTCGACATAGCGCCCGCGCCGGTAGAGCTGAAATTCGCGTTCGCGCTCGCCATAGGCCGTGTCGCGACGCCGCTCCACGATGGGCAGATACCCGGGCAGGAAGGCATCGCCCACCGAGCGCACCATGGCGAAACTCCGCTCGAAGCCGAGTTCGGAGAAGTCGTCGAAGAAGACGCCGCCGACGCCGCGCTGCTCGTTGCGGTGCTTCAACACGAAGTACTCGTCGCACCATTGCTTGAAGCGCGGGTACTTGTCATCGCCGAAGGGCGCGAGCGCGTCGCGGCACGTCCGATGGAAATGCACCGCGTCTTCCTCGAAGCCGTAGTACGGCGTGAGGTCCATGCCGCCGCCGAACCAGCAGACGGGCTCGGCATCCGGCGGCAGCGCCGCGAGCATCCGCACGTTCATGTGAACGGTGGGAACGTAGGGATTGCGGGGATGGAACACCAGCGAGACCCCCATTGCCTCGAAGGGCGCGCCGGCGAGTTCGGGCCGATGCTGTGTCGCCGATGGCGGCAGCTTGGGCCCCCGCACCTGCGAGAACCCGCAACCTGCGCGCTCGAACAACGCACCGCCTTCGAGAATGCATGTCAGGCCGCTGCCTTGCAGTGGCTCGTCGGGCGCCTTTCGCCACTCGTCACGAACGCTCCGGCCGCCATCGGCTGCCTCGATCGCGGCAACGATGCGCTGTTGCAGGCCGCGCAGATAGTCGCCGACCTCTTCCGGCCTGGTTCCAGGCAGGGTCTGGGTCTGCATCAAGCCTGCGAACCGCGCGCGTGGACGGCGCGGTGCCCGATGTCCTTGCGGTATTGCGCACCGTCGAACTGGATGCGCGCCGCGACGGCGTAGGCCCGCTGCTGCGCCTGCTTGACGCTGTCGGCCAGCACCGTCACGCAGAGCACGCGGCCGCCGCTGGTCTCGAGTTCGCCGTTGTCGAGCGTCGTGCCTGCATGGAACACGACGGCGTCCGCCGCTTCGGGCGGAATTCCGGTGATGCGATCACCCTTCCGGGGATCGAGCGGGTAGCCATGGGCCGCCATCACCACGCCGAGCGCAACGCGGCGGTCCCAGTCGAGTTCGACCTGATCGAGCGTACCGTCGGTCGCGTGCCAGAACACCTCGAACAGATCGGACTTGAGGCGCAGCATGATCGGCTGCGTCTCGGGGTCGCCCATGCGGCAGTTGAATTCGAGCGTCTTCGGATGGCCGGCCGCATCGATCATGAGCCCCGCGTACAGGAAGCCCGTGTACGGAATGCCGTCCTTTTCCATGCCGCGGATGGTCGGCAGGATGATCTCGCGCATGGCACGTGCGTGCACCTCGGCCGTCACCACCGGTGCCGGCGAATAGGCGCCCATGCCGCCGGTGTTGGGACCCTCGTCGCCGTCGAGCAGGCGCTTGTGGTCCTGGCTGGTGGCGAGCGCGGTGACGTTCTTGCCGTCGCACAGCACGATGAAGCTGGCTTCCTCGCCCTGCAGGAATTCCTCGATGACGACGCGCGCGCCGCCCTCGTTGTGGGATACGCCGAACTTGTTGTCCAGCAGCATGAAATCGATCGCCTCGTGCGCTTCAGCCAGCGTAGTCGCGACGACGACACCCTTGCCCGCCGCCAGGCCGTCGGCCTTGATCACGATCGGTACGCCCTTGGCATCGACGTACGCGTGTGCTGCGGCCGCATCGGTGAAAGCCTCGTACTCGGCCGTCGGGATGTTGTGGCGCTTCATGAAGGCCTTCGAGAAGGCCTTGGAGCTTTCGAGTTGCGCCGCCGCCTTCGTCGGCCCGAAGATTCGCAGGCCGTGCGCGCGGAACTCGTCGACCACGCCGGCAGCCAGCGGTGCCTCGGGGCCGACCACCGTGAGGGCGATCTTTTCCTTCCGGGCCCACGCGCGCAGCGCAGCGGGTTCCGAAATGTCGACACACTCGTAGCGCGAATCGGCGCGCGTGCCGCCATTGCCGGGCGCGACATAGATCCTCGAGACCCGATCCGACTGCGCCAGCCGCCACGCCAGTGCGTGCTCGCGGCCCCCTCCCCCGATGACAAGTACCTTCATTCGCAGTCTTTCGTTCGCGCTTCCGTCATTCGGAAAGCGCTGCGTTGTGATAGACATCCTGCACGTCGTCGAGGTCTTCCAGGACGTCGAGCAGCTTTTGCATCCGGGCGGCGTCCTCGCCGGCGAGGTCGATGGTGTTTTCGGCGCGCATGGTGACTTCGGCCACCTCGGGATTCAGGCCCGCCGCCTCGAGGGCGTTCTTGACAGTCTCGAAGTCGCCGACCGCCGTGAGCACCTCGATTGCGCCGTCGTCATCGGTGACCACGTCTTCGGCGCCGGCGTCCAGCGCCACTTCCATGACCTTGTCTTCGCTCGTGCCCGGTGCGAACACGAACTGCCCGCAGTGCTTGAACTGGAAGGCCACCGAGCCTTCGGTGCCCATGTTGCCGCCGTGCTTGGAGAAGGCGTGCCGCACCTCGGCCACGGTGCGAACGCGGTTGTCGGTCATGGTATCGACGATGATGGCCGCGCCGCCGATCCCGTAACCCTCGTAGCGGATTTCCTCGTAGTTGACGCCTTCGAGGTTGCCGGTGGCCTTGTCGATGTTGCGCTTGACCGTGTCGGCGGGCAGGTTGACCGCCTTGGCCTTTTCGACCGCCAGCCGCAGTCGCGGATTGGCGCCGAGATCGCCGCCGCCGGTGCGCGCGGCGACCATGATTTCACGGATGGCGCGGGTCCAGAGCTTTCCTCGCTTTTCGTCCTGGCGGCCCTTCCGGTGCTGAATATTCGCCCATTTGCTGTGTCCGGCCATGGCTCTGTTTCTCGCTGTCGTGTGTTTTCAAAAGCAGGCAGCAAGTTTACTGTCCGGCGCGCGCAACGACCGGGGTTCGTCTGACAGGAGCGCCAATGCCTTTTTGGGATACTCGGGGGTCCCCTTCAGATCAATCCCGCCGACGCGCATGAATATCCCCATAACAACATCGGAATCTTCCGCGCCCTCGTCGGAGGCGTGTGACGTGCTCGTGATCGGGGGCGGCCCGGCGGGCGCCACTGCGGCGGCATTGCTGGCACGGCAGGGTCGCAAGGTCGTGCTGGTCGAAAAAGCCCATCACCCGCGCTTTCACATCGGCGAATCCCTGCTGCCGGCCAATGTGGCCTTGTTCGACAAGCTGGGCGTGCGCGACGAGATCGAGCGCATCGGAATGCCCAAGTGGGGCGTGGAATTCGTTTCGCCCGATCACGATCACGTCGCCCGGCTCGAATTCGCGGAAGCCTGGGACAAGTCGATGCCCTATGCATGGCAAGTGCGGCGCTCCGACATGGACGAGATCCTGTTCCGCAATGCGGCTGCCCAAGGTGCCGAGGCCCTCGAAGGCTGCCGCGTCCGCGAGGTGGATTTCGACGCGGATGGCGCGACCGTGCAGGCGGTGCAGGAAGACGGCGCGAGGCGCTCCTGGCGCGCCCGCTTCGTGATCGACGCCTCCGGCCGCGACACCTTCCTGTCGAACAAGTTCAAGGCGAAGCAGAAGAACCCCCGGCACAACAGCTCCGCGCTCTTCGGCCACTTCACCAATGCCGAGCGCCAGCCGGGCAAGCTCGAAGGCAACATCACGATCTTCTGGTTCCAGCATGGCTGGTTCTGGTACATCCCGCTGGCCGACGGCACGACCAGCATCGGCGCCGTGTGCTGGCCCTACTACCTGAAGTCGCGCACGAAGCCGCTGAAGGAGTTCTTCGCCGACACCATCGCGATGTGCGAACCGCTGGCAAAGCGCCTGAAGGACGCCACGATGGTCGACGACGCGGTGTACGCCACAGGCAACTATTCGTACATCAGCACGCATTGCAGCGGCGAGCGCTATCTGATGCTGGGCGATGCCTTCACCTTCGTCGATCCGGTCTTCTCGTCAGGTGTGTACCTCGCGATGCACAGTGCGTTCGAGGGTGCGGACGTCGTGGCGGCAACGCTGGACCAGCCGGCGAAGGTCGCCACGGCCGCGCGCCACCGCTTCGAACGCGAGATGCGCAGGGGCCCGCGCGAGTTCTCGTGGTTCATTTTCCGGGTCACGAATCCGACGATGCGCGAATTCTTCATGTATCCGCAGAACCCGTTCCGGGTGAAGGAAGCGCTGCTGTCGCTGCTGGCCGGCGACATCCACGGCAAGACGCCCATCTGGCATTCGCTGCGCGTGTTGAAGACCATCTACTACGCGGTGTCCGCCGGTCATCCGCGGCGAACGTGGGACGCATGGCGGCGGCGGCAGCGCAACATCCGCGACCTCGGCCCGCTCGCGGGCGAAAACATCGTCGAGGCCAAGTGACCGCGCGCGTACCTCTGGGGGTGCCGCCCCTGCGCGTCGAGCGCCTGTCCCTCTCCGAAAGCCTAGCCATGGCGGTCAACGGCCGTTCGCCCTTCGGCGCGCTGGGCTACGGCACGCCCGACGACCTCGCATGGATGCCGACCGTGAATGCACGGGTGCTTTCCGACGCGGGTGCGATGGCGGATGTCTGGCACGCCAGCGAACACATCGAGTCCGGCACCACGGGCGTGGTGCGCTGGCGCTGCGACGGGCACTGGATGCTCGGCGCAATCGACCTCGACGAATCGGTGGAGAAACAAGGGCTTGCCGCCCTCGCCCAGCGGGCCTATCGCGATCTCTTCGCCGCGCTGGAGCAGACCGGTTGCACGCATCTGCTGCGCGTATGGAACTACCTGCCGCAGATCAATGGCGACGGCGGCGGACTCGAACGCTACCGGCAGTTCAATCTCGGACGGCAGGAGGCCTTCGTCGAGGCGGGCCAAGCGGCCTTCGAAGGTGCACCTGCTGCCTGCGCGCTCGGCATTCACCAGGGCGCGTTGTGCATTCGCTTCCTGGCAGGGCGTGTCGCCCCGCTGCCCATCGAAAACCCGCGGCAGGTGTCGGCCTACCGCTATCCGGCCACTTATGGCCCACGCTCGCCGACTTTCTCGCGTGCTGCGCTGGCGGAACTGGGCGGCGGTGATGTCGCACTGTTCATCTCGGGCACGGCGAGCATCGTCGGGCACGAGACGGTGCATGTGGGCGAGGTGATCGCGCAGACCCAGGAGACGCTCCGCAATCTCGCCGCTGTGATTGCGGCGGCCAATGAACGCACGAGCGCGCGCTTCGACCTGGCAAAGCTGGACTGCGTGGTCTACGTCCGTCATGTGACGGACGCGCCGCTGGTGCGCCGGGTGCTCGAGGAGGCACTGGGTCCGGCGGCTCATTCCATGACCCACGCGGTGTACCTCGAAGCCGACATCTGCCGCCAGGACCTGCTGGTGGAGATCGAAGCGCATGCCGTCGCCGCCGGCGCCTTGCATCCCTGAAGCATGAAGGGTGCGATGAACCGGCTGCTTCGTCTGGGGCTTTCCATGCTCTTCGCGCTGCCGCTCTATGCGCTGCTGGTGCTGCTCGGGAGCATTTCGCTGGTCTGGAACGTGATCGCGATGTTGCTCTACCCGGTGCTGCCGGCCGAGACGGGGCGCGCGCTCGGCCGCACGGTGATCGCGCGCGCCTATCGTTTTTTCTGGGCGGCTGCGTCGGCCAGCGGGATGATGCGCATCGACGCCGCTTGCCTCGACGCGTTGCGGGAAGAGCGGGGGCTGATCTTCGTCGCGAATCATCCGACCATGCTCGACGCGTTGATGCTGGTGGCACGGCTGCCGCGCAGTGCCTGCATCATGAAGGCGGACCTGATGCGGAACATCTTCCTCGGCGCTGGCGCACGGCTGGCGCGCTACATCCGCAACGATTCGGCGCGGACGATGGTGCGGCTGGCGGTGGACGATCTGAAGAACGGTGGGCAGCTCGTGATCTTCCCGGAGGGTACGCGGACCGTGACACCGCCCTTGAACACGTTCAAGCCGGGTGTCACGCTGATCGCCAAGCTGGCGCAGGCGCCGATCCAGACGGTGTTCATCGACACCGATTCGCCTTATCTTGCCAAGGGCTGGCCGTTGTGGCGCGTGCCGCCCTTCCCCATCGTGTTCACGCTGAGGCTGGGCCAGCGTTTTGCACCGACGCAGGACAGCGACGCGCTGCTGCGGCAGATCGAACAATACTTCCGCCAATCCATGGAACAGCGCGCGCCCGACGCGCAGCCCGCATGCCAGACGTCTCGCGCACCCACCTTGTCCTGATCCCCAGCTACAACACGGGCGAACGCCTGTTCTCGACGGTGAGTGCGGCGCGCGCCGAATGGAATCCTGTATGGGTGGTGGTGGACGGGAGCACGGACGGTACGGGCGAGCGGCTGCAGCAGATGGCGGCGTCGGATCCGGGGCTGCGCGTCTGGCTGTTGCCGGAAAATCGGGGCAAGGGCGCGGCGGTGTTGCACGGTTTGCTTGCGGCGCAGGAGGCGGGCTTCACGCATGCGTTGACGATGGATTCCGATGGGCAGCATCCGGCGGATCTGATTCCGGCTTTCATGCAGGCTTCGAAGGCCCGGCCCGAGACGATGGTGCTGGGGCGTCCGGTGTTCGATGCGAGCGCGCCGCTATTACGGGTACGTGGTCGGCGTGTATCCAACGGATGGACGCAGCTTGAGACGCTGTTCGCGGGGGTCGGTGATTCGCTCTACGGGTTTCGCGTGTATCCGGTTGCGGATCTGATCGCCATCATGAAGCGGCAGCCTTGGATGCGTCGCTTCGATTTCGATACCGAGGCCGTGGTGCGCCTCGCTTGGCGTGGCGTGAAGCCGGTCAACATCGATGCGCCGGTCAAGTACCTCACTGCGGAGGAAGGCGGGGTTTCGCACTTTCGCTATGGGCGCGACAACGCGCTGCTGACGTGGATGCATGCGCGGTTGATGGTGGAGTTTGTGCTGCGGCTGCCTGGGCTGCTGTTGCGCAAGGTGCGAAGGATGCCGCCGTTTCAGGTTTGAATGTGACTGTGCGTTGGGGGGAGAGCCCGGTAGGCGGTGCGGGCCGGTCGACCCCGCTACGCCGGCCCTTCGGGCTGCCCTGCAGTGCTCGCTTCAGGCGGGGTCCGCGCAAACTCGCTTCGCTCAAACACGCGCGGCCCTTATCCGCCTGAAGCTGCGCGCTTCGGCGGCGCAGAGGGGTCGCCCAACCCGCACCGCCTACCGGGCTCCGTGAGTGATCAACGGTTGTGGGCGTCTCGAACGGCGCCAGCCTGCGCGCAATCCCAACGGTTGCGGCGGACAGTTCAACCCCCCAAACCGACGAAAACTAGATCATCCCGCCATTGATAGAGATCACCTGCCCGGTGATATAGGCCGCCTCATCGCTCGCCAGGAAACCAGCAAGCGCAGCCACCTCTTCTGGCTTGCCAGCACGCTTCACAGGCACCATCTGATTGATCATCGCCGCGTCGAACACACCATCCGCCATCGGCGAAGCAATGATCCCCGGCGCGATGGCATTCACAGTCACGCCACGCGCCGCCACTTCGAGCGACAACGCCTTGGTCGCACTGTTGAGCGCCCCTTTGGCCGCAGCGTAGTTGACCTGTCCACGATTGCCGGTCAGCGAGGCCACCGACGAGATGTTCAGGATCCGCCCCCACCGCGTGCGCAGCATCGGCAAAAGCAATGGCTGCGTCACGCGGAAGAAGCCGTTGAGCGACACATCGATCACCTTGTGCCACTGCTCGGGCCGCATGCCAGGAAGGACCGCATCGTCGTGCACGCCGGCGTTGTTCACGATGACCTGCACCGGGCCGCCTTCGAGCATCCGCTCGCAGGCGACGCGCGACGCCTCGTCGCTGCGCAGGTCGAACACCACGCATTCGGCCTTGCCGCCTGCCGCGGCGATCGTGGATGCCAACTGTTCGACCGATTCGGGACGGGAGTTGGCGTGGAGAAGCACCGTGGCGCCATCGCGTGCGAGGCGCTGGGCGATGGCCGCGCCCAATGCGCCACTGGCGCCGGTGATCAGCGCGCGTTTTCCTGTGAGACTCATGAAGAAGCTTTCGTTGCAAGCGGCGTGTTCAGGACGACCACCGCACGGCCTTCTGCCAGCGATCGATCGTGAGAATCCTTCACCGCGAATTCATAAAGGATCTGGCTGACGTCGCCGGAGATCCGCTGGGCGCGCACGTGCAGCGTGCCTTCGATGTCCTCGATCCGTTCGACAGAGAGACGCACATTGCGCGCACTCGCCAGGAAGCCCGCCGATGGCTCGCTGCCCTCCGCCGCGAGCAGGCCGCCATGCAGCGCCATCGCCTGCGCCGCGTATTCGATCAGGTTCGGCGAAAGCAATCCGCTCGCGGTGCGCAATGGATTGTCCGCATGCGCGTGCGTGCCCGTCGTGCAGTGGATGGCATGCGCATCCCACGACTCCAGCCGTTCCAGCAGGCACATCGTGCCGCTGTGGGGAATGCGCCGGGCGATGCCAGCGCGGTCGAGTGTCTGTGGCGAAGTCATTCTGATTCCTTGAGGTCGGCCACCAGCAGCACGTTGGCGAAGGGCGTGCCTTCGCTCATCGGAATGCTCTGTACCGTGAAGCCGAGGCGCTGCAGCAGCGCCATCCAGTCCCTGAGCGGCCGCCCCCAGGTCGGCGACACGCGATGCCCGCGAATGCGCGTCACCGTGCGGTCGACCCATTGGCTGATCGCGAAGCTGCGGCGGCGGTCCGCATCGCCGATACGCAGCAGCAATCGGCCGCCCGGCTGCAGCGCATCGTGCACTCGGCGCAGCACGCCCTCCTGCGCTTCCAGGTCGACGTAGTGCAGCACATCGAGGATCACCACGAGGTCGGTCGAGGGCAGTTCGGCCGTGCACATGTCGGCGCAGATGAAGCGCGGCTCGGGTTGCAGATGCCCCACCGAGGCCTCGGCCCGCGCCACGTCCTTCGGCATCAGTTCGATGCCCGTGTAGCGCGCGCCGGCCGGGGTGGCCGGCCAGTTCGAAGGCCATTCGCCCACGCGCGACTGCATGGCGCTCATGGCCGACAGAAGACTCACGAAAAGCCCCTGCCCGCAGCCGATGTCCACGACGCGGGCGTGGCGCTCGCCGATGAGTCCACGTTCGATGAGCCCGCGGAACACCGGATCGCATCCCAGCTTGCCGCGCGCAAAGTGCCAGGCGAACTTGCCGGCCTTCCTGTAGGGCGCGGTCGCGCGCTCGTGCAATCGACGCCACGCGGCGTCCGTCGAGATCTGGGCGCTCATGCGGCGAACGATTCCGGCAGGGTCACCGCCCGAAGGCCATCGGCACGGATCCTTGCCAGCAGGGGCGGCAATACGTCGAGCACCACGGCGCGTCCCGCGGCGGTGCGCGCGGCATGACCGTCGTGCAGCAACAGGATGTCGCCGGCCTGCAGTTCGTGCGTGAGGCGCGCGAGCACGGTGTCGGCGTTTTTCTGGCGTGTGTCGAAGCCGCGGCGCGTCCAGCTGACCAGGGAGAGTCCCAGCCGATGCAGCACCGGTCCGAGGAAGGGATTGCGCAAGCCTGCCGGCGCCCGGAAGCAAGTCGCGCGCTGGCCTGTGACCTCCTGGAGCACCTCTTGCGCCCGCGAAATCTCGTTCGCAAACCCACGCGGGCCCAGAAGGGAAAAATTGTGGCGATGCCGCGCCGTGTGGTTCTGGATGCTATGGCCGCGCGCCACGATCTCGCGAGCCAGCGCCGGGTGTTCGAGCACACGCTCGGCGATGCAGAAGAAGGTTGCGCGCTGGCCTTGCGCTTCGAGCAGGTCCAGCACCTTCGGCGTGACTTCCGGATCGGGGCCGTCGTCGATGGTGATCGCGATCTCGCGCCGGGCCACGGCCGCGGGCGGCAGCCGCGTGACATTGGGCCCGAGCAGGCTGCTGCGCGGCGTCAGGCCCGCGGCGGTGATCAGCGCGTGATTCAGCACGATCCCGCCGATGGCCCAGGGTGCGGCGCCGGGCACCAGCACGGCGGCGGTGCCGGCGAGCAGATGCCAGCCGACACTGGCGCGAATCATCGGCGGCCAGGGCCAGGATGCGGGAACGGAGACGGGTGCGACTTGCGACATGCGGGGGTCGAGCATAAAGCGCGGCTGGGCGAATTTTCCCATCACTGCCGCTTCGAGGCCATCGGGATCGACGCGCGCACGAATGCGGCCGACAGCAGCAGCGCCAGGAAGGCACCCGGCGCAACGACCCGGCCGATCGACGAGAGCGCCGGAATGTTGGAAATGGCGATCAGGCCGAAAGACACCACCGTCGTCAGGTTGGCGAGCATCAGCGAAGCCAGCGTGTCCTCGTCGGCGCGCCCGGTCTCACGCAACTGGTCGAAGAAGAACGCGTAGTTGGACCCGACGGCAACGATCAGCAGCAACCCGACCAGGTGCAGGATGCCCAGCGGCACTTGCAACACGGCCATGCCCCCGAGCGTGAGCACCACCGCCACCACCAGCGGCTGGCACACGGCCAGCAGGCGACGCCCCGACCGCAGGTAGGCCGCGAGCAGCACGACCACCGCGAGCGCGCCCAGCATGACCTGGACGAAGGCCTCGTGCAGATAGCGCGTGTAGAGACTGGCAAGCTCCTGGCCGACGTTGACGACCTGCACATCGGGCAGGCCGTCGAGCGCCGTGGCGAGCCGCGCGGCATCGAAGCCGGCGCCCGGATGCAGGGAGATCAGGGTCGACCACCCGCCGCCTTGCCGTTCGAACATCAGCGCGCCGACCACCGCATCGAGCGGCCCCCCTCGGAGATCGGCGCGCTCGATCATGGGGTGCGCCTTGGCCGCCTGCACTTCGGCGATGAAAGGTTCGAGGCGCGTCGACGGCAGCGGCAGGCCATGGGTCGCCTCGACGAGCCGGGTGCGCAGCGTGTCCGCATCCGGCAGGCTCGCGATGCGTGCCGCCTGCGCCGCTTCGCTGGGCAACAGGCGGGCGACGGATTCGAATCCGGCGAGGTCGCCCTTGTCCACGAGCGCATCGAGACGCGCGCCAGCGGCTTCGGTGTTGCGCAAGGCGGCCTGCAAGTCCGCGCCGCGAATCACGATCAGCGTGCCGCCGTCGCTGGCGCCGACGTCTTCGCGCAGTTCGGCGTCGAGCACTTGGGCCGCCTTCGGCACCGGGCTCATCGCGCCGAGATCGGCGCGCCAGAGGTGGCCGCCCTGCCAGAGCACCAGCGCCAGGGCGGCAATCCCGAGGCCCGCGAACACATACCGCAGTCGCGGCAGCGCGCGCACGAGGATGCCGGCGACCTGCGCCATCTGCTTTCGCATGCCCATGCCCGTCGCGCCGTCCGGCGCCAGCACCGGCAGCACGTGGCGCGCGACGAGCGCCGCGGCGATCAGGCCGGCGAGCGAGAACACGCCCAGTTGGGCGAGCCCCGGGAATCCCGAGAACACCAGCGCCGCGAAGCCGCAGACCGACGTCAGCAGGCCGAGCCTTACCGTGGGCCAGTGGATGTCGCGCCAGCGCTGCCAGCCGGTGCCCGGCACGGTGGCGCCGCGCGCCTGGATCAGGTAGTAGATGGCGTAGTCGACGGTTTCGCCGATCAGGGTGCTGCCGAAGCCCATGGTGAGGCCGTGCACCCCGCCGAACACCAAGCTCACCGCCGCGGTACCGGCGACCACGCCGGTGGCGACAGGCAGCAGGGCGATCACCAGCGCACGCGGCGATGCAAAGGCGAGCAGCAGCAGCGCACCCATGACGACTCCGCCGACGACGGCGAGGTGAATCGCCTCGCTCTTGATCTGGTCGCGGCTCTGTACCGAAAACACGGGCGCCCCGGTCATCTGCAACTGCGGCCCAGTGCCGGCAAAGTCCCGCGTCGCGGCATCGAAGGCGTCTTGCACACGCGTGATGGCTTGGGCGATCGCATCGAGGTCGCTGCCGGCCGCGTGCGTCGTCGCCAGGATGAGCGCGCGCGGCGCGGTGCGCGACGCCCAGACGCCCTCCTCGCTGCGCGGCGAGCTCGCCGGGATCAGGCCTTCGGCAATGCGTTGCGTCTCGCCGGTCGGGTCGCGCTCCAGCAGTGGCTTGAGCGCGTTGCCGGCGGGCGTGCCGAGCATCGACAGGCTGTCGACGATCGCATCGCGCAGCCCGTCCGCGGTGAAGCGCTCCGGCGTGACGGCGGGAGACAACTGGTAGCGATGGTCGAACACCCAGGTGCCGGCGTCCTTCCATTCGCTGGTGTCGCCGTTCTGCACTTGATCGAACAACTTGCTCTCGCGCATCGCCGACGCCACGGCGCGCGACACGGCCGAGCGCTGCGCCGCATCCTTGCCGCCCTCGATGCCGATGAAGA
This sequence comes from Variovorax sp. P5_A3, assembly GCF_056400665.1. Lineage (NCBI taxonomy): Bacteria > Pseudomonadati > Pseudomonadota > Betaproteobacteria > Burkholderiales > Comamonadaceae > Variovorax > Variovorax sp. P5_A3. Next base: position 150,786 of record NZ_JBFUKW010000003.1, on the reverse strand, counting down.
TCGTGCGCGACGCGATGCCGCTTTGCAGTTGCTCGATCAGCACCCGCTGCCGTGCATCGGGGCTGGCCGGCAGGAAAGCCGAGAGATCCGCGCTGAAATGGGTTCGCGCGATCAGCACGATGCCGGCCAGCAGCAGCACCAGCCAGATGCCAAGCGCCAGCCCGGCGCGGCGGCGGTCCGCTGCGGCTGCGACGGACGTCACGGCGCGGAACGGGCAGGCGCCCGCGCCGCCCCCGCCGCACCGCGCTCGGGCGTGATGTTCATCACCGAGCGGTCGCCGCCGATGAATTCCATCTCGATGCCGAGTACCTCGCCGCCCCGCCCGCTCAGCCGCATGCTGCGCACCTGCGCCGCGAGGCGTTCGTCGATGGGCTGCAGGTCGAGCGTCCAGCTGTTGGTGGAGCCCGAGAGCGTGCTGCGGAAATAGCGCTGCAGGCCCTGCGAATTGCCGCTGAGCGTGCCGCGCATCGCCTCGACCATGCCTTGCAGCTCCGGCATGCTGTCCAGTTGCACGGTGCGCGTCCGACCGCCGCGCGACAAGGTCAGCGTGTTGCCTTCCACGCTCATGCTCTCCGGCCGCGGCGTGAGCGTGCGGCGCACGAGCTTGTCGGGCGCGGTGAAGCCGAGCACCCCGCTCGCCTCCAGCGGCCCTTCCAGGCCATGCACGAAGCGCTGCTCGGTGAACTTCGCTTCGCCGCTCCTCTGCTGCGCCAGCAGGGCCATCAGCTCCGGCAGGTCGAAGGCCCAGGCCGACGATGCCGACAAGGCCAGCGCCGCCAGCAATGCCCTGCACCAGCGGTCAAACCGAATCTTCGAGCCAGAAATCATGAAAGTTGAACCAGTTGTACGGGTAGGCGCGGCACAGCGCCTCGAGCCGCGCCACATAGCTTTCGAGCGCGGCGCGGATGCGCCGTTCTCGCTCCGCCGGGTCAGTCACCCGCTCGCTGAAATCGGCCAGCGGCTCGAACAGCACATCGTAGCGGGCGCCGCCTGTGTAGAGCCCGGCCATGAAGAACACCTTGCGGCGCAGCAGGGCCGCGAGCCGGAAAGGTCCGTCGTTGAACAGCGCCGGCTTGCCGAGGAATGGCAGTTCGATGCTGCTGCCGCGCTGCTGCCCCGCTTCCTCGGGTCCGGCCAGCGTGCGATCGGCAAGCAGGCCGGCCAATCCGCCCCCATCGAGCCAGTCGCGCAGGTCGAGCATCGAATGCGGTCGGCCGAGCGCAATGATGTGCGGCCGCAATCCCGGCAGGCTGATCGCATCGAGCACCGCATTGATCTGCTGCGCGTTGTCCGGGTACATCACCATGGCCGCGCGGAGGTGCTCGGGAGCGGCGCTGTGGTTCGTGGTCGCACCGACCGCCTCGAAGCTGCCGACGTGGGCGCCGAGCATGAAGGCCCCTCTCCCCGCATTGGTCTCGGCCTCGACCGGCTGGTTGCCGTAGACGCGAATGTCGAAGAGGTCGAGCCGTCCGCGCAGGAAGTAGAGGCGGTCGAGCACCGTCGACGCGAAGGCATGCAGCAGGCGATAACCGTCGCTCCACCCGGCGTGGGGGCCTATGGCGCGGAACAGGTAGCGCTTGATGTGCCGCCGCGGCGTGGGCGAGAACAGCAGGAAGTAGAGGGAGATCGGGTGAAGGATCAGCCGCGTCAAAGGCCGGCCGCACTGGATCGCGATCCAGCAGATCACGCGCAGCGCCAGCATGTTGCTGCGCTCCGGCGCGCGCGACCACTCGGCCTGGCGCGATTTCAGGTCGCCGGCCTCGGGGGGCCGGTCCGCGTTCATGGCGTGCCGGCGCCGGGTGTCCATCGCCCGCTGACCGCGATCACGTCGTCGCAACGCACTTCGAAACGCAATCCCCGCGACGCGCCGGTCTCGGGGATGAGATCGATCACCAGCGTGCTGCCCGGTCGCACCGGAGCCAGGAACTTCGCCGCAGCAAGTGTCGGTTGCGTGCCGATGCGCGCGGCGAGTGCGGGAACGCTGCGCACGGCTTCGAGCACTTCGGACACGAGAAGCGCCCCGGGCATCAGTGGCTGACCGGGAAAGTGCCCCGCGAACGCGGGATGGTCCACCGGCACTTCGCGTGTGAACTGCACGGACGTGCTGTCCGAGGCCAGGTGCGCAAGCGCGAATTCCCGCAGCGACCGCACGGTGAGCTTGCCCGTGCCCTCGCGCGGAAACGCCGCCACATGCACCACCCGTCGCGGCACGAAGACCGCCTCCAGACGCTCGCGAAGCGCCGCGATGATCGCGTGCGCGTCGAGCGTCGGCGCCACGACGAAGGCCACCGGTCGCACCACACCGTCGGCCACCTCGTCCGGCAGCCAGAACGCACCGTCCTCGATACCGGGAATGCTGTTGAGATGATGGTTGAGGTAGCCCAGCGAACTGCGCCGGCCCGCGACGTGGATCAGGTCGTTGGCACGGCCCAGCAGGCGGAAGCGGCGGTCGTCGATGAGTTCCAGCACGTCGGCCATCGGCGTGGGCTCGGGGATGAAATCGCCTTCGAAGATGAAACGCTCCGCGCCATCGTCGCCGTGCTCGGCATGCACGCGGATCTCGCCGAAGGTTTCCCAGACTTCACTCTGCGTCGGACGTCGGGTCGCGACCTGGCCCGATTCGGTGCTGCCGTAGATTTCGATCAACATGGCGCCCATGGCCTGCTCGGCCTGAGCGGCCAACTGCGGCGACAGCGGCGCGGTGGCCGACAGGACCAGGTCCACCGGCGGCAGTTCGATGCCCGAAAGCAGCAGTGTCTTCAGATGGAAGGGCGTCGTCACCAGCGCGCGCGGCTGCGGCACCGAGGCCAGCGCCTGCGCAACGTCTGCAGGAAAGAAGGGCCGGCCACTGTCGAAAGCAGCGCCGCCCAGCAGCGCCAGCAGCGCGGACGACTCCAGGCCATAGCTGTGTTGCACAGGCACGGTCGCCACGAGCGTCAGGCCGGCCAGCGAGGGACGCCCGAGCAGGCTGGACAGCCGCCCGACCGCGGCCTGCACATCGCCCACCAGCGTGCCCCAGGTCTTGGCATGCGGTTGCGGCGCACCGGTCGATCCCGAGGTCAGCAGGCTCACGGCATGCATGTCGCGCCGGATCAGGGGCACCGTCGCATCGGCCGCGCCTGCTGCGGCGGGGCCGTGTTCAAAGAGCACACGCGGAAGGCCGGGCGTTTCGACGTGCGTGTCGTCGGTGACCACGAAGGCGGGGTCGCCGATTTCATGCACGCGGGCCAGCGTGTCGGGACGCGCATCCGGCGGCAGCAGGCTGGTTTCGCCGCGCACGAGGGCCGCCGCGAGGCTCACGGCGAACGCGTAGCGATCGACGCAAAGGTTGACGACCGGTCCGCCCGGGAGCAGTTGCGGCGCAAAGCGTTCGACGTCGGCCAGGAACTCGCGCGCGCTGACCGGCACGCCGGCACGCCAGGCGAGCGGCTGGTCCGGATCGCGGTCGGCCAGCAGCGGCAGGAAGGGGTTGGAACTCACCGTGAAATCCGGTTCAATGCCGGGCGGTGCGATCGACCGGCCCGCTGTAGAAGGCGCGCACCGCATCGACCAGGCGGTAGCGCTCGAATTCGGGATGCAGCCGATAGCGCACCAGGTATTCGCCAACGAAAAGCACGCCGATCATCACGGGCGTCAGCAGATTCGCCAGCACCGACCAGGTGGCGAAAGGGAGGGTCGCATAAACCACGACGGAGGCCACGGCCATCGCGGCGAAATACAGCGTCCAGACTGTCGTGACCTGCGAGGTATAGATCAGCATGGCCGGCGACAGCGGATGCACCCGCTCGGCGAACTGGCCGATGAGCGACAGTCGTCCGCTGCGCAGCGAGCCGCCGAACCATCCGCACAGCAAGGCGTTGATGCCGACGTGCTGGAACATGTAGAGCCGGTTCGGGTCGCCGGCCTCGCCGCGCAACACGAGCACGAACATGGCCACGCCGCCAAGACCGGCGAGTGCAAGGCCCCAGTTGCCGAAGCGGCTACCGGCGATGCCCAGCGCAGTCAACCACAGGGGCCCGAGCAGCACGGCGAGCGCCCACGGCGCCGCCGGGTGGTAGAGCATCATCCAGTGGGAGACGCAGGCATAGCTCACCCCCGCCAGCAGCAGGAGCGCCAGGCGCCATCGGGACATGGATCAGGAAGCGCGATTCTGCGCGACGTGGGCCGCAAGACTGCGCAGCGACGAGAAGATCTGCTGGTTGCGCTCGTCGTCGGAGCGCAACTGGAAGCCGTACTTGCGGGACACCTCGAGAGCGACTTCCAGGATGTCGATCGAATCGAGGCCGAGCCCTTCTCCATAGAGCGGTGCCATCGGCACGATGTCGGCCGGTGCGACCTCCAGATTGAGCGATTCGACCAGGAGGACGGCCAGTTCATTCTCGAGGGGTGACTGTTCGGAAGCGTCGCCGGCGGCGGGAATGGGGGATTGGGCAGTCGATGACAAAAGAAAACTCCGGGAACGTATGAGGAACTATCGCACGGGGTCGCGATTATAGGAGTCCGGCTTCGCTAGACTGGCTGCTCTCCCAACGACCGGAAAACCCCATGGCCGACCCTCTGCTGATCGCCCGCCACGATTCCATCGAATGCAGCCTGTTGCCGGGCCTCACCAACCGGCACGGCCTGATCACCGGCGCAACCGGCACCGGCAAGACCGTCACCCTCCAGACCATCGCCGAAAAGCTGTCGAACATCGGCGTGCCGGTGTTCATGGCCGACGTCAAGGGCGACCTGACCGGCGTCAGCCAGAAAGGCAGCATCGGCGCCAAGATGTCCGCCACGCTGAAGGAGCGCGGCCTGGACCAGCCTGAATCCCTCGCCTGCCCCGTCACGCTGTGGGACGTGTTCGGCGAACAGGGGCACCCGGTGCGCGCCACCGTTTCCGACATGGGCCCCCTGCTGTTGGGCCGCATGCTGAACCTCAATGAGACCCAGGCCGGCGTGCTGAACCTGGTGTTCAAGATCGCCGACGACAACGGCCTGCTGCTGCTCGACCTCAAGGACCTGCGAGCGATGCTCCAGCACGTCGGCGAGAACGCCAGCCAGTTCACGACCGCGTACGGCAACATCAGTGCCGCCAGCGTGGGCGCGATCCAGCGCGGGCTGCTCCAGATCGAGGCCCAGGGCGGCGACAAGTTCTTCGGCGAGCCCATGCTCAACATCGCCGACTTCATGCAGACCGAAGGCGGCAAGGGCGTCATCAACATCCTGACGGCCGACAAGCTGATGAATTCGCCGCGTCTCTACGCGACTTTTCTCCTGTGGCTGCTGTCGGAACTGTTCGAGCACCTGCCCGAAATCGGCGACCCGGATCAGCCCAAGCTCGTGTTCTTCTTCGACGAGGCCCACCTGCTGTTCAACGAGGCGCCCAAGGCGCTGGTCGAGCGCATCGAGCTCGTCGTGAGGCTCGTGCGCTCCAAGGGCGTGGGCGTGTTCTTCGTGACGCAGAACCCGCTGGACATCCCGGACTCGGTGCTCGCCCAGCTTGGCAACAGGGTGCAACATGCGTTGCGGGCTTTCACGCCGCGCGATCAGAAGGCGGTCAAGGCCACTGCCACCACGATGCGGCAGAAACCGGGGCTGGACATCGAAAAGGCCATCACCGAACTGGCCGTCGGCGAGGCGCTGGTGAGTTTTCTCGATGACAAGGGCCGCCCGAGCATCACGGAGCGCGTGTTCGTGCTGCCGCCGGGCAGCCAGATCGGGCCGATCACGCCGGAGCAACGCCAGGCGCTGATCGCCAATTCGCTGGTCGCGGGCGTGTACGAGAAAACGGTCGACCGCGAATCGGCCTATGAAAAGCTGAAGAGCCGCTCCGAAACGGCACCCGACGCGCCCGTCGTCACCGGAAAGACGGGAACGGGCACCGCCGCGTCGCAGGATTCCGGCGGGGTGATGGGCAGCCTCAACGAGATCCTCTTCGGCACCACTGGACCGCGCGGCGGCAAGCATGATGGCCTGGCGCAGACCATGGCCAAGTCGGCGGTCCGCACCATGGGCACCACGATGGGCAAGGAAATCCTGCGGGGCGTGCTCGGCGGCATCTTCGGCTCGAAGAAGCGCTAAGCCCGCCGCTGCCTTCAGACCAGCTCGGTCAGTGCGTTCTCGAACGCCGTGCGCGCGATGCCGGATCGCGCGCTGGACCGCGCATGGCATCGCTCCAGCGCGGCCGCCACGGTGCGTGACACATCGCTGAAGATGGCCGAATCGGAGATCTCGGCATCGTCCTGCATCAGGAACGCGAAGGCGCGCGCCATGCCGCAATTGGCGATGAAGTCCGGGATGACCGCGACCTGCGAATCCGCCTTCTCGTAGATCGGGCCGTAGAAGATCTCGCGATCCGCAAACGGCACGTTGGCGCCGCTGGCCACCACTTCGAGGCCGCCCTTGACGAGCGCTTCGACCTGCGCCTGCGTCACCAATCGCGAACCGGCACAAGGCAGGAAGACTTCTGCGCCCGCGCTCCAGATGAGCTCGTTGATCTCGTCGAAGCGGAGCATGTACTTGGCCGACAACTGGTTGCCCTTCTTCTCCAGGAAGAGCTGGCGAACCTGATCGAGAGTGAACCCGTCCGGATTCAGCAGCCCGCCCTCGCGGTCGATGATGCCGACCACCCGCGCACCGGCTTGCGCCAGGTAGTACGCGGCGGCCGCACCGACGTTGCCCCAGCCCTGCACGATGACGCGCTTGCCGGCCAGCTGCCCACCATAGAGCCGGTAGTAGTGCAGTACCGATTCCGCCACGCCCCAGCCTGTGATGAGGTCGGCCACCACGTACTTGCGCGTGATGTCCGGCGAATAGTGCCGGTCCTCGACGACCTTGGCCACGCCCATGCGAAGCTGCCCGACCTTCTGGATGCGCTCGCTGTCGCTCGGCGCGAAGTGTCCGTTGACCACGCCTTCCTGCGGATGCCACAGGCCGTAGCTTTCGGTGATCGGAATCACCTCGTGCACCTCGTCGATGTTCAGGTCGCCGCCCGTGCCGTAGTAGCTCTTGAGCAGCGGCGTCACTGCCTTGTACCAACGGCGCAGGACGTCGTTCTTGCGCGGGTCGGCCGGATCGAAGTCGATGCCCGACTTCGCCCCGCCGATGGCCGGCCCGGAGACGCTGAACTTGACTTCCATGGTCTTGGCCAGCGACTCGACTTCGCGCCGGTCGAGTCCCGCGCGCATGCGTGTGCCGCCGCCGGCAGCGCCGCCCCGCAGCGAATTGATGACGACCCAGCCCTTGGCCGGCGTCTCGGCGTCGTGCCATTCAAAAACGATCTCGGGCGCCTTGTTCTCGAAGCGATTCAACAGTTCTTTCATTTCAGTCCTTCAAAGTATCGGAGTCGGTGTCAGGCCAGCAGCAATTTGTCGTCATCGAGCTTTTCGCCACGGCTCTTTTCGAACATGTGCAACAGGTCGGGGACATCCATGCCTGCGCGGTCGGCGCCTTTGACGTCCAGGATCACTCGGCCTTCATGCAGCATCACCGTACGTGTGCCGTAGTCGAGCGCCTGCCGCATGCTGTGCGTGACCATCATGGCCGTGAGCTTGCCGGCCTCCACGATGCGCGCGGTGAGTTCGAGCACGAAGGCGGCCGTCTTCGGATCGAGCGCCGCCGTGTGCTCGTCGAGCAGCAGGATGCGCGACGGCTGCAGCGACGCCATCAGCAGGCTCACGGCCTGCCGCTGCCCGCCGGAGAGCAGGCCCATGCGGTCGGCCAGCCGGTTCTCCAGCCCGAGGTTGAGGATGCCGAGCTTTTCGCGGAAGAGTTCGCGCAGGCTGCGCGTCAGCGAGAAGCCAAAGGTGCGGCGCGCCCCGCGCTTCCAGGCCAGCGCCATGTTTTCCTCGATCGTCAGTGCCTCGCAAGTGCCGGCCATCGGGTCCTGGAAGACGCGGGCGACGAGGTTCGACCGCTCCCACGCCGGGCGGCGGGTGACGTCCTCGTCGTCGATGCGAATCGTGCCGCGATCGACCATCAGATCGCCGCTGACGGCATTCAGGAAGGTCGACTTGCCGGCGCCGTTCGAGCCGATGACGGTGACGAACTGCCCCGTGGGAATCTTCAGGTCCAGGCCTCGCAGCACCCGGTTCTCGATCGGCGTGCCGGGATTGAACGTGATCTCCAAGCCTTTGGCGTGCAACATTACCTGGCCTCCTTGACAGTGACAGCAGCATTCCGGCGAGCACCCGGCATGAGCCCGGCCAGCTTGCGCTTGTAGCCGGGAACGAGCAGTGCGAACGCGACCAGCACGGCGGTCACCAGGTTCAGGTCCTGCGCCTTCAGGCCGATGAAATCGCTGTTCAGCGCGAGCGCGATGAAGAAGCGGTAGAGCACCGCCCCGAGGACACAGGCCAGCGTGGTGATGACCAGGCTGCGCGCCGGCAGGATGGTCTCGCCGATGATCACAGCCGCGAGGCCGACGACGATCGTGCCGATGCCCATCGAAATGTCCGCGCCGCCCTGGCTCTGCACGAACAATGCACCGGCCAGTGCGACCAACGCGTTGGAAAGCGCCAGGCCCCACACCGTCTGCCGGTCGGTCGAGATGCCCTGCGCACGCGCCATGCGTGCATTGCCACCCGTTGCGCGCATCGCCAGGCCTGCTTCCGACGCGAAGAAGAGATCGAGCAGGACCTTGGCCGCGACCACGATCACGAGCAGCACCAGCGGCTTGAGCACATAGTCGGGCATGCCGCCGAACGCGACCATGCTGAAGACGGTCGGCTCGTCGATGAGCGCGATGTTGGGCTTGCCCATCACGCGCAGGTTCACCGAATAGAGCGCGATCATCACCAGGATGCTGGCGAGCAACTGCATGATGCGCAGCCGCACGTTCAGCCATGCGGTGAGGTAGCCGGCGAGCGCGCCGGCCAGGATCGCCGCCGCTGTCGCGGCGAACGGATTCCAGCCCGCCACGATCAGCGCCGCGGCAACCGCCCCGCCGAGCGGGAAGCTTCCATCGACCGTGAGGTCGGGGAAGTTGATGATGCGGAACGACAGGAAGACACCCAGCGCGACCAGTCCGAAGATCAGGCCGATCTCGATGGCGCCGAGGGAAGCAATGAGCGACATGTGGCGACGCCCGCTCACTTCACCACGACTTGGGCGGACTTCACCAACTCATCCGACAGCGTCACGCCCTGCTTCTGCGCGGCACCCGGATTCACGTGCAGTTCGAAGGTGCTGCTGGTCTGCGAAGCGATCGTTCCCGGCGCCTGCCCCTGCAGAATGCGCACGACGATCTTGCCGGTCTGGTGGCCGATGTCGTAGTAGTTGAGGCCCAGCGCCGCAACGGCGCCGCGCTTGACCGCGTCGGTGTCCGCCGCGACCACGGGAATCTTGGCCTGCTGCGCCACCTTGACGATGCCCTCGAACGCCGACATCACGTTGTTGTCCGTCGGTGCGTAGATCACGTCGACCTTGCCGACCAGGCTCTGCGCCGCACTGGCCACGTCGACGGTGCGTGCCGCGGCGCCCTCCACCAGCGTCATGCCGGCGGCCGGCATGGCCTTCTTCAGCGCCTCGATGATCGACACCGAATTGGCTTCGCCCGGGCTGTAGATCACGCCGACGCGCTTGGCATTGGGAACGACCTTCCTGATCAGTTCGAGGTGCTTGTCCAGCGGCGAGAGATCGGACACGCCGGTGACGTTGGTGCCCGAGGCGTCCCAGCCCTTGACCAGCTTGGCGGCGACCGGGTCGGTGACCGCGCTGTAGACCACCGGGATGTCCTTGCTCGCGGCCACCACGGCCTGGGCCGATGGCGTGGCGATCGCGACGATCACGTCCGGCCGTTCACCGACGTACTTGCGGGCGATCTGCGCCGCCGTGCCGTTGTTGCCTTGGGCGCTCTGGTATTCGTACTTCAGGTTCTTGCCGGGCTCGAAGCCGGCCGACTTCAATTCGTCCTTGACGCCGTCGCGTACGGCGTCAAGGGCCTTGTGCTCGACGATCGAGGTGACGGCGACCGACACGGTCTTGTCGGTGGCGTGGCTGGGGGCGGCAGCGCCGGCGAGCGCGACGGCAAGCAGGGTCAAGGAAGAACGCAAGAAAGAATATTGCACTTTGGAGTCCTGATGAGAAATAGTCGGCAAGGTTCAATTTCGGAGGACTCCCGGTCGGGCGTCTCCGCAAGTCCGCGGGTCGTGGGCCGCGTTCCAGGGGAGTAAGTGTGATTTTTTGCACGGAGAATCTGTTTTCATCGGGCGTTGGGGCGAACCCTCGGAAGCGAAAGATAATTTCGCCCATTCACCCAAAAAGGAGACGAACTTGCAAGAGCCCGATTTCGACCGCATCGACCGCAAGATCCTCGCCTTCCTGCAGGAGCACGGGCGCGCATCCAACCTGGAAGTGGCCGCTGCCGCCGGCCTGTCGCCCGCGCAATGCCATCGCCGCCACAGGCGCTTGGAGGAAGCGGGATTCATCGCGCGCTACGAGACGCGCCTGGACGCCGCCCGGCTCGACCTGCACGTCGTGGCGTTCATCCTCGTCGCCATGGAAAAGGGCCACATCCGCGACATGTCGAAGTTCACCGACGTGGTGACCGACCTGCCGGAAGTCCTGGAGTGCTACTCGATCACCGGCGACTACGACTTCGTGATCAAGGTCATCGCGCGCGACCTGAAGGGCCTGTCGCAGTTCCTGATCGACAAGCTGATGCGCCTGCCGGGCGTCGACGGGGTGCGCTCCAGCGTCTGCCTGGACGAGTTCAAGTGCACCAGCGCCCTGCCCTTGCCGGACTGAACCCGGGAAGCCGCGGGCCTACCAGCGAAGGATGCGGGGCCCGATCAGGGCGCCGATGACCACCGGCACAAGGATGCCCGCGACGTACCAGATCGCCAGGAAAGGTGCCGCCAGTTCCGGGCAATGCAGCGCGTAGACGGCAGCGCCCGCCCCACCTGCCATGGCGCCTGCAGCAGCGCCGGCGAGCGCCGGCCGCGTCGGCGCAAGCCCCTTCAACGCAATCAGCGCGCCCACGAACACCGGCAGGGAAATCGTCGCAATGTTCATCGCGCAGGTACGCCACGTCTGCCCCCAGATCAGGGTCGGGCGCTCTTCGGCCGGCGATGACATCAGGATCACGGCCGCCAGCACCCAGATGACGACCAAGGGCGCGGCCAGCCCGAGCCAGGCCTTGCGGACGCGCGCACCGGGCCGCGCCAGCCGCTGCAGGATCACGAAGCCCGCGATGGCCACGCAGATCGGCAGCACGATACGCACCCAGAACATCGGCCAGAACATGGCCTCGATCAGGTCGCGGCGCATGCCGTATGCGTACAGCATCCAAGCGAAGGAAAGCGGCACGCCGACCAGCAGCGCGGCGGACAGCCTGCGCGAGGCCGCACGCCGACGCACCGGCGCGGCGCCGGTGGCGAGCATCGCGACAAGGTCGTCGGTCTTCACATGGACTCCTTGATTTTCAATGCCAGCGCCTTCAGGCCGCGGTGGATGCCCACCTTGACCGCCGACTCCGACATGCCGGTCAGCTTCGCCGTCTCGGCGACCGAGAGGCCTTCGAGCTTTACGTGAACGATCGGCAGGCGGTGCCGGTCCGGCAGGGTGTCGAGCAGGCCAGCGATGTCGCGGCGCGCATCGCTCGCCTCGGTGGCGGAATCGGCGAAGACGGCGAGGTCGTCATCCAGCGGTTCATGCAGCGCCTCGCGGCCGGCCTTGGCGCGCAGCAGGTCGATCATCTTGTAGCGCGCGATCGCATGCACCCAGGCCGTCAGCGGCTGGTCGCTCTGGTAGGTGTGGCGCTGGTTGTGCATGGCGAGAAGGCATTCCTGAACGAGGTCTTCCACTTCATCGGGCCAGCCGAACAGGCGCCTGGCCAGGAACGCGCGAAGGTGCGTGCTGAGCTTCTGCAGGAACGCCCGATAGGCCGCGGCGTCGCCGTCGAGCCCACGCACGAAGAGATCGTGCAGTACGCGCTCCGCATCGCTCTTCGCCAACGGGCTCCCACTGGTCATTCGTGCTTTCGAGTCGGCCGGTTACAGGCACAGCCAAAAAAAGAAATCCGGCGGATTGTGCCGTGACCTGTAACTCGGCGCGAGCAGGCCGCGAAGTTAGAACGACTGCGCCGAGCGGCGCGGTTGAAACCCTCACTCAACCCCAGGAGCATCTCCATGATCACTCGTCCTCTCGCCATCACCGCCCTTGCACTGGGCGCCCTCGCAGCCGGTTCCGCCCTGGCGCAAGACAAACCGATGGCCGACGCGATGGCCAAGGTCGAGAAGTGCTATGGCGTCTCGATGGCCGGCAAGAACGACTGCGCCGCCGGCCCCGGCACCACCTGCGCCGGCACGTCGAAGGTCGACTACCAGGGCAACTCGTGGAAGAACGTGCCGGTCGGCACCTGCACGACGATCAAGACGCCGAAGGGCATGGGCTCGCTGGCGCCGATGAAGTCCTGATGCGCACGGACCGATCGCCACCATGACCACGCATCTCGGCACAGGGCTCGGGCTCAAGCCACAGCACTTCGACGCCGCCGCGTCGGCGCCGCCCGACGGCCTGTGGTTCGAGGTACATCCCGAGAACTACATGGTGGCGGGCGGTCCGCGCCTGGGATGGCTGGAGACGATCCGTGCGCGCCATCCGATCTCGCTGCACGGTGTCTCGCTGTCGCTCGCGGGCGATGACGAGCCCGATGCGGCGCATCTCCAGCGTCTGGGCGCGCTTGCACGGCGCCTGCAGCCCGCGCTGGTCTCCGAGCACCTTGCCTGGTCGGCTTGGAACGGCCAGCACTTTCCCGATCTCCTTCCTTTCCCTCGCACCACCGAGGCCTTGTATCGGATCGCGGCGAACATCGAGCGCACGCAGACGGCGCTCGACAGGCCCATCGCGATCGAGAACCCCTCCCACTACCTGTGCTTCGACAGCCACGCGTGGGACGAGATCGAATTCCTCTCCGAGCTCGCGCGGCGCACCGGCTGCACGCTCCTGCTCGACATCAACAACGTGCACGTGTCGGCGCGCAACCTGGGCTATTCGGCCGGCGACTGGCTCGACCGTTTTCCGGCCGGGCTGGTGACGGAGATTCACCTTGCCGGCCACACGCCCGATCCGACGCTGGGCGACGCGCTGCTGATCGACTCGCACGATGAGCCGGTGGCGCCCGAGGTCTGGCATCTCTACCGCCGCTTCATCGAGCGTGCTGGCGCACGCCCCACGTTGATCGAGCGCGACGGCAACGTGCCCGCGTTCAGCGAACTGATGGCCGAGCGCACGCAAGCCGACGAAGAATTGCGCCGCATTTCGGCGCCGGTCGAGGCCCTGCCATGACTTCAGCACTCGCTCGGTTCCAGGCGGGCTTTGCGGAGGCTCTGTTTGCATCAGAGGACGGCACGGACCCGGCGATCCGGCGTCTGGCGGCGCAGCCCGCGTTCGCCGTCTATCGGAACACTGTGATGAGGGGCTGCATCGACGCGCTCGAATCCAATTTCCCTGCCGTGGCGAGGCTGGTCGGCAGTGCATGGTTCCGCGCCGCGGCGGCCGTGCACGTGGCGGCCGAGCCGCCGCGCGACGGACGACTGATGCACTACGGCCACGGATTCGCCGACTTCCTCGCCCATTTCGAACCGGCCGCCGCACTCGACTACTTGCCCGGCGTCGCGCGCCTCGATGCGTTGTGGTGCGAAGCGCATGTCGCAGTCGACGCGGAATTGCTCGATGCGGCCCGGCTCGCCCGGTGCGAACCCGACCGGCTGGCCCGGCTCGTCCTCGTGCCGCATCCTGCCGCGCGCTGGGCCTGGTTCGCCGACCGGCCGATATTCAGCATCTGGCGGCGCAATCGCGCGCCGTCTGTCACTGACGACGCCGCGGAACTCGCCTGGCATGGCGAAGGCGCATTGATCACAAGACCCGCCGACGCCGTGGCCTGGCGTCAGGTCGGCGAAGCGGATTGCGCGTTCCTCGACGCCTGTGCAGCAGGCCTGCCACTGGCGGAAGCGGCGGAACGCGCACTCGTCGTGGCGCCCGACGTCGATCTTTCCGGACTGCTCGAACGATTGTTGCGCGCCGGCGCCTTCTGCGCCCGCTCCTTTCAACCCACCCCCTGAAAGCCCATCATGAGCACCAGCCCCGCGATCCCCCTGTCCGCCGACAAGCCCGAAAGCCATGGCGTGCGTGCACGCTGGAACCGCCTGGCCGCCGGCCTCACGCGCCTCGTGCCGCACGACCTCCTGGCGCTCGCGAGCCGCTTCGGCATCGCGGCGATCTTCTTCATGTCCGGCCGCACCAAGGTCGAAGGCTTCCTCACGCTGACCGAAGGCGCCTATGAACTCTTTCGCACCGAATACAAGCTGCCTTTCGTCCCGCCCGAGATCGCGGCCCACCTGGCGGCCTACGCGGAGCACCTGTTTCCGGTCCTGCTCGTGCTGGGCCTCTGCACCCGGCTGTCGGCCCTCGCGCTGCTGGGCATGACGCTCGTGATCCAGGTCTTCGTCTACCCCGATGCGTGGCCCACGCATCTTTCATGGGCGGCGCTGCTGCTCTACCTGGTGGGACGGGGCGGCGGCACCCTGTCGCTCGACCGTCTGCTGCGCATCGCATAGCGCCCCACACGCCCCCTTCGGGCGCTACGGCGAATGGCGTACACCCCAACTTGCCAGTTGCGGGAGCCCTCGGTACATTGCGGTTTTTGAGGGCCTGCAATGTCTGTTGACACCGTTCCGACTCCATCTTCCCCATCGCTTTCCCCCACGTCTCCCGAGCCCTCCCCTGACGTCGCGCCGCCCGAGTCTGTCTCGATCTCGCCGGTGTATCCCGGCTCAGCCCCCCAACGCAGCCACATCCGCCTGACCTCGCACGCCGGCGGCTTCGGCGCGCTGCCGATCCAGTGGGGCGCGGCCACTGCGGCCGAGCGCGGGCCGGTGGTCGGCACCACGACCAAGCGTGCGCATCGCAACGTGATCGGCACGCACAGCGGCTCGTACAGCGTCTACCGCGCGCTGGCCGTGGCCTCGGGCGCGCTGTCGCCGCACCACAAGGCCGACCTCACCAACACGGCGCCGACCGATGCCATCGGCCCCTACCCGCAATGGAGCGAGCCGGGCAGGATCGTCTCGCTCGATCCCTGGGGCGCCGTCGTGGCCGACGCTTTCGCCACGGAGCTCGCGGCCGGCTACGACATCCGCCCGACCATCGCGATCACCAAGGCGCACGTGATCCTGCCGGAGGTCATCGAGGCCCTGCAGAAAGGCCGGCTGAAGGCCGACGGCAAGTTCCTCACGGCTGGCGGCGCGGCCATGGTCACCAAGGCGGCGATCGAACCGGTGTGGTTCTTGCCCGCGGTCGCCAAGCGCTTCGGCTGCTCCGAGACCGACCTGCGCCGCGTGCTCTTCGAGGAAACCGGCGGCATGTACCCGGAACTCGTGACGCGCTCCGACCTGGAAGTGTTCCTCCCGCCGATCGGCGGCCAGACCCTCTACATCTTCGGCAACCCGCGCGACCTCGCCAATCCGGAGGTCGAGCTGACTGCGCGCATCCACGACGAGTGCAACGGCTCCGATGTGTTCGGCTCCGACATCTGCACCTGCCGGCCCTACCTCACGCACGCCATCGAAGAGTGCATCCAGGGTGCGCAGCGCGGCGGCGTCGGGCTCATCGCCTATTCGCGCAAGGAAGGCCGCGCGCTCGGCGAGGTGACCAAGTTCCTCGTCTACAACGCGCGCAAGCGCCAGGTGGGCGGCGACACGGCCGACCAGTACTTCGCGCGCACCGAGTGCGTGGCCGGCGTGCAGGACATGCGCTTCCAGGAGCTGATGCCTGACGTGTTCCACTGGCTCGGCATCCGCAAGATCCACCGCCTGGTGTCGATGAGCAACATGAAGTTCGACGCCATCACCGGCTCGGGCATCGAGATCGGGACGCGCGTGAACATCCCCGACGAACTGATCCCGGCCGACGCCCGCGTCGAGATGGACGCCAAGATGGCCGCCGGCTACTTCACGCCCGGCGTGGTGCCGGACGCCGAGGAACTCAAGAAGGCCAAGGGCCGGAAGTTGGACCAATGACAAAGGAAAACTACGGGTTGGATCCGGAACGACCCACCCACAATCCTGCCGTGCGCAGCGCCGACGCGGAAGGGCATGTCGACCCGGCGGCCGAATTCTTGCCGGACACCGAGCACCCCACGGGCGCGGCTGCGTACCTGCGCACGACGCAGGCGGTGCGAAGCCGTGCAGCAGCACTGCTTGCACGCGCACGCGCCGGCGAATCGCAGTGGTTCACGATCGGCGCGGACAATGCGATGGAAGACACCGCGCGCACCGTCGCCGAAGTGACGCGCGACCGCTACCCGTGGAGTCCCATTCCGTACCACAGCCGCTGGCGCCATTTCGAGGCAGGTGGCGTGAACCGGCTCAAGATGCTGGACGACCTGCTGGGCAACGCCGATGCCAGCCAGCGTGCCCGCGCGCACATCGACCTCGTGCTCGTGAGCGTGCTGCTCGATGCCGGTGCCGGCCCGGACTGGCACTATGTCGAGGCGGCCACGGGCCAGCGCTTCACGCGCTCCGAAGGGCTCGGCGTCGCGAGCTTCCACGCTTTCACGAGCGGCCTGTTCTCCTCGAATCCCGCACAGCCGCTGCAGGCCGACTCGGCCGGACTGCGCGCCCTCGTGACCGACCGGCTCGGCGATGCCTTCCAGATCAATGCGGTGAACCCGCTGGTCGGACTGGCGGGCCGTGCGACCCTGCTGCGCCGCCTCGGCGAAGCGATGAGCGAGCAGCCCGAAGTGTTCGGCGACGATGGCCGGCCCGGCGGGATGTTCGATGCGCTCGTGGGACCCTACGGGCCCGCCGCGCCACCGACCGCCGAGATCACGGCGCACGAGATCCTCTCGCTGCTGCTCGACGCGCTCTCCGGCATCTGGCCGGCTTCGAATTCGATCGACAGCATCGCCGCGGACGGCAGCGACACCATCGGCACCGGCGACCCAGCGCATGCGCTGGGCGACTGCTGGCGCCACAGCGCGGTGCGCGGCCCCGGGCTGACCAATGGCTGGATGCCGTTCCACAAGCTCTCGCAATGGCTCACCTATTCGATGCTCGAACCCTTCGAATGGGCCGGCGTCAAGGTCCGCCATCTCGAAGCGCTGACCGCCCTGCCCGAATACCGCAACGGCGGCCTGCTCATCGACAGCGGCATGATCGTGCCCAAGGACCCGGCCTTCCTCCAACGTGACTGGAAGGTGAGCGACGAGTTCATCGTCGAATGGCGCGCACTGACCGTCGCCCTGCTCGACGAACTGGCACCGCGCGTGCGCAAGGTGCTGGGCCGCAGCGAGGATGACCTGCCCCTGGCGCGCGTGCTCGAAGGCGGCACCTGGGCCGCCGGCCGCGTCATGGCACAGCGCTTGCGTGAGGGTGCGCCACCCTTGCGCATCGAAAGCGACGGCACCGTCTTCTAGACTTCATCACCTTTTTCACAACGACAAGAACGCCCAGCCGCTTCTCGACCACTCATGAGCAACGTCCACCTCGTCGACCACCCCCTCGTCCAGCACAAGCTCACGCTGATGCGCCGAAAGGAGGCCAGCACCAACAGCTTCCGGCGGCTTCTCAACGAAATCAGCATGCTGATGGCCTACGAGGTCACCCGCGACATGGCGATGCAGGACATCGAGATCGAGACCCCGCTCGAGGCGATGAACGCCAAGGTCATCGACGGCAAGAAGGTCGTGCTGGTGTCGATCCTGCGTGCGGGCACCGGCATCCTGGACGGGATGCTGAGCGTGATTCCCGGTGCGCGCGTCGGGCACATCGGCCTCTACCGCGACCCGAAGACGCTTACCGCCGTCGAGTACTACTTCAAGATGCCCGGCGGCATGGAAGAGCGCGACGCGATCGTGGTCGACCCGATGCTGGCCACCGGCAATTCGGCCGTGGCGGCGGTCGAGCGGCTGAAGGAGCTCAATCCGAAGTCGATCAAGTTCGTCTGCCTGCTGACCTGCCCTGAAGGCGTGAAGACGATGCAGGATGCGCATCCCGATGTGCCGATCTACACCGCCGCGATCGACCGTGAGTTGAACAGCCACGGCTACATCCTGCCGGGCCTCGGCGACGCCGGCGACCGCATCTTCGGAACGAAATGAAGCTCGCCCCCAGGCTTACTCACTGCGTGTAGACGCCTACCCCCGGCCGGGGGCAACACCGGCGGCCCGGCGAAGCCGGTTCCGCGGTGTTTCACGAATAAGAAGCTGGATTTTTTAACTCGAGGAGAAGCACTGTGACAGCACGTCGTCAGATCATCGTTCGTTCGGTCGCCATTGCCGCTGCGCT
The DNA here is from genome assembly GCF_056400665.1 of Variovorax sp. P5_A3. Classification (NCBI taxonomy): domain Bacteria; kingdom Pseudomonadati; phylum Pseudomonadota; class Betaproteobacteria; order Burkholderiales; family Comamonadaceae; genus Variovorax; species Variovorax sp. P5_A3. The sequence continues at coordinate 132,514 of NZ_JBFUKW010000003.1, read as the reverse complement.
CGCGGCGGGGGCGCCGGGCCTCGCGTTCGCGCAGGCGAAGCTCAAGGTGGCGGCGGTGTACACCGTGCCCTTCGAGCAGCAATGGGTGGGTCGCATCCACAAGGCATTGAAGGCGGCGGAAGCGCGTGGCGAGATCGAATACACGGCGACGGAGAACGTCGCGAATGCCGACTATGAACGCGTGATGCGCGAGTACGCGACGGCGGGCAACCAGCTCATCCTGGGCGAGGTGTTCGGCGTTGAAGCGGCTGCCCGCAAGGTGGCGAAGGACTTTCCGAAGACGGCCTTCCTGATGGGCTCGTCGCTCAAGCCCCAGGCGCCGAACTTCTCGGTGTTCGACAACTACATCCAGGAGCCGGCCTACCTGTCGGGCATGGTCGCTGGCGGCATGACCAAGACGAACAAGATCGGCATGGTCGGCGGCTTCCCGATCCCCGAGGTGAATCGGCTGATGAACGCCTTCATGGCCGGTGCGAAGGAAGTGAATCCGAAGGTGGAGTTCAGCGTGAGCTTCATCAACAGCTGGTTCGATCCGCCCAAGGCCAAGGAAGCGGCCTTCGCGATGATCGACAAGGGCGCGGACGTCATGTATGCCGAGCGCTTCGGCGTGAGCGATGCGGCCAAGGAAAAGGGCAAGCTCGCGATCGGCAACGTGATCGACACGCAGGACAAGTACCCGGACACGGTGGTCGCATCCGCGCTCTGGAACTTCGAGCCCTCGGCCGACCGCGCGATCAAGCTGGTCAAGGAAGGCAAGTTCACCGCCGAGGACTACGGCCCCTACTCGATGATGAAGTACAAGGGCTCGGAGCTGGCGCCGCTCGGCACCTTCGAGAAGAAGGTGCCCGCCGACATCGTCGCGAAGGTGAAGGCGAAGCAGGCCGACATCCTCTCCGGCAAATTCACGGTGAAGGTGGACGACAGCCAACCAAAGTCGTCGAAGTGACGCTGACCCCCAGGCTGCGCGCGCTTCGTGTCTGGTTGTTCGCGCTGGGCGTGGCTCTGGCGGGTTGCGCCAGCGTGCCCGACGGCCGCTCGTCGCGGCTCGACGAAACACCACGGATGGCGGTGATCTCGGCTTTCCAGCCTGAGCTCACGCTGTTGTTGGCACGGCTGCAGGATCCTCGCAAGCACAGCGTGAACGGCGTCGAGTTCACCACCGGCACGCTCGAGGGCAAGCCGGTGGTGCTGTTCCTGTCGGGCATCAGCATGACCAATGCGACGATGAACACGCAGCTTGCGCTCGACCGTTTCAAGGTGACGCATGTGGTGTTCAGCGGCATCGCGGGCGGGGTCAATCCGGCGCTGCATATCGGCGACGTGACGGTTCCTGTGCAGTGGGGCCAGTACCTCGAAATGCTCATGGCGCGCGAGACCGCGCCGGGCCGCTTCAGTGCGCCGTCCTGGATGGACGACGCCACGATGCCGGCCTTCGGCATGATGTTTCCTCGCCCGGTGGAAGCGCGTTCGGCGGCGCATCCGGCCATCGCGAAGAAGTTCTGGTTCGAAGTGGATCCGAAGATGCTGGCGGTCGCACGCAGCATCCGCACCGTGGACCTGGCCGACTGCAACGCCGGCAAGTGCCTGAGCCGCAAGCCCCGGCTCGTCGTCGGCGGCAACGGCGTCTCCGGCCAGGCCTTCATGGACAACAAGGCTTTCCGCGAATACACCTTCAGGACTTTCCAGGCCAATGTGCTCGACATGGAAACGGCGGCGGTCGGCATGGTCGCGTACAGCAATGGCGTGCCGTACATCGCCTTCCGTTCGCTCAGCGACCTCGCGGGCGGTGGCGAGGGCGAGAACGAGATGGGCACCTTCATGGGCATCGCGGCCGACAACTCGGCCAAGGTGCTGCTCGCGTTCCTTTCCAGCTGGAAGTAGTTCCTCTTGGCCCAAGTCCTTGCCCTGCGTGGCATCACCAAGCGCTTCGGCGCGCTGGTGGCCAACGACGGGATCTCGCTCGACCTGCAGGCAGGCGAGGTGCTGGCGCTGCTCGGCGAGAACGGCGCGGGCAAGTCGACCCTGATGTCGATTCTGTTCGGGCACTACGTGGCCGATGAAGGCAGCATCGACGTGTTCGGCCAGCCGCTCGCGCCGGGCAACCCGAAGGCGGCACTGGCCGCGGGCATCGGCATGGTGCACCAGCACTTCACGCTGGCCGACAACCTCAGCGTGCTGGACAACGTGCTGATGGGCACCGAGCCGCTGTGGCAGCCCTTCTCGCGCCGCGGCGTGGCACGCGCGCGGCTGCTGGAGGTGGCTCAGCGCTTCGGCCTGCCCGTGCAGCCGGATGCGCTGGTCGGCGACCTGTCGGTGGGCGAGCGCCAGCGCGTGGAGATCCTGAAGGCGCTGTACCGCAACGCCCGAATCCTGATCCTCGACGAACCCACGGCTGTGCTCACGCCGCAGGAGAGCGAGGCGCTGTTCCACACCCTGGGGCAAATGGTGGCGCAGGGCCTGTCGATCATTTTCATCAGCCACAAGCTGGCCGAAGTGCTGCGCGTGTCGCATCGCGTCGCGGTGCTGCGCGGCGGCAAGCTGGTGGCCGAGGCAAGTACCAGCGATACGACGCAGGCGCAGTTGGCGCTGTGGATGGTCGGGCACGCGATCGAGGGCACGGTGCGCCGTCCCGCCCAACGCATCGGCGATGCGGTCTGCGTGCTGGACCATGTGCGGACCACAGGCAGCGGACATGACCGGCTGGAGGACGTGACGCTCACGCTCAGGGGCGGCGAGATCATGGCCATCGCGGGGGTTTCCGGCAACGGCCAGGTGGCGCTGGCCGAACTGTTGAGCGGCACGCGGCGCGCGGTCGCCGGCACGGTGAAGCTGATGGGGCGCGACCTGCCCGCATCGCCCGCCCGGCTGGTGCAGCGCGGGGTCGCGCGTATTCCCGAGGACCGGCATGCGGTGGGCGTAGTCGGCGATCTGCCAGTCTGGGAGAACGCCGTCTCGGAACGGTTGCGCAGCCGGGCGTTCTCGCGCTGGCTCTGGGTCCGGCGCGGCGTCGCCAAGGCGCATGCGCGCAGCGTGGAGAAGGCCTACGACGTGCGCGGGGCTGGCCTCGAATCGCCTGCGCGATCGCTCTCCGGCGGCAACATGCAGAAGCTGATTCTCGGGCGGGCATTGCTCGCGCCGGCGTCGTCGCCGGCGAAGCATCGCATCGCCCGGCTGATCGTTGCGCACCAGCCGACCTGGGGGCTGGACGTCGGCGCAGTCGCCTACGTGCAGCAACAGCTCATCGCCGCGCGCGATGCAGGTGCGGCCGTGCTGCTGATATCGGACGACCTCGACGAGGTGTTGACTCTGGGCGACCGGGTCGCGGTCATGCACGGCGGCCAGTTGGGCGAGCCGCGCCCGGCAGCGGCATGGACGCGCGAAGCCATCGGCCTGGCCATGGCGGGTTCGAAGGCATGAGGCTGGAGCGTCGCCACGAGACATCCCGCGCCGCCCTGGTGCTCGCGCCTGTCGGTGCGGTCGCGTTCACGCTGCTGGTGAGCGCGCTGCTCGTGCTCTGGGCCGGTGCGCCGGTGGGACGTACGTATGCGCTTCTTTTGCAGGGCGGCTTCGGTTCGGTGTTCGCATGGAGCGAGACTCTCACCCGCGCCATTCCGCTGATCCTGACAGGGCTCTCCGCCACGGTCGCCTTCAAGGCCCGGCTCTTCAACATCGGTGCCGAAGGCCAGCTCTACGCGGGTGCGCTCGCCGCAGTCGCCGTGGGCGGCATGCATGGCGGCACCGGCTTCGAGTGGCCACTCTGGCTGCTGTATCCGCTGATGATGCTGGCCGCGGCGACCGCAGGCGCCCTGCTGCTGCTCGGCCCCGCGCTGATGAAGAACAAGCTCGGCGTCGACGAGGTGGTGACCACGCTGTTGATCAACTTCATCGTGCTGCTGGGCGTCTCGGCCATGCTCGACGGGCCGATGAAGGACCCGACTGCCATGGGGTGGCCGCAGAGCGTGTCGCTGCAGTCGGAGCTCGAACTCGGCAAGCTGATCGCGCAGACGCGTGTGCACACCGGGCTGCTGTGGGCCATCTCGCTGTCGGTGATTGTCTGGGCGCTGTTCAAGTACACGGTGATCGGCTTCGACATCCGCGCGGTGGGCGCCAATGCGCGCGCCGCTGCGTTTGCGGGCGTGCCGGTTACGCGCACTGTCGTGCTGGTCGCGCTGCTCTCGGGGGCGCTTGCCGGCCTGGCGGGTGCCATCGAGGTGGCCGGCCGCACCAGCTATGTCACGCTGGACATGTCGCCGGGCTACGGCTACAGCGGCATCGTGATCGCGATGCTGGCCGGGCTGCATCCGCTCGGCGTGCTGGCGGCCGGCGTCTTCGTGGCGGGCGTGCTGGTCGGCGCCGACACCATGAGCCGTGCGATCGGCGTGCCGACGTACATCGCGGACGTGATCGTCGCGGCATCCCTGATCGCCGTGCTCGTGGCAACCTTGCTCACGCAATACCGGGTGCGGCTGAAATGAGCGACGTGGCCGACATTCTTTCCAATGCGTCGTTCTGGGTGGCGGTCCTGCGCATCGCCACGCCGTTGATCTTCGGCACGCTCGGTGTGTTGCTGTGCGAGCGCGCGGGCGTGTTGAACCTGGGCATCGAGGGGATCATGGTCGCGGGCGCCTTCGCGGGCTGGCTGGCGGTGTATGCGGGCGCGCCGCTGTGGGTCGGCGTCGGCGTCGCGGCGCTCACGGGCGCGGTCTTCGGACTGCTGCATGCATTCCTGACGGTGGGGCTGGCGCTGTCGCAACACGTGTCGGGGCTCGGCATCACGCTGCTCGCGACGGCCTTGAGCTACTACGGCTATCGCGTGAGCTTTCCGAAGGTGAACACCCCGCCTACCGTCACGCCGTTCGCACCGATGGAGTGGCTGCATGTTCCCGTGCTCGATGCGCAGACGCCGCTCACGCTGCTGGCGCTACTGATGGTGCCGGTGGTGGCCTACCTTCTCAACCGCACGCCGGTGGGGCTGGCCGTGCGCATGGTCGGCGAGAACCCGCAGGCGGCCGAAGGCCAGGGCGTCTCGGTCGCGGCCACGCGCACGGGTGCGATCGTCGCGGGCTCGGCATTGATGGGCGTGGCGGGGTCGTTCCTGACGCTGTCGGCGTTCAACGCCTTCTTCTTCAACATGATCAACGGACGCGGATGGATCTGCGTGGCGCTGGTGGTCTTTGCATCATGGCGGCCTGGCAAGGCGCTGTTGGGCGCGTTGCTGTTCGCTTTCTTCGACGCCCTGCAGCTGCGCTTGCAACAATCGGGCGACGCGGTGCTGCCCTACCAGATCTACCTGATGCTGCCCTACCTGCTGTCGATCCTGGCGCTGGTGCTGGTGGCCCGCAAGGCGAGCTATCCGCAGGCGCTGATGAAACCCTATAGAAAAGGAGAACGCTGATGCTCGACCTCCTCGTTCAAAACGCCACCCTCCCCGACGGCCGCGCGAACATGTCGATCGCCGTGCAAGACGGTCGAATCGCCGAAGTAACGGCCGGCCTCGATGCGTCGGCCAGGGAGAAGCTCGACGCGCAAGGCCTGCTGGTCTCGCCGCACTTCATCGATCCGCACTTCCACATGGACGCGACACTCAGCTACGGCCTGCCGCGCATCAACGAAAGCGGCACGTTGCTCGAAGGCATCGCGCTGTGGGGCGAACTCAAGCCGCTGTTGACGGCCGATGCGCTCATCGACCGCGCGCTGGCGTATTGCGACTGGGCGGTCGCCAAGGGGCTGCTCGCGATTCGCACCCATGTGGACACCAGCGACCCGAGCCTTCTCGCGGTCGACGCGCTGCTGGAAGTCAAGCGTCGGGTCGCGCCCTACCTCGATCTGCAGCTCGTCGCCTTTCCGCAGGACGGCGTGCTGCGCTCGCCCGGCGGCGTCGAGAACCTCAAGCGCGCGCTCGACAAGGGCGTCGACGTGGTCGGCGGCATTCCGCACTTCGAACGCACGATGGCCGACGGAGCCGCCAGCGTGAAGCTGCTGTGCGAGATCGCGGCCGAGCGCGGAAAGCTGGTCGACATGCACTGCGACGAGTCGGACGACCCGCTTTCGCGCCACATCGAGACGCTGGCCTTCGAGACGCAACGCCTGGGCCTGCATGGGCGCGTGACAGGCTCGCACTGCACCTCGATGCATTCGATGGACAACTACTACGTGAGCAAGCTGCTGCCGCTGATTGCCGAAAGCCGTGTCAGCGTGATCGCGAATCCGCTGATCAACATCACGCTGCAAGGGCGGCACGACACGTACCCGAAGCGCCGAGGCATGACGCGCGTGCCCGAGCTCATGGCGGCCGGCGTGAACGTCGCCTTCGGGCATGACTGCGTGATGGACCCGTGGTACGGCATGGGGTCGGGCGACATGCTGGAGGTCGCGCACATGGGATTGCACGTGGCGCAGATGACCAGCCAGCGCGGTATCCGCCAGTGCTTCGACGCCGTCACGACGAACGCGGCGAAGGTGTTTCACCTGGATGGCTACGGGCTCGAAGCTGGCTGCGATGCGAGCTTCGTCTTGCTGCAGGCGCGCGATGCGGTGGAGGCGATCCGCTTGCGCGCGACGCGGCTGAAGGTCTATCGAAAGGGGAAGCTGCTGGCGGAAACGCCTGCTGCCACTGCGGCGCTCCACCTGCCTGGCCGCGCGGCCGAGACAGCATGGATGAACCCGACGAGAGCCGCATGACTCCCTCTCCCTCTGGGAGAGGGCGGGGGTGAGGGCACCGGGCTTCCGATAGAGGCGCTGCGCTCGATCAGCCGTCCGAGTGCCCTCACCCCAACCCTCTCCCAGAGGGAGAGGGAGAAAGAGCGACGCTGAAGCCTACTGTCGTGATGCCGTCCCTCGAACGCGCGAACACCGTACCGTTGTGCATCACAGCCACGGCCTTGACGATCGACAGGCCGAGCCCATGGTTCTCGCCGCTGTTTCGGCGTGAGATGTCGACGCGATAGAAGCGGTCGAACAGGCGCGGCAGTTGCTCGGGCTCGATCGGCGCACTGGGATTGGAAAAACTCACTTCCGCCGAACGCTCGCCCTGCCCGATCTGAACGACCACGCGCGCGCCGGGCCGCGAATGCTGGATCGCGTTCTGCAGCAGGTTGGTCAGCGCACGGCGGAACAACGAGGTCTCGATCGGCGCGACGGCATCGCCCTCCACTTCCACCGTCATGCCGGCCTCGTCGAGCAGCAGGTCGAGGAATTCCACCGTCTTGCCGACCTCCTGCGCGATCGAGGACGCCACCAGCCCGCGCGCGCGGACGCCTTGCTCGGCCCGCGCCAGGAAGAGCATGTCGGCCACGATGGCGCGCAGCCGCTCCAGTTCCTCCAGGTTGGACTGCAGCACCTCGCGCAGCTCGGCGGCGTTGCGATCGCGCGCGAGCGCCACTTGGGTCTGGCCGATGAGGTTCGCGAGCGGCGTGCGCAACTCGTGGGCCACGTCGTCGCTGAAGGTCGCGAGTTGCCGGTAGGCCGCATCGAGCCGGTCGAGCGCGGCATTGAACGAAGTTCCGAGGTCGGCCAATTCCCTGGGGAGCGCAGGAAGTTGCAGCCGCTGGGCACGGTTGTCGGGGCCGACGCGCTGCGCATCGGCCGAGAGGCGATCGACCGGGCCGAGCCCGATGCGCGCGATCCAGTAGCCCAACGCGGCGGACAGCGCCGTCCCGGCCAGCGTCAGGAGTGCCAGCGCCGTCTCGAAGGTGCGCAAGGTGACGCTGAACGGCTCGGCGTCCACACCCGCCATGTACCGCACGGCAGGCCGCAGTTCGCTCGCGGGCAGCATGCCGCCACGCACATGCATGCGCATTCGTCGGGGCGGCGTGCCGACCTGCAGTTCCACACTGTCCTTTCCGGCCTCGATGGCCGCCTCTACCAGGGGCAGGTCCTCCCCGAAGCGGAAGGCGGGGTCTTCGCTCCACATCCAGGAGCGCGTGCGCGCATCGGCGGAGCTCAGGGTCTCGAGCTTGTCGCGGATACGCTCGCCGAGGTTGGGCGCGCGGCCGTGCTGCAGCATGTACGACATGTCTTCGAGCCGCGCGTCGATCTGTTCCTGCTGGTGACGCGCAAGCTCACCCGACAGCACGTGATGCAGCGCGCCGCCCACCAGCGCGAAGCCCGCCAGCGCCGCGACGGCGAACATCAGCGCCAGGCGAACGGCAATCGAATTCCTCATTCCAGGTCTCCACCGCCGCGGTCTTCCAGCACGTAGCCCATGCCACGGATGGTGTGCAGCAGGTTGTGACCGAAGGGTGCATCGATCTTGGCGCGCAGGCGCTTGATGGCGACTTCGACCACGTTGGTGTTGCTGTCGAAATTCATGTCCCAGACGAGTTCGGCGATCACTGTTTTGGAAAGGATCTCGCCCTGGCGACGCGCCAGCACGGCGAGCAGCGCGAATTCCTTCGCAGTGAGGTCAATGCGCTGGTCCTGCCGGATGGCCTTGCGCCCGAGCATGTCGACGCGCAGGTCGCCGACGCGCAGCAACGTCGACTCATGGGCGCGCCCGCGCCGGGTGAGCGCCTGCAGCCGGGCCAGCAGTTCGAGAAAGGAAAAGGGCTTGACCAGGTAGTCGTCGGCGCCGTCCTGCAGGCCGCGCACGCGGTCCGCGACGCCGTCGCGCGCGGTCAGCATGATGACCGGCGTGTTCTTCACGCTGCGCAGCGACTTGAGCACCGAGAAGCCGTCCAGCCCCGGAAGCATCGCGTCTAGCACGATCACGTCGAAGTCGTAGTGCAAGGCCAGGTGCTGTCCGTCGATGCCGTCGAAGGCGAGGTCCACGGCGCAGCCCTGCTCGGTCAGACCCTGGTACAGGTAGTCGGCCGTCTTGCGCTCGTCTTCGACGATCAGGACTTTCATTCGGCAATGGCTCCCGCCGGTGCTTCCGGCAAGTCAGGTGCATTGCGCTGCCGGCGCGCCTCCTTGCGGCGCACATACCAGTGGTGGGCGCGGTCGAGGTACAGGTAGATGACCGGTGTGGTGAAGAGTGTCAGCATCTGCGAGAGGATCAGGCCACCGACCATCGCATAGCCCAGCGGACGGCGCAACTCCGAGCCGGCGCCGTGGCCCAGCATCAGCGGCAGGCCGCTCAGCAGCGCGCACATGGTGGTCATCATGATCGGGCGGAAGCGCAGCACGCAGGCTTCGAAGATGGCGTCGCGCGGCGACATGCCCCTGTCCCGCTCGGCGTGCAGCGCGAAGTCGACCATCATGATGCCGTTCTTCTTCACGATGCCGATCAGCAGGATGATCCCGATCAACGCAATCACGCTGAGATCGTACCCCCCGGCCATGAGGATCAGCAATGCGCCGACGCCGGCCGACGGCAGTGTCGAGAGGATGGTCAACGGGTGGATGTAGCTCTCGTAGAGCAGGCCCAGCACGATGTAGACCGAGATCAGCGCGGCCGCGATCAGGTAGGGCTGCGTGCGCAGCGAATCCCCGAAGGCCTGGGCCGTACCCTGGAAGTTGCCGCTCAGCGTGGCGGGCACGCCCATCTGCGCCTGCGCCGCATTGATCGCCTCTACCGCCTGGCCGAGCGAGGCGCCCGGCTTGAGGTTGAAGGACAGCGTCACCGCCGGGAACTGCCCCTGGTGGCTGATCGCGAGGTAGCCGGTCTTGCTGGTGTCCAGCTTGACGAAGGTCGACAGCGGGACCTGCTGGCCGTTGATCGGCGAGGTCAGGTAGAGGCGGTCGAACAGCGAGGGATCGCGCTGCAGTTCCGGCGTGACCTCCAGCACCACGTTGTAGCTGTTGAGCTGGGTGAAGTACTGTGCCACCTGCCGCTGGCCGACGGCGTCGTAGATCGTCGCGTCGACCATCGCCGGCGTGATGCCGTAGCTCGATGCGCGCTGCCGGTCGATGGTGACCATGGCCGTCGGCGCCGAGTTCTGCTGGTCGGTGGTCACGTCCGTGAGCTCGGGCAGCTGACGCAGCCGCTCCAGCAGCTTCGGCGCCCAGGTGTTGAGCTCGTTCAGGTCCGGGTCGGTCAGCGTGTACTGGTACTGCGTGCGCGAGAGTCGCCCGCCCACGTTGATGTCCTGCCCCGCCTGCATGAACAGCGCAATGCCCTGGATCGGCGCCAACTTGGGCCGCAGGCGCGCGATCACCTCGTCGGCATTGGCGGTGCGGCCTTCGTCCTTGGGCCGCAGGCCGATGAAGAAGTTGCCGGAATTGAAGGTGCTCGCACCCGCCTGCATGCCGAAGCTCGTGACGTCGGGGTCCTCGCGGATGATGTCCGCGACCTTGAGCATGCGTTCGCGCATCGCCTGGGATGACGAATCCTGCGCCGCGTCGGCAGAGCCGAACAGGAAGCCGGTGTCCTGCTGCGGGAAGAAGCCCTTGGGGATCGTGATGAACAGCAGCCCTGTCGCCGCCACCGTGACGATGAAGCTCATCAGCGTGATGAACGGATGCCGCAGCACGACGCCGAGGCCGCGCTTGTAGCCGTTGAGCATCGCGTCGAAGCCTCGTTCGAGCAGCATGTAGAGGCGACCGTGCTTCTCGCTGGCGACGTGCGGCTTCAGGAAGCGCGCGCAGAGCATCGGCGTCAGCGTGAGTGAGATCAGCACCGACACCGCGATGGTCAGCGTGACGGTGACCGCGAACTCGCGGAACAGCCGCCCGACGATGCCGCCCATCAACAGCAAGGGGATGAACACCGCGACCAGCGACACCGAGATCGAGATGATCGTGAAGCCGATCTCGCCGGCGCCCTGCAGCGCCGCCTCCATCGGCTTCATGCCGTCCTCGATGTGGCGATAGATGTTCTCGAGCATCACGATCGCGTCGTCCACGACGAAGCCGACCGCGATCGTCAGCGCCATGAGCGACAGGTTGTCCAGGCTGTAGCCGACGACGTACATCACCGCGGCAGTGCCCAGCAGCGCGAGCGGCACCGTCACGCTGGGAATCAGCGTCACCGTGACGTTGCGCAGGAACACGAAGATCACCGCCACTACCAGCGCGATCGACAGCAGCAGCGTGAATTCGACATCCTTGACCGAGGCGCGGATGGTCTGCGTGCGGTCGACCAGCGTGTTGACGGTCACGCTCGGCGGAATGGCCGCCTTCAGCTTGGGCAGCGCGGCCTGGATGCGGTCCACCGTCTCGATCACGTTGGCGCCCGGCTGCTTGGTGATGGCCAGCATGATCGCGCGGCCGTCGGTGATGTCGCTGCCTTCCGGCGCCGCCTTGCCGGCGAAGCCCCAGGCGGCGACCTTGCTGTTTTCAGGGCCGTCCACAGCCACGCCGATGTCGCGCACGCGGATGGGCGCGCCGTTGCGCCAGGCCAGCACCATGTCGTTCCATGGCGCGGCCTTGAGCAGCTGGTCGTTGGTGTAGACATTGAAGGCCTGGCGCTCGCCGTCGATCGTGCCGGTCGGCTGGCTCACGGTGGTGGCCGCGATCACGCCGCGCACGTCTTCCAGGCTCATGCCCACCGCCTGGAGCTTGGCCGGATCGACCTGGATGCGCACCGACGGCTTCTGCACGCCGAAGATGTTGACCAGCCCGACGCCCGAGATGCGCGATATCTGCTGCGCGAGCACGTTGTCGGCGTAGTCGTTGACCTGCACCAGCGGCAGCACCTTGGACTGCACGCCCAGAATCAGCACCGGCGAATCGGCCGGATTGATCTTTCGGAAGCTCGGCGGACTCGGCAGGTTCTGCGGCAGTTGGCCTCCGGCGGCATTGATGGCGGTCTGCACGTCGAGCGCGGCGCCGTCGATGTTGCGGTCCAGGTCGAACTGCAACGTGATCTGCGTGAGGCCGAGCGAACTGCTGGAGGTCATCTGCGCCAGGCCGGCGATCAGCGAGAACTGGCGCTCCAGGGGCTGTGCCACGTTCGCGGCCATGGTTTCCGGGCTCGCACCGGGGAGGCGGCCCGTGACCTGGATGGTCGGGAAGTCCACCTGGGGCAAAGGCGCCACCGGCAGCAGGGGCCAGGCGACCAACCCGATGAGCAGCAGCGCCGCGGCGAGGAGCGAGGTGCCGATCGGGCGCTTGATGAATCCCGCTGAGATGTTCACGGCTTGGCTCCCGCGTTGCTGGCGACCGGTGCATTGGCGGCCTTTTCGAGGACGCGCGCGCCGGGCGTCATGCGGTATTGGCCGTCGAGCACGACCCGGTCGCCGGCCGCCAGGCCGGACTCGATCACGGACTTGCCCCGGACGGTATCAACCACCGTCACAGGCTGCACGCGCACCTTGTCGTCGGGTCCGACCACGTACGCGAAGAAGCCGTCCTGGTTGCGTTGCACCACGGCCGAGGGCACGGTGAGCGCATCGGCCCGCTCGCCGAGCACGACCCGGGCATCGACCGACTGGCCGGGCCAGAGCCGGTGCTCGGGGTTCGCGAATTGCGCCTTGAGCGTGATGGTGCCGGTGGCCGCGTCGATCTGGTTGTTGAGCAGCACCAGCTTGCCGGGCGCGAGCACCTCGTGCGTATCGCGATCGATCGCCTCCACCGTCAGCGGCTCGCGGCTGCCGTTGAGCGCGTGGTTGACGGCCTGGAAGCTGCTTTCGGGCAGCGTGAACTGGACTGCGATCGGGTCGATCTGGTTGATCACCAGCAGCCCGTTCGCATCCGCGGCGTGCACGATGTTGCCCGGATCGACCAGCCGCGCGCCGACGCGCCCGCTGATCGGCGCAGTGATGGTGGTGAATCCGAGTTGGACCTGCGCCATGTGGATCTGCGCTTCATCGCTCTTGAGCGCGGCTTGCAACTGGTTCACCAACGCGCGCTGGGTGTCCAGCGTCTGCTGCGTGGTGGCGTCTTCCTTGATCAGGTCACCGTAGCGTTGCAGGTCGGCGCGCGCATTGGCCAGTTGCGCTTCGTCCTTGGCCTTCTGAGCGACGATCTGCTCGAGCTGCGCCTGCAAGGTACGCGGGTCGATGCGCACCAGCACCTGGCCCGCCTTGACGTCCTGGCCTTCCTTGAAGTCGACGCTGTCGAGCTGGCCGTCGACGCGCGGACGCACGGTGACCGACGCCACGGGGAGGACCGTGCCCACGCCCGAACGCGCGATCGGAACCGTCTCGCTCGCTACGCGAACCGTCGTGGCCGGCACGCCGGCTGGTCCGGCAGTCGGCCCTGTGGCGTGTGTGCCGAATTTGCGCCAGGCGCCCGCGGCGGCGAGCACGACGATCAGCGCAAGTGCGCCGATGAGCCACCAGCGCTTGCGCTGGCGAGGATGGGGTGTGGGGAGATCCATGACGTTCACTTGTTCATCGAAACCTGGGGGGCGGCCACCGTGGGACTGGCATCCGGGCTGGGCTGCAGCTCGCTGGCGTTCCAGCCGCCGCCGACCGCCTTGACCAGGGCCACGTTGGCGGCGAACTGCCGGCCTTGCAGTTGCAGCGCGGTCCGTTCGTTGTTGAGGGCCAGGGTCTGCGAGGCGATCACCGTGAGATACGGGGTGGTGCCCGCGCGGAACTGGCTCAACGACACCCGCTCGGCGTTGCGCGCCGACTGGACGGCGCCGTCCTGCACGGTGCGCTCCTGCGAAAGCAGGTCGAGCGCGGCAAGGTTGTCTTCGACTTCCTGGAAGCCCGCGAGGACGGTCTGCCGGTACTTGGAGGCCGAGGCATCGAAGGCGGCGCGCGCCTGCGCCACCTGCGAGTCGCGCAGGCCGCCGTCGAAGATGTTGCCTGCCAGCGCAGCACCGAGCGCCCAGACACGGTCCGGCGTGGCGAACCAGGGGCCGAAGCCGGCGCCGGCGAATCCTCCGGCCGCGCTGAGCGACAGCGTGGGGTAGCGCGCAGCCTGCGCGACGCCGATACCGGCATTGGCGGATGCCACGCGCCGCTCGGCGCCGGCGATGTCGGGCCGGCGTTCGAGCAGTTCAGACGGCAGGATGGCGGGCACCGCCGGCAGGTTCAGCGCGAACGCGTCGGGCGGAATGGAGAACTGCGAGGGGGTCTTGCCGAGCAGCACCGCGATTGCGTGCTCCAACTGGCGGCGAGTGAGCTCATTGTCGATCGCCTGCGCCTGGGTCTGCTGGAGCGTCGTGTTGGCCAGGTCCACGTCGGCGCGGGATGTGACGCCCACGCGGTACTGGCTCTGGGTGATCTGGAGGGACTTGCTGTAGGCCTCGACCGTGCGTGCGTAAAGTTGCTGCTGGGTGTCGGCCACGCGCAGCTGGATGTAGTCATTGACCACCTCCGCCTGTACCGCGAGGCGCACCGCGGCGAGGTCCGCCTCGGTCGCCTGCGCGCTGTCGCTGGCGCCTTCGACCGTGCGGCGCACGCGGCCCCAGAGATCCGCGTCCCAACCGGCCTGCAGCGACCACGCGTGCGCGTTGCCGATCGTCGAGCCGAGGGCAGTCTGGCTGCGCGCCCGGCCCACGGAGGCATTGGCGTCGAGCGTCGGATACCAGGCGGACTGCGCACCCTGCACCAGGGCCTGCGCCTCGCGGTATTGCGCCTCGGCCACCCGAAGATCCTGGTTGGCGATATTGGCTTCTTCCACCAGGGCATCGAGGCGGGTATCGCCGTAGGCCGTCCACCAGGGGTACTTCGAATCGACGCTGCCGGGCGTCGCCGGCTTCCAGCCGGCGCCTTCCTTGAAAGTCGGCGCCATGACGCCTTCGGGCAATGCGGGCCGCTGGTAGTCGGGCCCGACGGCACAGGCGGTCAGGGACGCAGCCAGGGCCAGACACAGTATTCGCATCCCGCCCACTGTAGGAAGCAGGGAGGGACGGCAGCCTGACAGTCAGATGACATTCCTGTCAGGTGCGGCGCATCGGCCGCCGTCGGGTTGGTTCAGCCCAGCGGCCCGACGGCGCACCACATGTGGACCTTCGAGAGATAGGCGCCGTCGAGCGCGACGGCGAAGGGCTCCACGCCGAAGGTCGCGAAGCCGCATTGTTCGTAAAGACTTTGCGCAGGGACATTGCCTTCGGTCACGGTCAACTGCACGAGCTTGACGCCTTCCCTCGATGCCGCGAACGCCAGTGCGGCGGACACGAGTTCGCGCCCATGGCCGCCCTGGCGCGACGCGGGATCGACATACATGCCGAACAGGTTCGCCTTGTGCCGTGCCTTTTCGCGCGGCTCGAACTGGAGTCCCGCGGCCCCGACGAGTCGCGCGCCGTCGAAGGCGCCGAGCACGATCTGGTCGGCCTGCGGCGACGTGTCGAGCCGCTTCTGCCACCACGACAACGGAAGCGCCGCGCGCTCGGCCGCGCTGGAAGTGAACGCGTCGGGATGACGCTCGTAGCCTTCGAGCATCAACGCGCGGTAGTCAGCGGCATCCGAGGGCACCAGGCGGCGTATGGTCATGACGTGTGCATTCAGACAGTGGGCGCGATGGCCTCGGCGTATTCGTACAACGCGCCGAGTATCTCTTCCGCGCGCGCGTCGGCGGTCTCCGCGAGCGTGTCGATCTCGGCGAACAGTTGGTCGACGTTGCGGACGCCGCCTTCGCCTTCGAGCAAACGCGCCACGCGATGCGCCTCCCAGCGTTCGGTCTCTTCCTCGTCGAGCGTCTCGACGAAGTTGCGCGCGCGATAACGGAACAGCAGCTCTTCGAGACGCGGATCGTCGAAGCCGGTTCGGGCCTGCGCGAGCTGGGTGGGCGACAGGCTGCGCAACTGGGTCAGTTTTCGTCGATCGCCATTGCCGACGAATCCGCCATAGAGGTCTTCATCGACATCGGGCGTACCCTCCTTGGGCCGCTCATAGACCTGCGGCCAGATCGCGCTCATGTCGGGCAGCGCAGCAGCGATGGCGGCGTTGCGCATCGTGGCTTCCATGTCGATGGCCCAGCGGTCCGCCATGGCGGGCGACAGCGTCTTGAGGTTGCCGACCACCATCGGCGACTTGTTCAGGTGCACGCCCTTGACCGGCAGCCTGGCGACACCTTCCGGCAAGTCGGCAGTGCGCGTGAAAAGTCGAAGTCGCAGTGTCGCCACGTCGAGATCGCGCAGTTCGCTGGGGTCGTGCGCCAGGTCCCAGGCGAGCAGCTCGTTCTTGTTGGTCGGATGGCTCGCCAGCGGCCACATGACCGCCAGGCAGCCACGCTCCGCCGGGAACATGCCGGAAACGTGCAGGAAGGGCCGCGCCGAATCGCGCGTGGCGGGCAGCCCGAGCTCGGAGGCGACGCGATCCTTGCGGTGCAGCGCGAATGCGAAATCGAAGAGCTTCGGTTGCTTGTCGCGAATCAGCCGCGCCAGCGCGATGGTGGCGCGCACGTCGGACAGCGCATCGTGGGCGGCTTCATGGAGCAGCCCGTTCGCGCGGGCCAGGTCTTCGAGCTTGAAGCTCTGGCTGCCGTCGGCCTTCTTCGGCCACTCGATGCCGTCCGGGCGCAGCGCATAGGTCAGGCGCACCACGTCGAGCAGGTCCCATCGGCCGCAGTCGTTCTGCCATTCGCGCGCATACGGATCGATGAGGTTGCGCCAGAACAGGAAGCGCGTGACTTCGTCGTCGAAGCGGATCGTGTTGTAGCCCACGCCGATGGTGCCCGGGCGGGCAAAAGCCTGCTCGATCTGCGCCGCGAATTCGTATTCCGGAACGCCGCGCTCCAGGCACTGCTGCGGCGTGATGCCGGTGATGAGGCAGGCCTCCGGACTTGGGAGGTAGTCGGGTGCGGGCTTGCAGTAGATCATCAGCGGCTCGCCGATCTCGTTGAGTTCGGCATCGGTGCGGATGGCGGCGAACTGGGAGGGTCGGTCGCGGCGCGGCACGGCACCGAAGGTCTCGTAGTCGTGCCAGAGGAAAGTGTGAGGGGGCATCGTCAAAGCAAGGGGGAAAACAGGCGGGCGACCGAGTCGCCGAAGCGTCGGATGAAGGGCTGCGGACGGCTGGCGCGCACCGGGGAGGCGCTGGTCAGGTCGGTCTCGAACTGGGCAATGAGCGGCGTGGCGAGCATCGGACCGTAGATCACCGCGCAGACCTCGAAATTGAGGCGGAAGCTGCGGTTGTCGAAATTGGCGGTGCCGATCATGGCGCAGTTGTCGTCGACCACCAGTGTCTTCGAATGCAGCATGCGCGCCTTGTATTCCCAGACCTTGACGCCAGCCGCGATGAGTTCGTCGTAGTAGGAGCGCGCCGCGGCGCTCACGATCAGCGAATCGCTCCGCCGGGGCACCAGGAGCCGCACGTCGACGCCGCGCAACGCAGCACTCGTCAGCGCCATCAGCGCCGGCTCGCCGGGCACGAAGTACGGCGTGGTGAGCCAGGCACGATGCACGGACGACTGGATCGCGGCCAGGTGCATCCGGTGGATGGGCTCGAGCATGTTGTCGGGTCCACTGGTCACGATCTGCACCGGAATCCTGCCGGCGCCCTCGCTCGCGGGAAGGCGGGGGAGCAGGTGCAAGAGGGTTCGGTCGATGTCGCGCGGGTCTTCGCCCGTCGCATAGGTCCAGTCCTCGAGGAAGGTCGTCTGCAACCAGCGGACGGCGCTCCCCTCGATGCGCAGATGGACGTCGTGATAGGCATCGGCGCAGGTTCGCGAATCCTCTTCGTCGGTGATGTTCACGCCCCCCGTGAAGCCGATGCGCCCGTCGCAGACGACGATCTTGCGGTGGGTGCGGTAGTTGGTCACCGGGCGCAGGCGGCGGCCGATGCGCGTATCGTGAAAGAGCGCAACGTGAATGCCCGCCGCGTGCATCGGCGCCATGAACTTGCGGCCGATGCGCTTGGACCCGAGTGCGTCGAGCAGGAGCCGCACGGCCACGCCTTCTTTCGCACGCTCGATCAGCAGGTCGCGCAGCGCAGTGCCGATCTTGTCGGGCTCGAAGATGTAGTACTCGAGGTGCACATGATCGCGTGCGTTCCGGATCGCTTCGAAGATGGCATCGAAGGTGCGTGCGCCGCCGGAGAGCAGTTCGGCCGATGTCGCACTTGACACCGGCAAGCCGCAGGCCGCCGTGCCCAGGTCGGCCATCTGCCGCAGCGCAGGCGGCGCCTGCTCTCTCGCATCCCGCAACAGCGCGAGATCCCCTGGCGCCTCCGCGCGGCTGCGCAAGCGCTTGAGCCGCTGCTTCTTCAGGCGCTGCGGACCGAGAAAGTAATAGATGACGAAGCCGACAAACGGAATCAACGCCAACGACAGAATCCAGCTCATCGTCGACACCGGCGCGCGCTTCTGCATCACGATCCAGACGGAAAGCACCGCGATATAGCCGCTCCACGCGAGTGAGAGGCCGGTCTTCCATTCCTGGCTGAGCTCGGGGACGATCAAGGGAAAAAGATTCTGCAAATGAAAAAAGGCCGGTAGCGATGCTACCGGCCTTTCTTCCTAGTCCAGAAATACCGCGGATCCGGCTCCGCCGGTCCGCAGGTATTGCCCCCCGCAAGGGGGTGGGCGGCCACACGAAGTGGGCAAGCCTGGGGGTTAGCCAATCAGCCGGTGGCTGCTTCTTCGGCCTCGGGCTTGGCCCTGCCTTCCTTCTTGGCGATCGGCTGGATGTCGAGCTGCACTTCTTCCTTGTCGTCCAGGTCGACGGTCAAGCGACCACCTTCCTGAAGACGACCGAAGAGCAGTTCGTCGGCCAGTGCACGACGGATCGTGTCCTGAATCAGACGCTGCATCGGACGCGCACCCATCAGCGGGTCGAACCCCTTCTTGGCGAGGTGCTTGCGCAATGCATCGGTGAACGTGACGTCGACCTTCTTCTCGGCGAGCTGCGTCTCGAGCTGCAGGAGGAACTTGTCCACCACGCGCAGGATGATCTGCTCGTCGAGCGCCTTGAAGCTCACTGTCGCGTCCAGGCGATTGCGGAACTCCGGCGTGAACAGGCGCTTGATATCGGCCATTTCGTCGCCCGCCTGACGGGGGTTGGTGAAGCCGATGGTCGCCTTGTTCATGGTCTCGGCACCCGCGTTGGTGGTCATCACGATGATCACGTTGCGGAAGTCGGCCTTGCGTCCGTTGTTGTCGGTCAGCGTGCCATGGTCCATGACCTGCAGCAGCACGTTGAAGATGTCCGGGTGCGCCTTCTCGATTTCGTCGAGCAGCAGCACCGCGTGCGGCTTCTTCGTGATCGCTTCGGTCAGCAGACCGCCCTGGTCGAAACCGACATAGCCCGGGGGCGCGCCGATGAGGCGGCTCACTGCGTGGCGCTCCATGTACTCCGACATGTCGAAGCGGATCAGCTCGATACCCATGATGTAGGCGAGCTGCTTGGCCGCTTCGGTCTTGCCGACGCCCGTGGGGCCGCTGAACAGGAATGAGCCGATCGGCTTGTCCTCGCGACCGAGGCCCGAACGCGCCATCTTGACCGCCGAGGCGAGCACTTCGAGGGCCTTGTCCTGGCCGAACACGACGCTCTTGAGGTCGCGTTCGATGGTCTGCAGCTTGCCGCGGTCGTCGTTCGACACGTTGGCCGGGGGAATGCGCGCGATCTTGGCGACGATCTCCTCGACCTCGGTCTTGCTGATGGTCTTCTTGCGCTTGTTCGCGGGAAGGATGCGCTGGGCGGCGCCGGCTTCGTCGATCACGTCGATCGCCTTGTCGGGCAGGTGACGGTCGTTGATGTACTTGGCGCTCAGCTCGGCGGCGGCCTGCAACGCCGCCACGCCGTACTTCACGCCATGATGCTCTTCGAAGCGCGACTTCAGGCCCTTGAGGATGTCGACGGTTTCCTGCACCGTCGGCTCGACCACGTCGACCTTCTGGAAGCGACGCGACAGGGCCGCATCCTTTTCGAAAATGCCGCGGTATTCGGTGAAGGTGGTTGCACCAATGCACTTGAGCTGGCCGCTCGAGAGCGCCGGCTTGAGCAGGTTCGAAGCGTCGAGCGTGCCGCCCGAAGCGGCACCGGCACCGATCAGCGTGTGGATCTCGTCGATGAACAGGATCGCGTTCGGCTTGTCCTTGAGTGACTTGAGGACGCCCTTCAGGCGCTGCTCGAAGTCGCCGCGGTACTTGGTACCAGCCAGCAGCGCGCCCATGTCGAGCGAGTACACGTTGGACTCGGCCAGAATTTCCGGCACGTCGTTCTGGGTGATGCGCCAGGCGAGGCCCTCGGCGATCGCCGTCTTGCCCACGCCAGCCTCACCCACGAGCAGCGGATTGTTCTTGCGCCGGCGGCAAAGGATCTGGATCACGCGCTCGACTTCGTATTCGCGCCCGATGAGCGGATCGATCTTGCCTTCCTTGGCAAGCTGGTTGAGGTTCTGCGTGAACTGCTCGAGCGGAGAAGACTTCTCGTTCTTCTCGCCGCCGCCCTCTTCTCCTTCGCCCGAAGACGCGTCGCTGTTGCCCTTGGCGGCTTCCGGCGGATCGCTCTTCTTGATGCCGTGCGCGATGAAGTTCACCACGTCGAGGCGCGTCACACCCTGCTGATGCAGGTAGTAGACGGCATGCGAGTCCTTTTCACCGAAGATCGCGACCAGCACGTTCGCGCCGGTGACTTCCTTCTTGCCGTTGCCGGTGGACTGCACATGCATGATGGCGCGCTGGATCACGCGCTGGAAACCCAGCGTGGGCTGGGTGTCGACATCGTCGGTACCCGCCACCTGGGGCGTGTTGTCCTTGATGAAGTTGGTGAGCGACGCGCGAAGGTCGTCGACGTTGGCCGAGCATGCGCGCAGAACCTCTGCGGCGCTCGGGTTGTCCAGCAAAGCGAGCAGCAGGTGCTCCACCGTGATGAACTCGTGGCGCTGCTGCCTGGCCTCGACAAAAGCCATGTGCAAGCTGACTTCCAGTTCCTGGGCAATCATGTGATTTCCTTTTGCCTTGCTGTAAATAATTTCTCAGATGGGTTGGAGCGCGATTTATTCAACCGGTTCACTGACGCATTGCAGCGGGTGCCCGGCCTGGTGGGCCGCTTCCATCACCTGATTGACCTTGGTCGCCGCCATGTCGCGGGAGTAGACCCCGCACACGCCACGACCGTCGAGATGGATCTTGAGCATGATCTGCGTGGCGGTTTCCCGGTCCTTGTTGAAGAACTCCTGGATCACGACGATCACGAACTCCATCGGGGTGTAATCGTCGTTCAGCATGACGACCTGGTACATCTGGGGCGGCGCGGTCTTCTGCGGCCGCCGTTCGAGAACGACCGCATCGCCATCGTCCCGCCGCGGCTTGGCGGCCGGCGGCGTCTTGGGGGTCGAGGGGATTCTGGTAGCCATGAAAATCATTTTATAGAGCAGGCGCGAGTTGCACCTGCTGTAGTGGCACAACTGGAGGCAGCTTTGTGACATTCAAGGCGGATGAGAGGGGGGCGGGCTGCTCCACGCATGCAAACTGCGTGCCCTGTATCGCCCTGACAACGTACGCACGGTGGGCCGCCTGCGCAACAGCAGCAAATAAAAAAGCCCCGGCACCTTGCGGGCACGGGGCATTTCCGGCGAAGCGTCGGTAGACGCCCGTCGACTTACATGTTGTCGATCATCACCTGGCCGAAGCCGGAGCAGCTCACCTGGGTGGCGCCCTCCATCAGGCGCGCGAAGTCGTAGGTGACCTTCTTGCTTTCGATCGACTTTTCCATCGAGCTGATGATCAGGTCGGCCGCCTCGGTCCAGCCCATGTGGCGCAGCATCATTTCGGCGGAGAGGATTTCGGAACCGGGGTTCACGTAGTCCTTGCCGGCGTACTTCGGGGCCGTGCCGTGGGTGGCTTCGAACATGGCGACTGTGTCGCTCAGGTTGGCGCCGGGCGCGATGCCGATGCCGCCGACCTGCGCGGCCAGGGCGTCCGACACGTAGTCGCCGTTGAGATTCAGCGTGGCGATTACGCTGTACTCGGCCGGGCGAAGCAGGATCTGTTGCAGGAATGCATCAGCAATCGAATCCTTTACGGTAATTTCTTTTCCCGATTTCGGGTTCTTGAACCGCATCCATGGGCCACCGTCGATCAGTTCGGCACCGAATTCCTTTGCAGCCAGGCCGTAGGCCCAATCGCGGAATCCGCCCTCGGTGAACTTCATGATATTGCCCTTGTGCACGATCGTGACACTGGGCTTGTCGTTGTCGATGGCGTACTGGATCGCCTTGCGCACCAGGCGCTCGGTACCTTCACGCGAAACCGGCTTGATGCCAATGCCCGAGGTGTTCGGAAAGCGGATCTTCTTGACGCCGAATTCGTCCTGCAGGATCTTGATGAGCTTCTTCGCCTTGTCGCTTTCGGCTTCGAATTCGATGCCGGCGTAGATGTCTTCCGAGTTCTCGCGGAAGATCACCATGTTGGTTTTTTGCGGCTCTTTCACGGGGCTGGGCACGCCCTCGAAGTACTGGATGGGCCGCAGGCAGACGTAGAGGTCGAGTTCCTGGCGCAGCGCGACATTCAGCGAACGAATACCGCCCCCAACCGGTGTGGTCAATGGACCCTTGATCGAAACGACATAGTCGCGAACGGCGTGGAGCGTTTCCTCGGGAAGCCACACATCGGGACCATAGACCTTGGTCGACTTCTCGCCGGCGTAGACCTCCATCCAGTGGATCTTCCTCTTGCCGCCGTAGGCCTTGTCCACCGCGGCGTCGACCACCTTGAGCATCACGGGGGTGATATCCAATCCGGTACCGTCGCCCTCAATGAACGGAATGATCGGCTGATCCGGCACATTGATCGAGTTGTCGGCATTGACCGTGATCTTCTGGCCTGCGGCCGGGACTTTGATGTGCTGATAGCTGGACATGAGGACAAGGACTCCGGATGAAATGATGGCTGGAAGACACTACGTTTCCGGCCCACTGAATACCTTTAGAATTTTAGACGCAACCTGAGGAGCCCGAAGGAATCTGTCAACCACGGCCATATTGGCTCCGTTGTTGACTGACCCTTCTGCTGGCCGGGAGGCGTTTTCAACCATATCCATTGAGGAATCCGTAATGAGCAAAGTTCTCGCAGTAACGATGGCCGGCCTGATCGCAGCCGGTGCAGGTCTGTTCTCGGTTAGTGCGTCCGCGCAAGGCGGCTCGACCTCGCAAGAAGCCGCCCCCCCGACCAACACCAAGCCCCAACAGCGTGCAACCGAACGTCGTGCTTCCAAGCCGCAAGGCGAAGTTCGTCCTCAGGGTGGCGATACGCCCAACACCCCTGAAGGCAGCGGCGGCCTGACGTCGAACAAGTCGACTGCCGCCGGCCAGGCTCGCGCAAACACCCGCAGCGATCGCCGCCGCGACAAGAGCGGAAACGTCCGCAAGATGAACCCGCAAGGCGGCACGCCCAACTGATCGAATCGATCCGTTGCCAAAAGAGCGTTCTTCGGGGCGCTTTTTTTTCGTCCACTTGCCGGCCATTGGTCCTGAACAAGCAATTCGCCGGAATAAGAGGTAAGCTCCGCCGTCAATTGGCCATGCCCGCTTCCGCGGGCATTCTTGTTTGTGTTGCCGTCCTGAAAGTCGACCCATGTTCCAGCGTTTTTTCACCCTTTTGGCGCTCTCTGCCACATTGCTGACTTTTGCGCACGCGCAGGAACCGCAAAGCAATCTTCAGCACACCCGAATCACCGCCGGGATGTATCAAATCGATGCGCAAGTCGCGCAGACGCCCGTGGAGCGCCAGATCGGGCTGATGTTCCGCAAGGAGATGCCCCAGACCGAGGGCATGATCTTCGTCTTCGAGCAACCCGCCACCCAATGCTTCTGGATGAAGAATACGCTGCTTCCACTGACGGCAGCGTTCGTCGCGGACGACGGCCGGATCGTGAACCTGGTCGACATGAAGCCCATGACCGAGGATTCCCACTGCTCCAAGGAGCCGGTTCGTTTCGTTCTGGAGATGAATCAGGGCTGGTTCTCGCACAAGAACCTCAAGGAAGGCAGCAAGCTCGGCGGCGAACTCTTCGCCAGCCGGCGCTGAACCTCGTTGCCCCATGAAAAAGCCGACCCTCGGGTCGGCTTTTTCATGGGTGAAGAACTCGGATCAAGCGAAGTTCTTCGCGGCGAAGTCCCAGTTCACCAGCTTCGCGAGAAAGGTCTCGACGTACTTGGGGCGCAGGTTGCGGTAGTCAATGTAGTAGGCGTGTTCCCAGACGTCCACCGTCAACAGGGCCGTGTCGGCCGTTGTGAGGGGCGTGCCGGCTGCGCCGGTGTTGACGATGTCGACCGAGCCGTCGGCCTTCTTCACCAGCCATGTCCAGCCGGAACCGAAGTTGCCCACGGCCGATTTCACGAAGGCTTCCTTGAACGCCGCGAAGTTGCCCCACTTGGCATCGATCGCCTTGGCGAGCGCACCCGTGGGCTCACCGCCGCCCGCGGGCTTCATGCAGTTCCAGAAGAAGGTGTGGTTCCAGATCTGGGCCGCATTGTTGTAGATGCCACCGCTGGACTTCTTGACGATCTCTTCGAGCGTCATGCTCTCGAACTCGGTCCCCTTTTGCAGGTTGTTCAGGTTCACGACGTAAGCATTGTGGTGCTTGCCATAGTGGTATTCGAGCGTCTCCTTCGAGTACTCGGGTGCCAGAGCGTCCAACGGGTATGGCAGAGGCGGAAGAACGTGTTCCATGTTTTATCTCGCGGGTTGGTTGTGGGATGGCCGATTCTAGAAAGGAATTACGCGCCCGGCGTCGGACGTGTTCCCTTTGTCCCTGCTTGCATCACCTTCAGGTCAACGGTGCCATCGGCGAGGCGCGCCTGCACGTCGTCGCCGACCCCGACGCTGCGCACGCTGGTCACAGCGTGCCCCTCCGCGTTCGTGAGCCAGGCATAGCCGCGCTGCAGCACCAAAGCCGGGTCCAGCAACTGCAGGCGCAGTGCCGCCCGATCGAGGCGCTCGTGCTGTCGGATCAACGCCGCACGAAACCTTTGCGGCAACTCGGCCTGCAGGGTCTGCTGGGTCTGCGAGAAACGCCCCGCCCTGGACGTGACAGCGTAGTGCATGCGCTGCGCATGGTGTGCCAGACGCAATTTCTGGCGCCCCACGAGCGTCGATGGCCGACCGAGCCGGCCGGCCGCCACGTCGAGGCGCTGGCTCGATGCATCGATGCGCGCCATGATCGATTCGCGCAGGCGCTCATCCAGCAGTTCGAGCGCGCCGAGCCACAGATCCCGCGGCGCAGCGACGAGTTCGGCAGCGGCAGTCGGCGTTGGCGCCCGGACGTCGGCGCAGAAGTCGGCGATGGTGAAGTCGGTCTCGTGGCCGACGCCGCTGATCACCGGCACCGGGCTCTGCACGATGGTGCGCGCCAGTTGTTCGTCGTTGAATGACCAGAGATCCTCGATCGAGCCTCCCCCGCGAACCAGCAGGATGACATCGACCTGCGGCCGTGCCCTGTACAGCGATTGCAGCGCGCCCACGAGTTCGCCCGCCGCGTTGGCGCCCTGCACGGCTGCAGGTGCCAGCACCACCGGAATGTGCGGCACGCGACGGCGCAGCGCGGTGACGACGTCATGGAGCGCCGCGGCGCCGAGCGAAGTCACCAGGCCGATGGCGCGCGGCATAGTGGGCAGCGGTCGCTTTCGCGCGCTGTCGAAGAGCCCTTCCGCCTCGAGTCTCGCCTTGCGCTGGAGGAACTGCTCGAACAGCGCGCCCTGGCCTGCTCGGCGCAAGCTCTCGACGACCAGTTGCAGATCGCCACGTGGCTCGTAGACGGCCAGCCGCCCGCGGACCTCGACCTGGTCGCCGTCACGGGGCGAGAAATCGAGCAGGCTCGCCGCGCGACGGAACATGGCGCAGCGGAGTTGGCCGAACTCATCCTTCAGCGCGAAGTAGGAGTGCCCGCTTGCGGCACGGGAAAAGCCGGAGATCTCACCGCGCACCATGACCGGGTTGAAGCGCGCATCCAGCGCATCGGCGATCGCGCGACACAGCGCGCCCACAGCCCAGACTCGCGTTCCGGACGCAGGTGTTTGCTCACGTTCATTCATGCGGGGAGCGCGTAACAGGGGGTGATTCGTCCACAAGGGGCCTTTTCGTCGCCAAGCGTGCCACCTGGCATGCAGCAAGGGCACGAGTCCACGTGCAAGCTGTTGATTTGATTGGGAAAAGTGCTGCTCAAAATTCGTTCTACGCAATGAAACGCCCAGCCGGTGCGGGCTCTGACACGTTGCGCGGCGTGTTAATCACAAAGTTATCCACAGTTTCTGTGCGTCTTCGCCTACGTGAAAGACATGGCGGGAAGGGGCGCCGGCTCGGTGGATAATCGCCGCGCATTTGCAGTCCATGGGCCGGAGGAATTCTTGTTTTCCATCATAGTTGCTGCGGGCTGGCCGATCTGGCCGCTGCTCGCCTGTTCGGTGATCGGGCTCGCGCTCGTCATCGAGAGATTCACCAGCCTGAAGACCTCCAGGGTCTTGCCTCCCAAGTTGCTCGACGAGGCCATCACGGTGTCGCGCACTTCGATTCCCGGCCCTGACGTGGTGACGAAGCTCGAAAAGAATTCAGGACTGGGCGAAGTGCTGGCCGCAGGCTTCCGCGCCCTCAACACCAATCCCATGTCGAGCGAGGACGACCTTCGCGTCTCGATGGAAGCGGCCGGTCGCGTCGTGGCCCATCGGCTCGAGCGCTACCTGCCCGCGCTGGCGACCATCGCTTCGGCCGCACCCTTGCTGGGGCTCCTGGGCACCGTGATCGGGATGATCGAGATCTTCGGGTCGCAGTCGCCCTCCAGCGGCGCGGTCGGCTCGGGCAATCCGGCACAGCTCGCGCACGGTATCTCCATCGCGCTCTACAACACCGCCTTCGGGCTCATCATCGCGATTCCGGCGCTGATCTTCTGGCGCTATTTCCGCAGCCGAGTCGACGAGTACCTGCTGAACCTCGAACTGGCCGGCGAGCGTTTTGCCCGGCACCTGAACACGCTGCGCCGATGAGAATGCATTTCCGCCACGGCTCGCGCGATGAGCCCGAGATCAACCTGATCCCGTTCATCGACGTTCTGCTTGTCGTGCTCATCTTCCTCATGCTGTCGACCACCTACAGCAAGTTCACCGAGATGCAATTGCGCCTCCCGGTGGCCGATGTCGAGGCGCAGCGCGACTACCCGAAGGAAGTGATCGTCGCGGTGTCCTCCGACGGGCGCTACTCGATCAACAAGACCGTGCTGCCGGATCGCAGTGTCGACGCCGTCGCGGCGGCGCTGTCGGCAGCGACAAGCGGCAACAAGGAAAACGTCGTGATCATCAGCGCGGACGCCAACGCCGCGCACCAGTCGGTGATCACGGTGATGGAAGCGGCCCGCCGGGCCGGCCTGATGCAGATCACCTTCGCCACGCAATCGGCCGCGCAGGCGGGACGCTAGCCTTGGCGTCGTTGCGGCAGGCCTGGCTGCAACGCGGCGTGACGGCGCGGCTCCTGTGGCCGCTGTCCCTGTTGTTCGGTGCGCTCGCCGGCTTTCGGCGCGCGCTCTATCGAAAAGGTGTCTTGCGGACTGAACGGGTTCGCGTGCCCGTTGTCGTCGTCGGCAACGTCATCGCCGGCGGCTCGGGCAAGACGCCGGTGGTCATGGCGATCGTCCGGCACCTCCAGGCGCGCGGCATCCGGGTGGGCGTCGTG
Source organism: Variovorax sp. P5_A3 (assembly GCF_056400665.1). NCBI lineage: Bacteria > Pseudomonadati > Pseudomonadota > Betaproteobacteria > Burkholderiales > Comamonadaceae > Variovorax > Variovorax sp. P5_A3. The sequence goes on along the minus strand of NZ_JBFUKW010000003.1, from coordinate 105,136 downwards.
TCGCGCGGGTATGGGAGAAAGACCGACGATTGCCGTGAAGTGCTCGACGACGCCGATCCGCGCGACGTGGGCGACGAACCGGCGCTGATCCGCCATTCGACAGGCGCACCGGTCTTCGTCGCTCGGCGGCGAATCGAGGCGGCCCGCGCCCTCCTCGACCGTTATCCGGACACCCAGGTCATCGTCAGCGACGATGGACTTCAGCACCTCGCGCTCGCGCGCGATGTCGAGATCTGCGTCTTCGACGACCGCGGCATCGGCAACGGCTGGCTGCTGCCGGCGGGCCTGCTGCGCGAACATTGGCCCCGCTCGTGCGACTTGGTGATCCATACCGGCGAACGACCGGCTTTCGGCGGCTTCACCGTGCGCAAGGCGCTGGCCGATCACGCCTTGGGCCGCGACGGAAGACAGGTCCCGCTCAAATCCCTGGCCGATCGAAAACTCATCGCCGTTGCCGCCATCGCCAAGCCCGAAGCCTTCTTCCAGATGCTGCGCGAGCGCTCCCTCGTGCCAGAGCAATGCATCGCGCTGCCCGACCATCACGATTTCGAAGACTGGGCGCTGCCGGCGGACGGCAAGCACACGCTGCTCTGCACCGAAAAAGACGCCGTGAAGCTGTGGCGCAAGGCACCCGACGCCCTGGCAGCGCCCCTTGTTTTCGAACCCTCCCAAGCCTTCTTTACGGCACTCGATGCAAAGCTATCATCGCTCGATGGACACCAAGCTGCTTGAATTGCTCGTCTGCCCCGTGACCAAAGGGCCGCTCACCTGGAACGCCGAAAAGCAGGAGCTTTCGTCGCGCAGCGCCCGCCTCGCCTACCCCGTGCGCGACGGCATTCCGGTGCTGCTCGAGACCGAAGCGCGCACGCTCTCCGACGAAGAGTTGGGCCTTTGAACACGCCTTTCACGGTCCTGATTCCGGCCCGGCTTGCTTCGACACGGCTGCCCGACAAGCCCCTGGCCGACATTGCCGGGCTGCCGATGGTCGTTCGCGTCGCCCGGCGCGCCATGGAGTCCGGCGCTGAAAGTGTCGTCGTCGCCGGCGACGATCCGAGGATCATCGCCGCGTGCCATGCACATGGCGTCCGGGCCTTGCTCACGCGCACCGATCACGCCAGCGGCAGCGACCGTCTTGCCGAAGCCTGCACGCAGCTTGGCCTCGCGGACGATGCGATCGTCGTCAATGTGCAGGGCGACGAACCCCTCATCGAGGCGGCCCTGATCGACGCCGTCGCGCAAACGCTGGCGGACCATCCGGATGCGGCCATGAGCACGGCAGCGCACGCCATCGATTCACCCGAGGAGTTCAACAACCCGAACGTCGTGAAGACGGTACTCGATGCCTATGGCAACGCGCTCTATTTCAGTCGCGCGCCGATTCCATGGTGGCGTGACGGGTTCGCTGAAAAGGGTGCACAGGCCGTGCCGACTTCCCCTCCTGCGCTGCGGCACATCGGAATCTATGGCTACCGTGCGAGCTTTGTACGCGGCTTTCCAGGCCTGCCCCCGGCGCCCGTCGAGGCAACCGAAGCGCTGGAACAACTGCGCGCACTGTGGCACGGCCACCGAATCGCGGTGCACGTCAGTTCGCATGCACCCGGCCCCGGAATCGACACGCCGGAAGACCTCGCCCGCGTTCGCGCCCTGCTCGCCACAGGCTAGTTTTCGCCTGCGCCCAGGCCCGAATGCCTGGGGAGCGCGTGCTATCCTCGAAGCAAATCCGCCCTGTGGCGCGCCTCGGGGCGCCCCTGGCGCGACAGAAATCAAAGAACCTTCCGAGGACACCATGAGACTGATTTTGTTGGGCGCCCCCGGGGCGGGCAAGGGCACGCAGGCGGCCTTCATTTGCCAGAAGTACGGCATCCCGCAGATTTCGACGGGCGACATGCTGCGCGCCGCCGTCAAGGCGGGTACGCCGCTCGGACTGCAGGCCCAGGCTGTCATGGCTTCCGGCGCACTGGTGAGCGACGACCTGATCATCAATCTGGTCAAGGAACGCATCGCCTTGCCGGATTGCGTCCAAGGCTTTCTCTTCGACGGCTTCCCCCGCACCATTCCCCAGGCCGAAGCCATGCGCGCCGCAGGCGTCAAGCTGGACTACGTGCTCGAGATCGACGTGCCCTTCTCGGACATCATCGAACGCATGAGCGGCCGCCGCTCGCACCCGGCCTCGGGACGCATCTACCACGTGAAATTCAATCCGCCGAAAACGGATGGCAAGGACGACCTCACCGGCGAGGACCTGATCCAGCGCGAAGACGACAAGGAAGAGACCGTGCGCAAGCGCCTCGAGGTCTACAGGCAGCAAACCCGGCCGCTGGTCGACTACTACTCGGACTGGGCCAAGTCCGAACCCGCCGCCGCACCGAAGTACCGCGCCATCAGCGGTGTCGGGACGGTCGACGAGATCACCCAGCGCGCGCTCGCGGCACTGAACAGTTGATCAGGCCGGGCTGGAGCGCAGCCCGTAGGCCTTGCCGTCGACGAACAGGTATTCGACGCGCATCACGGCCTCCCCCTTTTCGTCCTTCGAGGCAAAGCCGACGGCCGAGATGCGGGCGCCAGGCTTGATCTCCTGGACTTTCCAGGCCTCCATTCGCGTGAGCGGCGCGAGCTCGAGTTCCCACTGACGGTCGTTGCGGCGGGGCACGGTCGTCTTCGCGAGCAGCCCCGGCCCATCGACCGGCGCGCTCTGCGCAGGCAACGCGCGTTTTGCCAGATCCGGCGGAACCTTGAGATCAGGCGGTACCTCGATCATCAGTTCGGCGTGAGGGTTCTGCCAGCGAGAAGTCACGACCCGGCCCTCCAGGTAGAGGGGGCGATCCTGGTCGAAGCCGCTCCAGCCATGGTGCGCCCAGGCGGGGCGAATCGCGACGGCAGTCGAAGCGGCGGTCCATAGGAAGCTGCGACGTTTCATGCAGGAAGCTCCTTTCCGATCAGTAGGCGATCCATCGGCCGCAGAAGATCACAGCCAGCCAGATCGCAGTGGACGACAACATCTGTATCCGCGCCATCAAGTCGAGTTTCAGCAACGAGCCGCGTGCATGGAACCAGACGGCATTGCAGCCGGCCACGAAGAGCAATCCCATCTTGAGCAGGAAGGCCCGGTTGGCAAGCAGTTCAAAAGGCTGAGTGGCGAACATCAAGGAACCGCTGACTGCCGCCAGGACGAAGCCGGACAAGGCGATGGTCAGCGACAGCCTCGCCAGCCCGCTCACCGGCAGGACGACGGCGCGTCCAAAGACGCGCATTTCGAGGGCGACCAGATTGCCGACGAGCAGTGCAATCCCGACGATGTGCACGACCTCCAGCGCAGGATAGGCCCAGGGAGTCGATTGCAACGCGCCGAACATGCGCTCAGGCGGGAGGTCCGCCGGACAGAAGCTCGAGGATCAGCGCGATGCGCGCCTTGACCGGTGTCAGTGCCCCCGCGTCACGCAACACTTCCTTTGACCTCGGGAGAATCCGCCCCTGCGAACATCGCGTCGCGCGGACGACCGATACCCCATCAGCCTGCGCGCGAAGTGCGGCCGCTTCGAGTGCGTGGTGCAACGTGCCGTTGCCGGTAGCAGCAAGCACGAGTCCCTGGAGCGGTTCCGCACCGCCCCGCTTCCGCTCTTCCAGCAATGCATCCACGATCGTGCCGCGAGCCTCGGCATGGCTCACGAGGATTTCGACGCGTGGCCAGGACGTGGCGCCTTCGATTCGATCGAAGGCAAGCTGTGCGGCGGTTGCCGGCACGGGCCAATCTCTCAGCACGCGCACGGCGCCTTCTTCGACGTACGCCACCGGCCCCGCATCACCCGAGTCGAATGCGTCGAGCCTGTAGGTGTGGACCTTCTGGACATCGAACGCGCTGTGAACGGTGCCTGCGCAAACGGCGATGACACCCCGCGCCCCGGGTGAGGCCGCCACGACAATGGCATCGCGCACATTCTGGGGCCCGTCCGGCGCCAGCGCGGTGGACGGGCGCATCGCGCAGGTCAACACCACCGGCTTCGACGGCCCCAGCACACACTGCAGGAAGAAGGCCGTCTCCTCCAGCGTGTCGGTCCCGTGGGTGATGACGATACCCGCCACGTCGGGTTCCGCGAGCCAATGGGCACAACGCAGCGCCAGCGTTCGCCAGATCGGGAAGGACATGTCCTTGCTGTCCACCTGCGCCACCTGCTCGGCCGACAACGAAACGCCGGGCGGCGCGTCGATGTCGCCCAGCAGTTCCGCCACGCCGACCTCGCCGGCGGTGTAGCCGATGTTGTCATTGGCGGCGGAAGCGCGACCCGCGATCGTGCCTCCCGTGCCCAGGACGATCACGCGACGCGCGTCATTTCGATTGCCTTCGGCCATGGCTTGCCAACTTCCGGAAACTGGTTAAAAATACAGGTACTGGATATTCACCCAGTGCCCATCAGGAGCCAACATGCAGTTCGCCGTGAAGCTTACCGCCCGTCAGCAGCAGATTCTGGACTTGATCCAGAGCGCCATTGCGCGCACCGGCGCCCCTCCCACGCGCGCCGAGATCGCCGCCGAGCTGGGCTTCAAGTCAGCCAACGCGGCCGAAGAGCATCTGCAGGCGCTGGCGCGCAAGGGCGTCATCGAGCTCGTGAGCGGTACCTCGCGCGGTATCCGGCTCAAGGGCGACGCGCTGCGCTCGCTCAACGAATCCCGCAACAACCAGTTCTCCCTGTCGCTGCCCGGCATGGCGCAGCTCGCACTGCCGCTCATCGGCCGTGTGGCCGCCGGTTCGCCCATCCTGGCGCAGGAACACGTCGACCAGACCTATTACGTCGAGAACACCCTCTTCCAGCGCCAACCCGACTACCTGCTCAAGGTGCGCGGCATGTCCATGCGCGACGCCGGCATCATGGACGGCGACCTGCTCGCCGTGCAGGCAACCAAGGAAGCCCGTAACGGGCAGATCGTCGTGGCCCGGCTCGGCGACGAGGTCACCGTCAAGCGACTCAAGCGCAACAAGCAGGTCATCGAGCTGCATGCGGAAAACCCGGACTACCCGACCATCATCGTCCAGCCCGGCGAGCCCTTCGAGATCGAAGGCCTGGCAGTCGGCCTGATCCGCAACACGATGCTGATGTAGGCGTCGAATGAATGCGCGCACGGCTTCGGCGGTGCGCTCACACCCGGCCGCGACAGGTGGCGGGCGTATGGCGAAGTGCCATCACCCTGTCGAGGCCGATCAAAGCAATCCTGCCTGTGTTCAATCTCTGACCTTTGGAGTTCACATGGGAATCGCCCTGCTCAGCATCGTTGATTTGTTGACCCCCCTGCAATCGCTGGCCAGCCGCTGGATGCCGGCGCGCAGTTCGCATCGCATCAATTCGTCGGGTCTGCGCTATGTCGGGGTCCGGCCCAGTTGCACGGCGCGCCAGACTGCCACGGTACAGGCCTGCTCGCCAGCGGCGGCGCGGCCGTTGCGGGTGGTGCGCATGGTCGACGCACAGCAACCGGGCCGTCACCAGAGCCGCATGGTGATTTCGGGCCGCATGGCCGATGTCTGCGCTGAGCTCGATCGACTGGTTGCGCTCGAAGCAGCAGGCACGGCGCCCCGATCCGCCCACGTGCACTGAGGGCCGAACTGCGTCCACACTGACTGGCGCTTCATCGCCGGGCAGCGACGTTCAACCACCCTGCAAGTGCCCCCGGCGACCGGCGCATGCAATGGCAACATGATGCGTCCGCACAGCTTGCCGGTGGTGCGAGGCACAATGGCACGCCATGAACATTGTGATCCTCGACGACTATCAGGATGCGGTGCGCAAGCTGCAGTGCGCTGCCAAGCTCGATGCGTATGCCGCCAAGGTCTATACCAACACGGTCAAGGGCATCGGGCAGCTTTCGGTGCGCCTCAAGGATGCCGACGTGATCGTGCTGATCCGTGAGCGCACCCACATCTCCCGGCAGCTCATCGAGAAGTTGCCCAAGCTCAGGCTCATTTCGCAGACCGGGCGGGTCGGCGGCCACATCGACGTGAACGCCTGTTCGGAACAAGGTATCGCGGTGGCGGAAGGCACGGGGTCGCCATTGGCGCCGGCCGAGCTGACCTGGGCGCTGATCATGGCCGCGATGCGTCGCCTGCCGCAGTACATCAGCAACCTGAAGCATGGCGCGTGGCAGCAGTCGGGCCTCAAGTCCGCATCGATGCCACCGAACTTCGGACTCGGCTCGGTGCTCAAGGGCAAGACGCTCTGCATCTGGGGTTACGGGCGCATCGGCCAGCTGGTCGCGCGCTACGGCCAGGCCTTCGGGATGCAAGTGGTGATCTGGGGTCGCGAGCAGAGCTGCGCCAAGGCCAGGTCCGACGGATTCCAGGTGGCACCGAACCAGGAAGCCTTCTTCGCCGCGGCCGACGTGTTGTCGGTGCACCTGCGGCTGACGGAGGAGACGCGCGGTCTGGTCACGCTCGAGGATCTTTCGCGGATGAAGCCCACTGCGCTGTTCGTGAATACCTCGCGCGCCGAGCTGGTGGAGCAGGACGCCCTTCTCGCCGCGCTCAATCGCGGTCGGCCCGGGCTGGCGGCGATCGATGTCTTCGAGAGCGAACCGCCATTGCAGGGCCATGCGCTCCTCCGTCTCGAGAACTGCATCTGCACGCCGCACATCGGCTACGTGGAGCAGGACAGCTACGAGATGTACTTCGGGCAGGCTTTCGACAACGTCGTCAGTTTCATCAAGGGCAATCCGACGAACATCGTCAACCCCGGCGCTCTGCAGGTCCGCCGTTGAAGCGGCCTGCACTGCCGGCCTCGTTGTGGGCCCTGCTGGCAGGCAATTTCGTGATCGGCACGGGCGTGATGGTGGTGCCCGGCACGCTCAACGAGCTCAGCACGTCGCTGGACGTCAGCGCGGCGACGGCCGGCCAGTTGATCACGGCCGGCGCCGTCGTGATGTGCCTGGGTGCTCCTTTGCTTGCCGCCGTGGTCGCGGGCTGGGACCGCCGGCTGCTGCTGGCCTGCACCATGCTCTGGTATGGCGCCGGACACCTCGTCGCCACGCTGATGCCGAGCTTCGGCGGCCTGTTGATGGTTCGCATGCTCACGGTGATTGCACCCGCGATATTCACGCCGCAGGCGGCCGCATGCGTCGGCTTGCTGGTGCCGCCGGATCAGCGCGGGCGCGCCGTTACCTTTGTCTTCCTCGGATGGTCCATGGCGTCGGTGCTGGGCCTTCCGATCGGCGCGGTGGTTGGAGGACATTTCGGATGGCGGACGGCATTCGCGGTGATCACCGCCCTCTCGGTCATCAGCGCGGTCTGGATCTGGCTGAAGCTTCCCACAGGCATCCGGCCCGCGGCCCTGTCGCGTGAGGCCTGGGGGCGAGTGCTCAAGAGTCCCCTGCTGATGGGCGTCGTGTCCGTCACCGCTTTGCAGGGCGCGGGCCAGTTCGTGCTGTTCAGCTATTTCGCGCCGATCCTCAAGCAGACGCTCCATGCCGACGCCACGCAGTTGGGACTTATGTGGGCGTGGTTCGGCGCCTGCGGACTCGTGGGCAACATGCTCGTGAGCCGGCATATCGACCGCGTCGGCGCGCCTCGCATGGTGCTGCTCACCACGTCGCTGATCGCGCTGAGCCTGCTTCTATGGCCGCTCGGCGTCACGCTCGCCTGGCTGGCGCTCCTTCTGACTCCGTGGGGCCTGGGCTGCTTCGCGACCAATTCGGCGCAGCAAGCGCGCCTGGTCTCGATGTCGCCCGCGCTCGCACCGGGCTCGGTGGCGCTGAACAGTTCCGGCATCTACATCGGACAGGCTGTCGGCGCCGGGGCCGGCGGCTGGCTCCTCGCCAATGATGCGATCGCATGGATGAACTGGGTGGGATTGGCCATGGTGCTCGTGGCGCTGACGCTCAGCGCAGCAGTGGACAGGGCACAGCGCCGTGCCCCTGCCTTCAGCGCTTGATGACCGGTCGCGGAGCGATCTCCGCTTCGGTGTTCGGGTCGAACAGATCGAAGTCGATCACATGCGGATCGGTCGAAGGCGCCGGGGACGGCTTGGGCGTTTCGATCGGCGTCGGCATGGTCTCGTAGGCCGTCTTGTCGAATTCGGCGAGATCCAGGTCGATAGTGGGCTTCGCGCGAGGCGGCGCTTCGCCTGTGGGGGGAATCGGTACCGGTGCATCCGGAACCATCACCGTGTCGTGATGCAGGCCATCATCGATCACGCCATAGATCGAGGGCGGCAGCACCGGACCATCATCGTGCAGGGCCGGAGGCTGGGTATCGACCTCGAGGGGTGGCGTCGCCGTCGGCATCTCTTCGTGGCCGAAGGTGTCGACAAACGAATGCGGCGTGACAGGCGCAGGCGGCGCACTGTCGGGGTCGATCACCTCCTTGGCCACGGCGTAGAGAAGCAGCAGTTCCTGGTACGCGGCGAGATCGAATGCACCTTCCTCGTGGACGCCGGGCTTGCGGAAGATCAGTTCCTCGATCAGCGCCAGGGTCCCTGGCGCCGGCCATTGTGTTTCGATGCGCGCCAAGGCGCTGCGGTAATGCTCCAGCCCCTTGCCGGCTTCGGTGAAGTGGACGAAGGCCGGTACGTCGGCATTGAAGGCGCGTTCGAACTCTTCGGCCAGCCGCGCGTAGTCTTCCTTGCGCTCGAGCGAATGGAAGATGCGCAGCAGGTCGAGGTAGGCCAGCGCGCTGGTGCCGGGATTGGCAGCGATGTGCTCGCGCAGCACGGCGATCGCCTGGTCATGCTGGCCGAGCGAGAGGAAGAAGTCCGATTGCTGCTGGACGTCGAACAGCTCTTCGGTGTTGACCGGTCGCACCGGGGCGTTGTCGAAAGTGCGCACGGGGTGCGGCAGGGGCTCGTCGAAGCCGCTGTCGTCGGGGACGTTGGGTTCGAGCGGCGCGAACGGCGTCGGCACGAAGGTCCTGCCCGTGCTGGCACTGCGTCGGGGGGGCGGCGCGTCCGGCTCCGAGTCCAGGTCCATCTCGTCGTCCAGCACCCCCCGCTTCGGCAGGCGCCTGCGGACACCTTCGCCCTTCGGAGGCGGCGCCTCGCCCCACCAGGCGGGTGCGGCCGGGCGTCGCGCGAGGCGCCACAGCAGCAACATGCCGATGAGCGCCAGCAGCAGCAAGACGATCAAGGTATAGACGAGCGGATTGCGGAACTGGCTTTCGCGCGCCTGGGTCAGTTCGCTGCGCAGTTCCAAGAGCGCGCGCTGGTTCTGCGCGGTCTGCTCGCGCAATGCGGCGAGCGTGGCATCCATGTCCTTTGCGTGCTGGGCTTCGCGCTGCGCCTCCTGGGGTTGCGGATTCATGGCGCTCCAGAGCGCCGCCGCAGCGGCACGCCGCCCGGGATCTTCCACGGCAGGTAGCCTCAGTTCCGTCGTGGTCTTGAGGCCGGCCTCCCTCGTGACCTGGGGTTCCAGCGGCTCGACGCGCAGGCGCGAGCCGCCTGCCGCAGCCTCTTGCTTGAGAGCCGGAGCGGGTGCTGCCGGCGCTGCGGGAGCGACCTGAGGCGCCGCGGACGCCTTCGGGGCGGTAGCACGGCGCGGCGCAACCGGCGCAGCGACCGCCGGAGCGCGACGCGGCGCTGGCGCTTCCGCGTCGGGTGAGCCCTCGTCCCTCGGAGGCGTGCTGCGTTGCGCCGTCCTCACTCGCGCGCTCTCGGCGGAGCCCGTGCCCCCATTCGAATTGCGCGCGACTGGGCGTGGAACAGGCCTCGCGGTCGGCGCACCAGCGTCCGATGAGAAAGACCGGGCCCCGGATGCCACGACCCCCGGCAATGCGACATCGGTGGGCACGTCGGCCAGCAGCACATAGCTGCGCGTCGACTTCATCTCGCAGCCCGCGCGCACCGTGACGGTGACCACCGGCTCCTCCATCGGAACGGTGGATCGGATGCGCATGTTGGGATTGCCAGGACCCGCTCCCGGTTCGAGGGATACAGTCACACGCCGGTCGGAGATGGGCGTGTCGCCTTGCAGGACGGTCGCCTCGAGGCACAAGGACCCGCCCGACTCCGCCGAATCCAGCGACAGCGGGATCGCCACGTCCATCGGCTTGCCGATCCAGACAGCCCCTTGCGGCCGACCGATCGTCAAGGCGGATGATTCAAGGGCCAGCCCGAGTAGAAACAGGCTCGCCGCTAAGCGTGGGAACTGCAAAATGGGCTGCAATTAGCAATCAAAAGTTAACGCATTCTGACATGAGGGTCAGAGGCGATCTTTCAGCGAGAGACAATTATCAAATGACTGTGAACTTTTCCAACATAGGTGTAATCGGCGCTGGCGCCATGGGGCGCGGCATTGCGCAGATCGCTGCACAGGCCGGCAGCGAGGTCCATTTGGTCGACAGCTTCGCGGGCGCAGCCGCGCGTGGACGCGATGCGATCCTCGCCCAATGGCAGAAGCTGCTGGAGAAAGGCAAGCTGGATGCCGCACAACGCGATGCCTTGTCCGCGCGGGTCCACGCAGTCGATTCGGTGGAGGCACTCGCGGGCTGCGATCTGGTGATCGAGGCCGTGGTCGAAGACCTGGAGGTCAAGCGCAAGCTGTTCAAGGAACTGGAAGCCGTCGTGGCGCCCACCGCCACGCTGGTCACCAACACCTCCTCGCTGTCCGTCACCGCCGTCGCGGCGGTGATGAAGCATCCCGAGCGCATGGCGGGGTTCCATTTCTTCAATCCTGTGCCGCTGATGAAGGTCGTGGAGGTGGTGGCCGGCTTCAAGACAGATGCCGAAGTCTGCAAGCAGCTCGCAGGGTATGCCACGCAGATGGGTCACAGCGCCGTGCAGGCGAAGGACACGCCCGGCTTCATCGTCAACCACGCAGGACGCGGCTACGGCACCGAAGCGCTGCGCATCGCCGGTGAAAGCGTGGCGGACTTCGCCACGATCGACCGCATCCTCAGGGACCAGGCTGGTTTTCGTCTCGGGCCTTTCGAACTGCTCGACCTGACCGCGCTCGACGTCTCGCATCCGGTGATGGAGTCGATCTATCGCCAGTACTACGAAGAACCGCGCTATCGCCCGAGCGTGATCACGGCGCAACGCCTGGCCGCGGGCGCGCTGGGACGCAAAACAGGCGAAGGCTTCTATCGCTACGCCGACGGTGCAATGGAGCAGGTCACGGAGCCGCCGGTGCCGAAGGTCGATGCGACGCCCTCGGTCTGGGTGTCGCCCCGCGCGGCTCGCCGGCCGGAATTGCTGCGCCTGATCCATGCACTGGGGGCGCAACTCGAAAGCGGCGCCACGCCTTCCAGCGCGGCGCTGATCCTCGTCGCGCCGCTGGGCTTCGATGTCACCACCGTAGCCGCGGTCGAGCGCCTCGATGCCACGCGCACCGTCGGCATCGACATGATGGTCGACGACGTAGCGACCAAGCGCCGCGTGCTGGCGACCAATCCCGCGACCCGGCGCGACATGCGTGATGCGGCGCACGCACTGTTCGCGCGCGATGGCAAGGCCGTCAGCGTGATTCGCGACAGCGGCGGCTTCGTCACGCAGCGCGTCGTTGCGACGATCGTGAACATCGCCTGCGACATGTGCCAGCAAGGCGTCTGCTCGCCGGCCGATCTCGATACGGCCGTTCGACTTGGGCTCGGCTATCCGCAAGGGCCGTTGGCCATGGGTGATCTGTACGGCCCGACCAACGTGCTCGAGATCCTGTTCAACCTTCAGACCGTCTACGGCGATCCCCGCTATCGCCCGAGCCCGTGGTTGCGCCGCCGTGGCGCCCTCGGCCTGAGCCTCACCCATCAAGAAGAGTAAGACACCCATGACCGCAGAACTGAAGAGCACGACCGAGGGCCGCACGATGGTGCTCACGCTCTCCAATCCCTCCCAACGCAACGCACTGGGTCCCGAGATGTACGCGGCCGGCATCGAGGCGCTCAACGGTGCCGAGAACAGCGACGAGGTCCGCAGCGTCATCCTCGTCGGCGAAGGCAAGTGGTTCTGTGCGGGCGGCTCGCTGCAGCGGCTGTCGGCCAACCGCGACCGAGATCCCTCCGTGCAGGCCGAGAGCATCGACGCCCTGCACAACTGGGTCGATTCGATCCGCGCCTTCCCCAAGCCCATCATCGCGGCCGTCGAAGGCGCGGCGGCCGGTGCGGGTTTCTCCCTGGCATTGGCCTGTGATTTCGTCGTCTCGGCACGCGACGCCGTATTCGCCGCCTCCTACAGCAATGTCGCGTTGTCGCCGGACGGCGGGCTGAGCTGGCATCTGGGGCAGGCGTTGCCGCGCCAACTGGCCAGCGAATGGCTGATGCTTGGCGAACGCCTGGACGCATCGCGCCTGCACGCGCTCGGGCTGATCAACGAGATCACCGAAAGTGGCCAGGCGCTGGCGGCCGCGCTCGCGCTCGCGGAGAAGCTCAATGCGCGCGCGCCGAATGCACTGGCCAGCATCAAGGAACTGCTCAGCGAAGCGCGCGGCGCGTCGCTGGTCTCGCATCTGTCGCAGGAGCGCGATCACTTCGTGCGCAATCTTCACCACGCCAACGCGGGCATCGGCATCGCCGCATTCCTCTCCAAGCAGACGCCGCGCTACGAATGACGGGGCTGGTCACGCTCGTGACAACCCCTAGCTTTTCAGTCACCGACAGGACAGTCCATGGACGACCCCATTCTTACCATCGAAGAACGTGAAGCGATCAACGGTGGTCGCTGGTTCTCTTCTCTCTCCCCATCACTGCGCCACGACATCCTCCGATGTACTTTCGTCAAACGCTACAAGGACGGCGAGCTGATCTCCGCACGAGGCGATCCGCCGGAGCAGTGGATCGCCTGCGCGAAGGGCGCGGTGCGGGTGAGTTCGACAGCGGTGTCGGGCAAGCAGGTGACGCTGACCTACGTGGAGCCGGGCATCTGGTTCGGCGACGTGGCGATGTTCGACGGGGACCGGCGCACGCACGATGCCTATGCGCACGGCGACACCACGATCCTCTGCGTGGCGCGTGCGGACTTCCAGAAGATCCTCTCGAACCACGTCGAACTCTACGAAGCGCTGATGCGCCTGCAGGCCAGGCGCATTCGACAGCTCTTCGGGCTGGTGGAAGACCTCAACACCCTGCCCCTGCGCGCGCGGCTGGCCAAGCAGCTCATCCACCTGGTCCGCAGCTATGGCGTGCCGAATCTTGCGGACGGCAGCCAGATGCGCATCGGCCTGCATCTCGCGCAGGAAGAACTGGCGCAATTGCTGGGCGCATCGCGCCAGCGCGTCAACCAGGAACTCAAGGCGATGGAGCGCGAGGAAGCGATACGCATCGAACCGGGCGGCCTCGTGGTCCTGGACCGCGCCGCGCTGATGCGCATCTCGGAAGCCGACGACCAATAAATCCGGAGACATCCAGAGACATGACCCAGGACTTCGACAAATTCATCGGTACGCGTGCCGTCTCCCAGCAGCACCTCGTCGACATCGACGCGCTCACCGCATGGCTCGAGACCAATCTCGACGGCTTCAAGGGACCACTCACGGTCGAGATGTTCAAGGGCGGACAGTCCAACCCGACCTACAAGCTCATCACGCCGTCGCAAAGTTACGTGATGCGCGCCAAGCCGGGGCCGGTCGCCAAGCTGCTGCCCTCCGCGCATGCGGTCGAGCGCGAGTTCAAGGTCATGAGCGGCCTCGCGGGCACCGACGTTCCGGTGCCGCGGATGTACTGCCTCTGCGAAGACGAAGGCGTGATCGGCCGCGCGTTCTACGTGATGGAGTTCATGGCCGGCCGCGTGCTGTGGGACCAGTCCCTGCCCGACATGGACAACGCAGGGCGCGCCGCCATCTACGATGAGATGAACCGCGTGATCGCCGCGCTGCACACCGTGAAGTTCGCCGAACGGGGCCTGGCCGACTACGGCAAGCCCGGCAACTACTTCGAGCGCCAGATCGGCCGCTGGAGCAAGCAGTACGTCGCATCGATCACGCAGCCGATCCCCGAGATGGATCGACTCATGGAGTGGCTGCCGGCGCACATTCCGGAAAGCGCACGCGACGAAAAGATGAGCTCGATCGTGCACGGCGATTTCCGCCTGGACAACGTGATGTTCCACCCCACGGAGCCCCGCGCGATCGCCGTCCTCGACTGGGAACTGTCGACGCTGGGCCATCCGCTGGCCGACTTCAGCTACCACTGCATGGCCTGGCACATACCGCACGCGATGTCGCGTGGCATCGGCGGCCTCGACCTGGAGAGCCTCGGCATCCCGACGGAAAGCGAATACATCCAGCGCTACTGCGACCGCACCGGCCTCACGACGCCGGAGGCGCTGGCGCCCGACTGGAACTTCTACCTGGCCTACAACATGTTCCGCATCGCGGCGATCCTGCAAGGGATCGCGAAGCGGGTCGAGGCCGGCACCGCATCGAGCGAACAAGCCGTGGCCTCGGGCCGCGGTGCGCGACCGATGGCCGAAATGGCCTGGCAATTCGCCAAGAACGCATGATCGGCGCGGCAGCGGCCGCCTGACCCCTTACCCACCTGGAGACGACATGGACTTCGAATACTCGGCCAAAACCAAAGAGCTTCAAAAGCGCGTCAGTGCTTTCATGGAGGACTACATCTACCCCGCCGAGGCTGAGTACTCGGCCGAGCTGGCCGCCAACACGGCAGCGGGCAAGCGCTGGACCGCGCTCCAGACCGTCGAGAAGCTCAAGGTCAAGGCCAAGGCACAGGGCCTGTGGAACCTGTTCCTGCCCGTCGACAGCGCGGCCGCCTCGGGCTACGACGGCGCCGGCCTGACGAACCAGGAATACGCGCCGCTGGCCGAGATCATGGGCCGGGTGCCATGGGCGAGCGAAGCCTTCAACTGCTCGGCGCCCGATACCGGCAACATGGAAACCATCGCGCGCTACGGCTCGGACGAGATCAAGGCGCGCTGGCTCAAGCCGCTGCTCGAAGGCGAGATCCGTTCGGCCTTCGCCATGACCGAGCCCGACGTGGCTTCCAGCGATGCGACCAACATCGCGACCCGCATCGAGCGCCAGGGCGACGAGTACGTGATCAACGGCCGCAAGTGGTGGATCTCGGGCGCCGCCGATCCGCGCTGCAAGGTGTTCATCACGATGGGCAAGTCGGAACCCGATGCGCCCCGCCATTCCCAGCAGAGCATGGTCATCGTGCCGGCTGACGCCAAGGGCATCCGCATCGTGCGCCCGCTCAACGTCATGGGCTACGACGACGCGCCGCACGGCCACGTGGAGATGTACTTCGAGAATGTTCGCGTTCCGGTGGGCAACATCCTGCTCGGCGAGGGTCGCGGCTTCGAGATCGCCCAGGGCCGCCTCGGCCCGGGACGCATCCACCACTGCATGCGACTGATCGGCCTGGCCGAGCGCGCGCTGGAACTCATGTGCAAGCGGGCCTCCTCGCGTGTGGCCTTCGGCAAGACCGTCGCTTCGCAGACCGTGACGCAGGAACGCATCGCCGAAGCGCGCTGCAAGATCGACATGGCACGCCTGCTGACGCTCAAGGCCGCGTGGCTGATGGACGTGGCCGGCAACAAGGTTGCCAAGACCGAGATCGCGATGATCAAGGTGGTCGCGCCAAGCATGGCTTGCCAGGTGATCGACTGGGCCATGCAAGTGCACGGCGGCGGCGGCATGTGCGATGACTTCCCGCTCGCCTACGCCTACGCCGGTGCCCGCACGCTGCGCTTTGCCGACGGTCCGGACGAAGTGCACCGCAATGCGATCGCGAAGTGGGAACTGGGCAAGTACGCCCCCAGCAAGGGTGACGAGGCCATGCCTGTCACTCGGTTCTAGAGCTCGCCCCCAAGTTGCCCGCACTTCGTGTCGGGCGCCCACCCCCAGCCGGGGGCAACACCAGCGGACCGGCGAAGCCGGCTCCGCGGCGTTTCACCAACGGGCCACGCTTCGCGGCCGGCTTCAAGCATTCCGCGTCAGAGCTTCTTCTGCAGGAACATCGCGGAACCGAAGGCGGGATCGAGCTGGTAGCTCGCGAAACCCTCGCGCTCGTAGGCACGCAATGCGCTTTGATTCCCTGACAGCACCTCGAGCGTGAGCTTGCAGGCACCGCGGCGGCGCGCCTCTTCTACCACCCGGGCGAGCATGCGCTGCGTCACCCGCTTCCCTCGATGGCTGGCCAGGACGACCACATCATGGACGTTCACGAGCGGCTGGCAGGCAAAGGTGGAAAAGCCCTCGATGCAATTGATCAACCCTACTGGCTGCTCACCATCGTAGGCAAGCACGCTGAAGGCCTGGGGCCGAGCCGCGAGTGCCTCGGGCAGATTCGACATGGCATGCGCTGCCAGCGGCGTGCCTCCACCTGCGGGATCGCGCGCGTAGGCATCCAGCAGGTCGACGAGTGCGCGCGCATGCGCAGGGTTGCGGTAGTCCGCCATCACCACATCGACCATCTCGCTCAACCTTCCTGCACGGCCGCGACCAGGCGCTGCGCGCAAGCCTCGGCCTGCGCTGCGTCGCGCGCCTCGACCATGACGCGCAGCAACGGCTCGGTACCGCTGGCGCGGATCAGCACTCGGCCCGCGTCGCCCAGTTCAGCCTCGGCGCGTTGCGTCTCGGCCGCGAGCCCCTTGCTGGACGTCCAGTCCTGTCCCTCGGCAAGACGCACGTTGATGAGCGTCTGCGGATACAACGCAACGCCGGCCAGCAGTTCGCCGACGCCCTTGCCGCTCCGCACGCAGGCCTGCAGCACCTGCAATGCACTGACGATGCCGTCGCCTGTCGTATGACGGTCGAGGGCCAGCAAATGGCCGGAGCCTTCCCCGCCGAGCAGCCAGCCGCGCTTCTCGAGTTCCTCGAGCACGTAGCGGTCGCCGACCTTCGCCCGCACGAACTCGATGCCCTGCTTCTTGAGCGCCATCTCGACGGCCTTGTTGGTCATCAGGGTGCCAACGACGCCTGCCGGCTTTTCGCCGCGCGCGATGCGCTCCATCGTCATCAAGTACAGCAGTTCGTCGCCATTGAACAGGCGTCCGCTCGCATCGACCAGTTGCAGCCGATCGGCATCGCCATCGAGTGCGATGCCGTACTCGGCACCTTGCGCCTTGACCGTATCGATCAGCGCCTGGGGGTGGGTCGCGCCAAAGCCCTTGTTGATGTTGAGCCCGTCAGGCGCACACCCGATGCTCGACACCTCGGCCCCCAGTTCATGGAACACGGCCGGCGCCACTTGGTAGGCCGCGCCGTGCGCCGCATCGACAACGAGCTTGTGGCCGCGCAGGGTCAGGTCGTTGGCAAAGGTGCTCTTGCAGAACTCGATGTAGCGCCCGGGCGCGTCGTTGAGGCGGCGCGCCTTGCCGAGGTTCCTGGAGTCGACCCACACCGGCGACTCCTGCAGGGCGGCCTCGACAGCCAACTCCCACTGGTCGCTGAGCTTGGTGCCATGCGCGCTGAAGAACTTGATGCCGTTGTCCGGATAGGCGTTGTGGCTCGCGCTGATCACCACCCCCAGGCTCGCACGTTGCGCGCGCGTCAGGTAGGCCACGCCGGGCGTCGGCAACGGGCCGAGCAGCACCACGTCCACGCCGGCAGAGTTGAAGCCCGACTCCAGCGCCGATTCGAGCATGTAGCCGGAAATGCGTGTGTCCTTGCCGATCAGCACGGTAGGACGCGACTCTGTCCTCTTGAGAACGCGTCCCACGGCATGCGCGAGGCGCAGCACGAAGTCGGGTGTGATGGGCGCCTGGCCGACCGTTCCACGGATGCCGTCGGTGCCGAAATATTCCCTTGTCATTGTTTTGACTCCTGTCCTTGTTGTTCTCGTTTCATGGCGCGCCACACGGCCAGTGCAGCCACGGTTTCGCGCACATCATGCACGCGGACGATCGCGGCGCCCTGCTCCACCGACAGCACGGCGGCAGCCACGCTGGGCACCATGCGTTCGCCAGCCTCTTCGATGCCTGTGACCGCGCCGAGCGACGACTTTCGCGACCAACCGGCGAGCACGGGCCAACCCGCGGCGACCAATTCACGCTGCCGCGCAAGCAAGGCGAAATTCTGCGCGACGGTCTTGCCGAATCCAATGCCCGGATCGAGCACGATGCGGGCAGCGCCGACGCCGCGCGCCAACAGTGCCCTTGCCTGCTCCTCGAGAAATGAGCGAACCGCCGGCACCACGTCGCCCTGCATCGGGGCCGTCTGCATGGTCTGGGGATCGCGATGCATGTGCATCAAGCAGATGCCGCACGTGGGATGCGCCGCAACGGCTTCCAGCGCACCCGGTCGGCGCAACGCCCAGACGTCATTGATCATGTCCACGCCGAGGTCCAGTACTGCGCGCATCACTTCGGCCTTGTAGGTATCGACGGAGACGGGGATACCCAGCTTCACCGCTTCGCGCACCACCGGCAGCACGCGCGCCAGTTCGGCGTCGAGCGGCACGGCGGGACTCCCTGGGCGTGTCGATTCACCGCCGATGTCCAGGATGTCCGCGCCCTCGTCGACCAATTGCGCGCAATGGCGCACGGCGGACTCGGTCGACGCATGAGCGCCTCCGTCGGAAAAGGAATCGGGCGTGACGTTTACGATGCCCATGACCCTTGGCTGCGCCAGGTCGATGGCAAAGCGCGTGGTGCGCCAAACCGCCGTCATGCCTCGTCCCCAAGAAAAAACGGGGCCAGAGGCCCCGTTGATCGCCAGAGCGTCATGCTCAAGCCGCGGTCGGCGCCGGATCGGGATTCACCGCCGGCGTACCACCGCTGCCACCGCCACTGCCAGAGGGCGGGATGCGCGGGGTCCAATCCTTCGGCGGACGCGGCGCGCGGCCGGCCATGATGTCGTCGAGTTGCTCGGTGTCGATGGTTTCCCATTCGAGCAGGGCCTTCGCCATCGCGTGCATCTTGTCGCTGTTCTCCTCGATCAGGCGGCGCGCCAGGGCGTACTGCTCGTCGATGATGCGACGCACCTCGGCGTCGACCTTCTGCATGGTCGACTCGCTCATGTTCGTGGTCTTGGTGACTGAGCGGCCGAGGAACACTTCGCCCTCGTTCTCCGCGTAGACCATCGGGCCCAGCGATTCGGTCATGCCGTAGCGCATCACCATGTCGCGGGCGATCTGCGTGGCGCGTTCGAAGTCGTTGCTGGCGCCGGTGGTCATCTGGTGCATGAACACTTCTTCGGCGATTCGGCCACCGAACAGCATGCTGATCTGGTTCAGCATGTATTCGCGGTCGTAGCTGTAGCGGTCCTGCGCGGGCAGGCTCATGGTCACGCCGAGAGCACGTCCGCGCGGGATGATCGTCACCTTGTGGACCGGGTCGCACTTGGGCAGCAGCTTGCCGATGAGCGCGTGGCCAGACTCGTGATAGGCCGTGTTGCGGCGCTCTTCCTCGGGCATGACCATGCTCTTGCGCTCGGGGCCCATGAAGATCTTGTCCTTGGCCTTCTCGAAGTCCTGCATCTCGACGACGCGCGCATTGCGGCGAGCGGCCATCAGTGCCGCTTCGTTGCACAGGTTGGCCAGATCGGCGCCCGACATACCGGGCGTACCGCGCGCGATGATGCTGGGGTTCACGTCCTGGCCCAACGGCACCTTGCGCATATGGACGTTGAGGATCTGCTCGCGGCCGCGGATGTCCGGCAGCGTGACGTAGACCTGGCGGTCGAAGCGGCCCGGACGAAGCAAAGCGGCGTCAAGGATGTCCGGACGGTTCGTCGCGGCCACCACGATCACGCCGAGGTTGGTTTCGAAACCGTCCATCTCGACCAGCATCTGGTTGAGCGTCTGCTCGCGCTCGTCGTTGCCGCCGCCGAGGCCGGCACCACGCTGGCGACCGACGGCATCGATTTCATCGATGAAGATGATGCAGGGGGCGTTCTTCTTGGCGTTCTCGAACATGTCGCGGACGCGGGCCGCACCCACGCCGACGAACATTTCGACGAAGTCGGAGCCGGAGATCGAGAAGAAGGGAACCTTGGCCTCGCCGGCGATGCTCTTTGCCAGCAGGGTCTTGCCGGTGCCGGGAGGGCCGACCAGCAGCAGGCCGCGCGGAATGCGCCCGCCAAGTTTCTGGAACTTGGCCGGGTCCTTCAGGAAGTCGACGACCTCCTTCACTTCCTCCTTGGCCTCGTCGCAGCCCGCGACGTCGGCGAAGGTGACCTGGTTGTTGTTCTCGTCGAGCATTCGGGCCTTGCTCTTGCCGAAGCTGAAGGCACCGCCCTTGCCGCCGCCCTGCATCTGGCGCATGAAGTAGACCCAGACGCCGATGAGTAGCAGCATCGGACCCCAGCTCACGAGAAGCGTCATGAGGAGCGAGCCCTCTTCGCGCGGCTTGACGTCGAACTTGACGTTGTTGGCGATCAGGTCGCCGACCAGGCCGCGGTCGAGATAGGTGGCCGTCGTGCGGATCTTGCGGTCGTCATTGGTGATCGCGACGATCTCGCTGCCGCCCTGGCCTTCCTGGATCGTGGCACTCTTGATGCGGTTGTTGCGCACTTCCTCGAGGAAGTCGGAATAGCCGATGTTGCCTGCGCCGGCGACGCCGCGAGTGTCGAACTGCTTGAACACAGTGAACAACACCATCGCAATGACGAGCCAGACGGCAACTTTGGAAAACCACTGATTGTTCAAACGAAGCTCCAGTCGAAAGCGCGTGGTATGAAAAAACAAAACGCGCTGAGGCACGCAATTTGCGGCTATTTTAGGCTTTTCAACCCGCGAAAGAGGCTGATTTCCCTATAGCAGCCATAGGGTGCGAGCGGTCTTAGGCACGCGCGTGCGGCGCCGGCGGGCGTATCAATTCGTATCCGCCGCCTTGAGCCCGATTCCCACCATAAAGGTTTCCGAAGATTTGTCGCGCGAAGCCTTGGGTTTGATCGGCTTGACGACTCGGAAGTTGTCCTTGAAAAGCTTCGTCAACTCGCTGTAACCGCTGCCATGGAACAGCTTGGCGACCAGCGCGCCCTCCGGCTTCATGTGGTGGTGCGCGAAGTCGATCGCAAGCTCGATCAGGTTCGAGATGCGCGCGGCGTCTGCGGACGCGATTCCTGACAGGTTCGGCGCCATGTCGGACACGACGACATCGGCCAGTCGTCCGCCCATCACCCCGGAAAGTCGTTCCAGCACCTCATCTTCACGGAAGTCGCCCTGCAGGAAGGTCACGCCCTCGATCGGCTCCATGGGCAGGATGTCGAGCGCGATGATGGTTCCGGCCAGCTCGCCCGAAGCCGCGCCGCCCGGCGACATCCGACGCCGCACATACTGGCTCCACGCACCGGGCGTCGAACCCAGGTCGACGACCAACTGGCCCGGCTTGATCAGGCCCAGCGTCTCGTCGATTTCCTTGAGTTTGTAAGCGGCTCGCGCTCGATAGCCCTCCCGGGTGGCCAGCTTGACGTAGGGATCATTGATGTGATCGTGCAGCCACGCCTTGTTGACCTTCTTGCTTTTCGGTTTCGGATTCATTGACACTCGATAATACGGGGATGCCCGCCATTCAACTTACCCCTGCGCAGCGCAAGGTGCACCGCTCCGAAGCGCACCACCTGGACCCGATCGTCATGATCGGCGGCGACGGGCTGACGCCGGCCGTCAAGAAGGAAGCCGACGCCGCGCTCAAGGCCCACGGCCTGATCAAGGTGCGCGTGTTTTCCGACGACCGCCCCGCCCGCGAAGCCATGCTCCAGGCCCTGGCCGACGAACTGGACGCCGCGCCGATTCAGCACATCGGCAAGCTGCTCGTCCTCTGGCGGCCGATTCCGGAGAAGGAACGGGCCATCGACGAAGACCGCATGCCCGGCCCGCGCGACGTCAAGGTCATCAAGTACAGCAAGCGTGCCGGCCAACGGCCCGAGATCAAGACCCTGCGCGTCCTCGGCAACCAGCGGCTGACGCCCGGCGGTACGATCAAGCGCGCCAAGGCCCGGAAGCCGCTGTCGGTCAAGAAGCGGCGCCAGGCGGATTGAGGATGCGGAGCGAGACAGCGGCCGGACCGCAGCGGCACATCCTGTGCATGAAATGGGGCACGAAGTACGGTCCCGACTACGTCAATCGTCTCTACGCGATGGTGC
Organism: Variovorax sp. P5_A3; assembly: GCF_056400665.1. Lineage (NCBI taxonomy): Bacteria > Pseudomonadati > Pseudomonadota > Betaproteobacteria > Burkholderiales > Comamonadaceae > Variovorax > Variovorax sp. P5_A3. Next base: position 83,185 of record NZ_JBFUKW010000003.1, on the reverse strand, counting down.
GCCGTCACCTGAGCGGCGACTTCAAGTTCGTCTGCCTGACCGATGACAGCAAGGGCATCCGCAAGGAAGTCGAGTGCTATCCGATCCCCCCGCTGGACCTGGAACTGGCGCCGGGACAGGTCGATCGCGCATGGAAGAAGCTGACTACCTTCGAGCAGGACCTTCATGGCCTGCGCGGCACGGCACTCTTCGTCGATCTCGACGTCGTCATCGTGGGCAGTCTGGATGAATTCTTCGAGTATCCCGGCGAGTTCCTGATCATTCACGACTACGAGCGCCCCTGGCGTCGGCGGCGCATCACCGGCAACTCGTCGGTGTACCGCTTCGAACTCGGCGCGCACCCCGACGTGCTCGCCTATTTCCGCCAGAACATGGACGCCGTGCAGGCCGAGTTCCGCAACGAACAGACCTATCTGTCGGACTTCATGTATCGCAAGGGAACGCTCGCCTACTGGCCCGAGACATGGTGCCCGAGCTTCAAGTACCACGGCATTCCGATGTGGCCAACCAACTACTGGCGCGAGCCCTTCGTGCCGGAAGGCGCCAGGATCATGGTCTTCCACGGGGAATGCAATCCGCCTGATGCGTTGGCCGGACGGCGCAATCGGCGCTTCCGGTTCATCCGGCCGGCGCGCTGGATCACGCAGTTCTGGAAGGCCTGATCAGCCCTGGCGGCGTCCCATGCGCCAGAGCAGGACGCCCGCGCACACCCACTGACCGAGGTACATGGCACTTCCGAGCGAGTGCCAAAGCCTGAGGTTCTCCCGAGCGAGGATGCGGGGGGAGACGGCATATTGCTGAAGCAGCGCCAGCAACAGCGCCGTGATGACCAGGAAAATCGCGGTTCGTGCGGGGCCATCCACCCGATCCCCACCTTTTGCGCGGAAGTGAACCAGCAGCACCAGACCGCAACCCAGGGCCACCCAGGTCTGCGCCGCGAACAACTGCCCGGCAAAGTTGCCGGCAACCGAGGGGTTGCCGAGCCGGGCGAAGAGCATTGGCACCACGAGGAATCCGATCGTCGTCAGGCTGCCCCACCAGAAGGCGGCGAGCAAAAGCGCGATACGGTCCTTCATGACGCCCGCCGGCTCAGAGGTAGCTGACGGCGACGATCTCGTAGCGCTTGACACCGCCCGGCGCCTGCACCTCGGCTGTATCGCCCTCTTCCTTGCCGATCAGCGCACGTGCGATGGGGCTGGAGACGTTGATGAGGCCCAGCTTCAGGTCGGCTTCGTCTTCGCCGACGATCTGGTACTTGACGGCTTCACCCGTCTTCTCATCCTCAAGTTCGACAGTGGATCCGAACACCACTTTGCCGCCAGCGTCGAGTTGGGTCGGATCGATGATCTGTGCGGCCGAGAGCTTGCCCTCGATGTCCTGGATGCGCCCTTCGATGAAGCCCTGGCGATCCTTGGCGGCTTCGTATTCGGCGTTTTCGCTCAAGTCGCCCTGCGCGCGCGCTTCGGCGATCGAGTTGATGACCCAGGGGCGGTCGACCGTCTTGAGACGTTGCAGTTCTTCGCGCAGCTTTTCTGCGCCACGCTTGGTGATGGGTATGGTGGCCACGTTGGTTGCTCCAGAAAGCGAAACCGCCGAACGCTGCCGTTCGGCGGTCGATGGGAGAGAAAGCTCAGACGAGCTGGCGTCCGGTCAGCCGGCTCAGGATGGCGAGCGGGCTCGAATCAGGATTGTATTGCCTCGCGGCGGGCAGATGCAGGGTCTGCTCCAGCATGTACTGGCCCGACATGACGGCGTGCGAGGTCTGATCGGAAAAGCAGACCCAGACCGATCCGGCCGGAAACGGCACGGTTTGCTGGTCGGCGTTCTTCTGGTAGTCCAGGTCGGATTTCATGCCGTCGTGCAACTGCAGCATGAGATGGTCGTACTCGCTGCGCAGCGACTTGGTGACCCGAAGCGTACGCAGCATGCGCGCCTGCCAGCGCGAATAAGGCTTGGCGCGGGGCAGGAAGCGCTGCGCGACCGTCTCGAACGGCTCGCCAACGCGCCAGACGCGCGGCGCACCATCGGGATTGGCATTTGTGAACACACGAAGGATCCGTTCACCGTAGTTGGGCCGTGACGGAAAGGCATCTACATGCAACCGGCGGTCGTCGGCCCGCCACGACTGGACGCGGGTTTCGACCTGGGCCGGCCGATAGCTGGTCGGTGCGAGCCGCAGCGCTGGGGTGTAGTGCGGCAGCAGGCCATGGATCAGCTGCGTCGCCTGCGCACGAAAACGGCCGACCATCGCCGCCACTGCGCGCTGCCGGTCCTCGTCTCCCGCCACGCCCTTGATGCGACCGTTCGCGTCCAGGCTGATGTTGCGCACATCGGGCGACAGTATTGCCGGCGACAGCAAGGCCTTCTCGTCGGCCAGCAGTTCGAACCCGAGGCGCGGAAAGTACAGCACCTTGCCGGCCTCGAGCGCGGCGATCCATGCCTCGTTGGGTACGGCTCCGCCCCAGTTGGCCAAGTCGAGTTCGACGAGTTGCGATTCCATCCTTTTGCCGTTACGCGAGCTGGGCGTGCATTTCCTGGATCGAGATGACGTCCAGATCCTTCATGTGCCGCATGCCTTCAACCGCAGCTTCGGCACCGAAGATCGTCGTAAAGGTCGTCACCCGGGCCAGGAGCGCCGAGGTACGGATCTGGCGCGAATCGGCGATTGCATTGCGACGCTCTTCCACCGTGTTGATGACCAGCGCAATCTCGTTGTTCTTGATCATGTCGACGATGTGCGGGCGGCCTTCAGTGACCTTGTTGACCACCGCGCAGGCGATGCCCGCGGCCTGGATCGCCGCTGCGGTGCCCTTGGTCGCGATGAGTTCGAAGCCCAGTGCGGCGAGGCCGCGCGCGACTTCCACCGCCCGCGCCTTGTCGTTGTTCTTCACCGAAACGAAGACGCGGCCGGACTTCGGCAGGTGCGTGCCCGCACCAAGCTGCGACTTCACGAAGGCTTCGCCGAAGGTCTTGCCCACGCCCATCACCTCGCCGGTCGACTTCATCTCCGGCCCGAGGATGGTGTCGACGCCCGGGAACTTGACGAACGGGAACACCGCTTCCTTGACACTGAAGTACGGCGGCGTCACTTCCTTCGTGACCCCCTGTGCCGTCAGCGACTGGCCCGCCATGCAGCGTGCAGCCACCTTGGCGAGCTGGATGCCCGTTGCCTTGCTCACGTAAGGCACCGTGCGCGAGGCACGAGGATTCACTTCGAGCACGTAGATGACATCCTGGCCGTCCTTCTCCTGGATCGCGAACTGCACGTTCATGAGGCCGACCACGTTCAGCGCCTTGGCCATCGCGGCGCTCTGGCGCTTGAGTTCTGCGATCGTCTCGGCCTTCAGGCTGTACGGCGGCAGCGAGCATGCGGAGTCGCCGGAATGCACGCCGGCCTGCTCGATGTGTTCCATCACGCCACCGATGAGGGTGTTGCCTTCGGCATCGCGCAGGCAGTCCACGTCGCATTCGACGGCATCGTTCAGGAAGCGGTCCAGCAGCACCGGTGAATCGTTGCTGACCTTGACGGCTTCGCGCATGTAGCGCTCCAGGTCGCGCTGCTCGTGCACGATCTCCATCGCGCGGCCGCCCAACACGTAGCTCGGACGCACCACCAGCGGATAGCCCAGCTCGGCCGCCTTTTCCAGCGCCTCGGGCTCGGTACGTGCGGTCGCGTTCGGCGGCTGGCGCAGCTTCAGCTCATGAAGCAGCTTCTGGAAGCGTTCGCGGTCTTCGGCGGCGTCGATCATGTCGGGGCTCGTACCGATGATCGGAACGCCATTGGCCTCCAAGTCAAGCGCGAGCTTCAGCGGCGTCTGGCCGCCGTACTGCACGATCACGCCGGTCGGCTTTTCCTTGTCGACAATCTCCAGCACGTCCTCGAGCGTCAGTGGCTCGAAGTACAGGCGATCACTGGTGTCGTAGTCCGTCGAGACAGTCTCTGGATTGCAGTTGACCATGATGGTCTCGTAACCATCCTCGCGCATCGCGAGCGCGGCGTGCACGCAGCAATAGTCGAACTCAATGCCTTGGCCGATACGGTTGGGTCCGCCGCCAAGCACCATGATCTTCTTCTTGTTGGTCGGCTCGGCCTCGCACTCGTCCTCGTAGGTCGAGTACATGTAGGCGGTGTTGGTCGCGAACTCGGCGGCGCAGGTGTCCACGCGCTTGTAGACCGGGCGTACGCCCAGGGCGCGGCGCTTTTCGCGGATCGCGGTGTCGGTGGTCTTCAGCTGGCGTGCGAGGCGGCGATCGGAGAAGCCCTTCTTCTTCAGCGCAAGCAGCGTGTCGCGATCGATGTCGTCGAGCGACTTGGTCTCCAGTTCGAGCTCGATCTTCACGATCTCCTCGATCTGCACGAGGAACCAGGGGTCGATCTTGGTCAGCGCGAAGACCTCGTCCACGCTCAGGCCCATCGCGAAGGCATCGCCGACGTACCAGATGCGGTCCGGACCGGGCTCGCCGAGTTCCTTTTCGAGCACTTCGCGGTCCTGCGTCTTTTCGTTGAGACCGTCCACGCCGACTTCCAGGCCGCGCAGCGCCTTCTGGAACGATTCCTGGAAGGTGCGGCCCATGGCCATCACCTCGCCGACCGACTTCATCTGCGTCGTCAGGCGCGAATCGGCCTGCGGGAATTTCTCGAAGGCAAAGCGCGGGATCTTGGTGACCACGTAGTCGATGCTGGGCTCGAAGCTCGCGGGAGTGGCGCCGCCGGTGATCTCGTTGCGCAGCTCGTCGAGCGTGTAGCCGACCGCCAGCTTGGCCGCGACCTTGGCGATCGGAAAACCGGTAGCCTTGGAGGCCAGCGCGGACGAACGCGAGACCCGCGGATTCATCTCGATGACGACCATGCGGCCGTCTTTCGGATTGATGGAGAACTGGACGTTCGACCCGCCAGTGTCGACGCCGATCTCGCGCAGCACGGCCAGCGAGGCGTTGCGCAGGATCTGGTATTCCTTGTCCGACAGCGTCTGCGCGGGTGCGACGGTGATCGAGTCGCCGGTGTGCACCCCCATCGGGTCGAGGTTCTCGATCGAGCACACGATGATGCAGTTGTCGGCCTTATCGCGCACGACTTCCATCTCGTACTCTTTCCAGCCGAGCAGCGACTCTTCGATCAGCAACTCGTTGGTGGGCGAGGCTTCCAGGCCGCGCTTGCAGATTGTCTCGAACTCTTCCGGGTTGTAGGCGATTCCGCCGCCGGTCCCGCCGAGCGTGAAGCTGGGGCGGATCACTACCGGGAAGCCGACGGTCTTCTGCACCGCCCAGGCCTCGTCGAGCGAATGGGCGATGCCCGAACGCGCGGAGCCGAGGCCGATCTTGGTCATCGCGTCCTTGAACTTCAGGCGGTCCTCGGCCTTGTCGATGGCTTCCGGGGTTGCACCGATCAATTCGACCTTGTACTTGTCGAGCACGCCGTTGCGCCAGAGGTCGAGCGCGCAGTTGAGCGCGGTTTGTCCGCCCATCGTGGGCAGGATCGCATCCGGACGCTCCTTGGCGATGATCTTCTCGACCGTCGGCCAGGTGATCGGCTCGATGTAGATAACGTCGGCCGTGGCCGGGTCGGTCATGATCGTCGCGGGATTGCTGTTGATCAGGATGACCTTGTAGCCCTCCTCGCGCAGCGCCTTGCAGGCTTGCACCCCGGAGTAGTCGAATTCGCAGGCCTGGCCGATGATGATCGGCCCGGCGCCGATGATGAGGATGCTCTTGAGGTCTGTGCGCTTAGGCATTCTTCTGTCCTTCTTTGTGACTTTGCATGAGTGCCGTGAAGCGGTCGAACAGGTAGCCGATGTCGTGCGGGCCGGGCGATGCTTCCGGGTGGCCCTGGAAGCAGAAGGCCGGCTTGTCGGTGCGTGCCAAGCCTTGCAGCGTATTGTCGAACAGGCTGATGTGCGTGGGGCGCAGGTTGGCGGGCAAAGTCTTTTCGTCGACGGCAAAGCCGTGGTTCTGGCTGGTAATGCTCACCCGGCCGTTGTCGAGATCCTTCACGGGATGGTTCGCACCGTGGTGGCCGAACTTCATCTTGAAGGTCTTCGCGCCCGAAGCGAGCGCCATGATCTGGTGACCCAGGCAGATGCCGAAAACCGGGATGCCAGTCTCGATCAGCTGCCGCGTCGACTCGATCGCGTAGTCGCAGGGCTCCGGATCACCGGGGCCGTTGGCGAGGAAGATGCCGTCGGGTCGCAGCTTGAGTACGTCGGCCGCGGGCGTCTGCGCCGGCACGACGGTGATGCGCGCGCCGCGCTGGGCGATCATGCGCAGGATGTTCTTCTTGACGCCGTAGTCGAAAGCAACGACGTGGAACTTGGGCGTGATCTGCACGCCGTAGCCGGACCCGAGCTTCCACTCGGTCTGCGTCCATTCGTAGGTTTCCTTGACGGACACGACCTTGGCCAGGTCGAGGCCGGCCATGCTGGGTGCCGCCTTGGCGGCAGCCACGGCCTTGTCGATCAACGCCTGGGTGGCGGTTTCGCCCTCGGCCAAACCCATGATGCAGCCGTTCTGCGCACCCTGCGTTCGCAGGTGGCGCGTCAGCTTGCGGGTGTCGATGTTGGCAATGGCGACCGTGTTGCCGCGCACAAGATACTCGTTGAGCGTGGCGGTCTTGCGAAAGTTGGACGCGACCAGGGGCAGGTCCTTGATGATCAGGCCCGCGGCATGGATCTTGTCGGCCTCGATGTCTTCCTCGTTGACGCCGTAGTTGCCGATGTGCGGATACGTGAGCGTCACGATCTGCTGGCAGTAGCTCGGGTCGGTCAGGATTTCCTGGTAACCGGTCATGGCGGTGTTGAACACCACTTCGCCAGTCGTGACGCCGGTGGCGCCGATCGAGTTGCCGAGAAAGACCGTGCCGTCTGCAAGCGCCAGGATGGCGGGCGGGAATTTTCCCTTGAGAGACAAAAGCACTGGGATCTCCGGATGGATGACGCCCAAAGCGAACCCAAGAGCTGACTTTGGGCTGCGACTTTCGTCGAGGAGTTGGCTTGCGTGCGCTGAGGGCGGGGTGTGAGCGGGAAAGCCCTTGATTATAGCCGGCAGTAGTTCACGAACTGGCCGCCGCAGCGCTTGCATGCAGGCAAATCGCCGCCGCCGCGGCGACGTTGAGGGACTCCTCGCCGCCGGGCTGGGCAATGCGCACATGGCGGGCCGCTCGCGCCTCCAGTTCGGCGGAAACGCCCTGCCCTTCGTGCCCCATCAACCAGGCGCAGGGATGCGGCAGGCTGGCGCGGTGGAGCCAGTCGCCGCGGTGCGAACTGGTGGCGATCATGGGCGCAGTCAACACGTCCAGCGCATCCAGTTCAACGCCCTCGATCAGGCGCAGCCCGAAATGAGCGCCCATGCCGGCCCGCAGCACCTTGGGCGCCCAGAGCGCGGCCGTGCCCTTGAGCGCCACGATCTGGTTGAACCCGAATGCCGAAGCACTGCGCAGGATCGAACCGACGTTGCCGGCATCCTGAAGGCGGTCGAGCACCACGGTCGGCGCGGCTGGTTCGATGGCGGGACGTGCGGGCAGGTCCAGCACGAAGCCCATCGGCGCGGGCGATTCCAGGCCACTGATGCCGGCCAGCAGGTCGTCTGCCAGCACCACCGTCTTGCTGCTTGCGTTGGCCCATTCGTGGCGGGCCGAAGGCCAGAGCGATTCGGCAAAGACGGCGACGGCCGGGCGCACGCCGCGATCGCGCGCGGCGCGGCAGAGGTGGTCGCCCTCGATCCAGACACGACCCGCCTTGCGGTAGCCGCCCGGGTCGTGGGCCAGCCTGCGCAGTTCCTTCAGGAGCGGGTTGTCCCGCGAGGTGACGTGGCTGACGTCGGCGGAAGTCACGGTGAAATCCGCATCTCGACAGATGCCGTCTGGACCACCACCATGGCGTCCGGCAGCGCGACTGGGTCGATCTGCCCCGTCATCCTCGCGAGGGCGGCCGCCACCGGGCTGAAGGTCTTGCGATGGTGGACGCAGGCCCCATGACGCAAGAGCGCTTCCAAGTGCTCGGGCGTGCCGTAGCCCTTGTGCCCGGCAAATCCGTAGTGCGGAAATTCTTCGTGCAACTGCTCGCAGAGCCTGTCCCGGTGCACCTTCGCCAGGATCGAGGCTGCGGAGATCGCCTTGACGCGGGCGTCGCCCTTCACGATCGCCTCCGCCAGCACATCGAGCGTGGGCAGACGATTCCCGTCGACCAGCACCTTGACCGGCTTCAGCCGCAACCCTTCTACCGCCCGCCGCATGGCGAGCATGGTGGCCTGCAGGATGTTGTGGGTGTCGATTTCCTCGACGCTTGCCTGCGCGACGGAGCAGCACAGGGCCTTGGCCAGGATCTGGTCGTTGAGGCGCTCGCGCTGCAGCGCCGTGAGCGTCTTCGAGTCGGCGAGGCCTCGGATGGGCCGCTGGTCGTCCAGGATGACCGCCGCAGCGACAACCGGCCCGGCCAAGGGACCCCGGCCAGCCTCGTCGACGCCGGCGACCAGTCCCGGCGCGTCCCACACCAGGGTGGCCTGTTCAGCCTTCAAGAACTTTCTGGATCGCATCGGCGCACAGTGTCGGCGTATCGCGCAGCAATTCGGCGTGCAGCGCGCAAAAACGTTGTTGCAAGGCGTGAACCTTGTCGGGGGCCGCGAGCCACTCCAGGGTGGCGTCGGCCAGCGCTTGCGGCGTCGCGGACTCCTGAAGCACCTCGGGCACGACAAATTCACCGGACAGGATATTCGGCAGACCGACCCAGGGTTGAAGCTGCTTGTGGCGCATCACCAGGTTCCAGGTCAGCGAATTCATGTGGTACGAAATGACCATGGGTCGCTTGAAGAGCGCGGCTTCCAGCGTGGCGGTGCCGCTGGCAATCAGGGTGACATCGCATGCAGCCAACGCGTCGTGCGAGCGCCCGTCGAGCAGCGTCACCCTTCCGGCCATCCCGGCTGCCTGCAGTGCTTGCTCCACGTCGGCCCGGAGGTTTGGCAGCACCGGTGAAATGAATTGAAGCGCGGGTTGCGCCTTCTGCATCAACGCCGCCGCCTCGAAGAACCTCGGAGCGATGTGCCTAACCTCCGAGCGGCGGCTGCCAGGCAGCAAGGCCACGATCGTGGCTTCGCCGTCCAGACCGAGCGATGCGCGCGCAGCTGTCCGGTCGGGCTCGATGGGGATGACCTTGGCGAGCGGGTGGCCGACGTAGCTGGCAGCGATGCCGTGCTTCGCCAGCAACTCAGGCTCGAACGGGAAGATGCAAAGTACGTGATCTGCCGCGGCACGCAACTTTTCGACACGCTCCGGCCGCCAAGCCCAGATCGACGGGCAGACGAAGTGGGCCGTCCTGATACCTCGGCTTCGCAGCCCTGCTTCGAGGTCCAGGTTGAAATCCGGCGCATCGACGCCGATGAAGATGTCCGGCGACTCGCGAAGAAGCCGCGCCTTGAGCTGCCGGCGGATCCCCGCGATTTCCGCGTAGTGGCGCAGCACCTCGACGTAGCCGCGCACGGCGAGCTTCTCCTGGGGCCACCAGCTCTCGAAGCCACGCGAGAGCATCTGCGGCCCTCCGATGCCCGCAGCCTTCATCATGGGCCAGCGCGCCTGCAATCCGTCGAGCATCAATCCCGCGAGAAGGTCACCCGAGGCCTCACCGGCGACCAGTGAAAACTGCCGCTGCGCTTCAGACATGGGGCAGCTCAGCGCGCGATGCCGCGCGTGGCACCGGCGAGGAATTCGCTCATTAGCGCCACGTCGGGCGCAGATTCCGGCACTTCGGTCGCGAGTGCCTCGATCGCGGCGCGGGCCTCCTCGAGCGTCTTGCCCTGCCGGTATAAGAGCCGATGCATCTGCTTCACTGTCGCGATCCGGGCCGGCGAGTACTCACGGCGGCGCAAACCGACCACGTTGAATCCGCGCACCGCGAGCGGATTGCCATCGACCAGCATGAACGGCGGCACGTCCTGCGTGACCGCACTGGCGAAACCGAGCATGGCATGGGCCCCGACCGACACGAACTGGTGGATGCCGGTCAACCCGCCCACCGTCACCCAGTCGGCCAGATGCACGTGACCGGCCAGCGTGGTGTTGTTGGCAAGCGTGGTGTGGTCATCGACGCGGCAGTCGTGCGCGATGTGCGTGTAGGCCATGATCCAGTTGTCATTGCCCACGCGCGTGACGCCGCCCGCACCAGGCACGCCGAGGTTGAAAGTGCAGAACTCGCGGATCGTGTTGCGATCACCGATCACCAGCTCGGTCGGCTCTCCGGCGTATTTCTTGTCCTGCGGCACGGCGCCCAGCGACGCGAACTGGAAAATCCGGTTGTCACGGCCGATCGTCGTCCTGCCCTCGATCACGCAGTGCGCGCCAATCGTGGTGCCCGCGCCGACCCGAACATGCGGGCCAATCACGGCATAGGGACCGACGCTGACCGTCGGATCGAGTTCGGCCTGGGCGTCGACGATGGCCGTCGAATGAATCAGGGTCATGCCAGCGCAGGTTCAGTTGATCTGGCGCATGGCGCACATCAACGTGGCTTCGCAGGCCAGTTCGGCACCGACCAGCGCGCGCCCCTTGAACTTGGAAATGCCGGCCTTCATGCGCTCGATCTCGACCTCTAGCGTCAGCTGGTCTCCGGGTTCCACCGGGCGTTTGAATCGCGCGCCATCGATGGCTGCGAAATAGTAGACCGTGTTGTCGTCCGGGATGATGTCGAGCGAATGGAAGGACAGCAGCGCAGCAGCCTGCGCCATGGCCTCGAGCATCAGCACTCCCGGCATGACGGGGCGATGCGGGAAGTGGCCGTTGAAAAACGGCTCGTTCATGGTCACGTTCTTGAGCGCCGTGATGCGCTTGCCCTTTTCCATCTCGAGCACTCGGTCCACCAGAAGGAACGGGTAACGGTGGGGCAGCAGCTTGAGGATTTGATGGATATCGAGCGTCATGATTTCTTGTCCTGCATCGTCATTTTTTCCAGCGCCTTCAGGCGCTCGCGAAGACCGTGCAGTTGCTTGAGCGTGGCTGCATTCTTTTCCCAGGCGGCATTGTCGTCGATGGGAAACACGCCGGTGTACTGACCCGGCTTGTGGATGGATCGCGTTACAAGGGACATCGACGAGATGTGCACGTGGTCCGCGATCGTCAGGTGGCCCAGGACGCCGGCGCGACCTCCGAAGGTGCAATACGCGCCGATCGTGGCGCTTCCCGCCACCGCCGCGCAGCCTGCCATCGCGGTGTGCTTGCCGATCCGCACGTTGTGGCCGATTTGGATCAGGTTGTCGAGCTTGACGCCGTCCTCGATCACGGTGTCTTCGAGCGCGCCGCGATCGATGCAGGTGTTGGCACCGATCTCGACGTCGTCACCGATGCGCACCGCACCGAGTTGCTCGATCTTGACCCAGCCGCCCTCGTGGGGTGCGAGCCCGAACCCGTCAGCGCCGATCACCACACCCGGATGCAACAGGCAGCGCGCGCCGATGACGCAGTCTTCGCTGACCGTGACGCCGGATTTCAGGACGGTGTCGGCCCCAATCCGCGCGCCGCGCTCTATGACGCAGAGCGCCCCGATGCGAGCGGTGGGGTCGACCGAGGCGTCTGGATCGATCACTGCACTGGGGTGGATCCGCGCCGCCTCGGGTTTCGCGTGCGCCCTCTTCCAGAGTTGGGTCAACCGGGCGAAGTACAGGTACGGGTCGGGAGCGACGATGAACGCGCCGCGTTCGGCCGCCGCCTCCCGCATGGCGGGCGAGACGATCACACACCCCGCTCGCGAGTCAGCCAGTTCCTTGCGGTATTTCGGATTGCTCAGGAAGCTGATGGCGTCGGGCTGAGCCGTCGAAAGCGGTGCCAAGCGCTCGATCGACAGCGCGGCATCGCCCTGAAGCTCGCCCCCGAGGGCTTGGATGATTGCGCCTAGCCGCAGTGCCACGCCGGATTTGCGGCGCTACTTGCCGCCGTTAGCAGTCGACGCGTTGAGCGCCTTGATCACCTTTTCGGTGATGTCGTGCTTGGGATTGATGTAGATCGCTTCCTGCAGGATCGCGTCGTACTTTTCAGCCTCAGCCACTTGCTTGACCACGCGATTGGCACGCTCGTAGACCTGCTGGAGTTCTTCGTTCTTGCGTGCGTTCAGATCTTCCTGGAACTCCCGGCGACGGCGCTGGAAATCACGGTCCTGGTCGACCAGGGCGCGTTGGCGTGCGATCCGCTGGGTTTCTGTCAGCGTCGACGCCTCGCGCTCGAACTTCTCGGAAGCCGCCTTCAACGCCTCGCCCTGGGCAGTCAGATCCTTCTCGCGCTTGAGAAATTCGGCCTCCAGCTTGGCTTGTGCGGCCTTTGCGGGCAGGGCCTCGCGCAATACGCGGTCCGGATTGACGAAACCGATGCGGAAGGTCTCTTGCGCATGGGCCGGCGCGCCCGCAGCCATGAACGCGGGAATCAATAGCGCACCGGCGATGCGGAGCAATGGGGTCATTAGAAAGAGGTTCCGATTTGGAATTGCACGCGCTGAATTCTATCCTTCGGGATATAGGTCGACGGATCGAGCGCATTTCCCTCAGCCTTCTGGTAAACGACCGGGAACGCGTAGGCAATGCGAAGCGGACCCAGTGGCGAAATCCAGCTGATACCGATGCCAACGGAAGCGCGGATCTTCGTGATCGCGTCCCACTGCACATTGCTGAAGTACGGATACAGGCTGCGGTCGCCCCAGACGTTGCCGGCGTCGAAGAAGCCGTACATGCGCAGCGTGCGATCGTTGCCGGCGCCCGGGAAGGGCGTGCTGACTTCGGCATTGATGATGGCCTTCTTGGTGCCGCCGAGGGCGGCTCCTTCGGTCTGCCCCAACAATGGAATGTCTCGCGGGCCGAGCGAGTTCTGCTCGAAGCCCCGAACCGAGCCCAGGCCGCCCGCATAGAAGTTCTTGAAGATCGGGTAGGGCTTGTCGCCGTAAGCCTTGGCATAGCCCACCTCGCCGTTTATCGCGAAGGTGTACTGCTTGTTGATGGGATAGAACTGCTGATACTGGTAGCTGCCCTTGTAGTACTGCATGTCCCCACCCACACCGACTTCCAGGTTGGCGCGTTGCAAGCGCCCCCTTGTCGGAACCAGCGCGCTATCGCGATCGTCGCGCGCCCAGCCGATGGTGAGTGGGACGCCCGTGACCGTATCGTTCGTACAAGCGAGAATAAGGATGCCGTCAGGTCCAGTCACACATCCGAAGTAATTCCGGTAAGACTGCGGCGTCGCCGACGCCGCGGTGCTTCCCGGGTTGAAACTATAGCGTTCGAGTCCAGCGCCGAAGAAGACGGTGTCGACTTCGCTGAACGGGACGCCGAAGCGAATGATCCCGCCGTCGTTCGTCAACCGGTAGTCGCCGTCGACGGTGTAGTACGGCCGCGTGGTCGTGCTGTACAGGCTGAGACTGCGCGAGATGCCCTCTTTGGTGAAATAGGGATCAGTGGTGGTCAACGACAGCGTCCGGTTGTACTTGCTGGTGTTGACCTGAACGCCGAGGTAGTTGCCGGAGCCGAACACGTTTTCCTGCGAGATGCCGAAAGTGAGGCTCACTTTCTCGGCGCTGGAGAAACCGGCGCCCAGTTGCAGCGATCCAGTCGGCTTTTCCGTCACGGCGATCGCCAGGTCGACCTGATCGGGCGTACCGGGCACCTCTTGCGTATCGACGGTCACATCGGTGAAGAAACCCAGCCGGTCGACCCGATCGCGAGAAAGCTTGATCTTGTCACCGTCGTACCAGGAGGCCTCGTACTGACGAAACTCACGCCGGATCACTTCGTCGCGCGTGCGGTTGTTCCCGCCGACGGCGATGCGCCGCACATAGACGCGTCGACCGGGGTCCCCGGTGATGGTCAGCGCAACGCGGTTGTTGGTCCGATCGATTTCCGGTTCGGCCTGCACGCGCGCGAAGGCGAAGCCGAAGGAGCCGAAGTAGTCGGTAAAGGCCTTGATCGTCTCCGTGACCTGCTCCCCGTTGTAGGGCTCGCCTGGCCTGATCGTCACGAGCGACTTGAATTCGTCCTCGCGCCCCAGGAAGTTGCCATTGAGCTTGACGCCCGAGACCACGAACTTCTCGCCTTCGGTGATATTCACGGTCACGGCGAGGTCTTGGCGGTCCGGAGAAATGGCGACCTGGGTCGAGTCGATATGAAACTCGAGATAGCCGCGCGTAAGGTAGTACGAACGCAACGTCTCCAGGTCGGCATTGAGCTTGCTGCGCGAGTACTGGTTGGACTTGGTGTACCAGGCGAGCCAGCCGCCGCTGTCCTGATCGAAGAGGCTCAGCAGCGTGGACTCGCTGAAGTCCTTGTTGCCGACGATATGGACCTCGCGAATGCGGGCGGGTTCGCCCTCGGTCACGGTGAAGGTCAGATTGACGCGGTTGCGCTCGATGGGCGTCACGGTCGTGACGACCTGCGCGTTGTAGAGGCTGCGGCTCACGTACTGGCGCTTGAGTTCCTGCTCCGCGCGGTCGGCCAGGGCCTTGTCGTAGGGGCGACCGTCGGAGAGGCCGACTTCGCGCAAGGCCTTCTGCAGGGCCGACTTTTCGAATTCCTTGGTGCCGACGAAGTCGACGTCGGCGATGGTCGGCCGCTCCTCGACGATCACGACCAGCACATTGCCGTTGACGTCGATGCGCACGTCCTTGAAGAGTCCCAGATCGAACAGTGCCCGGATCGCCGCCGACCCACGCTCGTCGCTGTAGGTGTCGCCAACACGGAAAGGCAACGACGCGAAGATCGTTCCCGGCTCCACGCGCTGAAGTCCTTCGACCCGGATGTCACGCACCGTGAAGGGCTCGACGGCCCAAGCTGCGGTGGCGGCAAGCGCACTCACCACTACCGCGGCGACGCTGCGCAGGCGAAAGCGACTGTTTGTTATGTTCATCTGTGAATTGAGCCGGCGCGGAAAGGGCCGGCAGAAAGTTAACCAAAGAGCCGCGTGACGTCGTTGAAGAGTGCGATCGACATCATGACCAGCAACAACGCGACACCGCCGCGTTGAAGCCTTTCCATCCAGGCATCGGAGACGCTTTTGCCGGTCAGGCCCTCCCAAAGATAATACATCAGGTGTCCTCCATCGAGGACCGGGAGCGGCATCAGATTCAGTACCCCGAGGCTCACGCTGATGAGAGCCAGGAACACCAGATATTGCGTGATTCCCATGCTGGCGGACTTGCCCGCATAGTCGGCAATCGTCAGGGGGCCGCTCAGGTTCTTGAGCGACGCTTCGCCGATCAGCATCTTGCCCATCATGCGAACGGTGAGCGCCGACACTTCCCAGGTCCGCACCACCCCGCGCCAGGCGCCCTCAACCAGCCCTTGCCGGACGAGGACCATCTCCGGCGGCGCGCCCACGTAGGCGCCGATGCGGCCCACCTTGACGCCCCCCTCATCGCGCACGTCCGGCGTGACTTCGATGCCGACCACCCGGTCGCCCCGCTCGACCTGCCAGGGCTGTGTGCGAGACTGCCCGCCATCGACCGAAGCGCGGATCACTTCGCGCAACTGTTGGCCATCGACGATGGCCGTGTCGCCGACCGATCGCACGACGTCGCCGGCGCGAAGTCCGGATCGTTCCGCCGCGCCCTGGGCCATGACCTCACCGATCTCGGGGCGCGTCAGCGGCGTGATGAGGCCGATCTTGCGGAACATCTGCGCATCGGCGTCCTTGGCCTCGATCCGGCTCAGTGGCAGCACGATCGCTCGTGCGGGCCGACCGCCCTCGCCCGCGATCTCGAGCGTGAGATCGCGTCCATCCAGGGCACCGCGCGTCATGCGCCAGCGCAGATCTTCGAACGACTCCACCGGGTCCAGTTCGCCACCGAAACCCGCGTGCGTGATGTGTTCGCCGCCGTGCAAGCCCGCACGCTCCGCAAGCGAAGCTGCCACCGGTCGCGCAAGCTTGGCCACGGGCTCCTGGACACCGATCCAGTTGACGACGCTATAGAGCAGCACGGCAAGCAGCAAGTTCGCGATCGGACCCGCCGCCACGATGGCCGCGCGTGCACGCAGGGGTTGGGTGTTGAACGCGCGGTGACGCTCTTCGGGTGCGACGGGCCCTTCGCGTTCGTCGAGCATCTTCACGTAGCCCCCGAGCGGAAAGGCGCCGATGACGAACTCTGTGCTCTGCCCCGGATGCTGGCGCTTGGGTTGCCACCGATAGAGCGTCTTGCCGAAGCCGACCGAGAAGCGCAGGACCTTGACCCCACAAGCCACAGCGACCCGATAGTGTCCGTACTCGTGCACAGCGATCAGCAAGCCGAGCGCAGCGATGAAGGCAACGACTGTGAGCATCGGGATTTCCGGAGGTTGGGGATGTCAGGCTGCGAAGCGAAGCGCTGCCGCATTGGCGGCTGCACGGGCGCTCGCGTCCAGGGCTAGAAGGTCCGCGAGCGATGCCGGATTGGAGGGATGCACCCTCTCCAAAGTTTCCATGTTGACCGCATGTATCCGGTCGAATCGCAGGCGACGATCAAGGAAGGCGTCCACCGCGACTTCATTGGCGGCGTTCAATACCGCCGTGGTGCCGGGTGCCGCGCGCAACGCATGCCAGGCCAGGCCAAGTCCGGGAAAGAGGGCCGCATCCGGCGCATCGAAAGTCAAGGCTGCCATCTGGCGGAAGTCGAGCCGGCCGGCACCGCTGTCGATGCGCTCGGGCCATGCAAGCCCGACCGCGATCGGGACCCTCATGTCAGGCGTGCCGAGTTGCGCGATCACGGAAGCGTCGGTGAACTGCACCATCGAATGCACGACGCTTTGCGGGTGGATCACGACCTCGATCTGCTCCGGCTGGACACCGAACAGGTGGCGCGCCTCGATCACTTCGAGCGCCTTGTTCATCATCGTCGCGGAATCGACCGAGATCTTGCGGCCCATGACCCAGTTGGGGTGGGCACACGCTTGCTCGGGCGTCACGGTCGACAGCGTCTCCGGCGCGCGGGTGCGAAACGGTCCGCCAGAAGCAGTCAGGATGATCTTGTCGATGCGCCGCGACCAGGTCGCGGGGTCCTCCGGCAGGGATTGGAAGATGGCCGAGTGTTCGCTATCGATGGGGAGGAGAGTCGCTCCGCCTTCACGCACGGTACGCATGAACAACTCGCCGCCGACAACCAGGGCTTCCTTGTTCGCGAGGAGCAGCCGCTTGCCCGCACGGGCCGCGGCAAGGCAAGGGCCGAGCCCGGCCGCGCCGACGATGGCGGCCATCACTGCGTCGGTTTCTTCGTGCGATGCGATGCTTTCGATGGCGCCTTCACCGCTCAGCACTCGCGTCGGCAGACCGCCCTGCTTCAGCTTTTCGGCCAGCAGGCTCGCGTGTGGAACACTGGCCATGACCGCGAACTTCGGGGAGAAGCGGGCGCACTGCGCCAGCATGTCGTCGACCTTCGTCGCGGCCGACAAGGCGAAGACGTCAAAGCGATCGGGATGTCGTGCAATCACGTCGAGCGTGCTCACGCCGACGGACCCCGTCGAGCCGAGCACCGTGATGCGTTGTTTGGATGCGTTCACAGGAAGGCCAACATCATTGCAATGGGCAGCGTCGGAAGAAGTGCATCGATCCGGTCGAGCACTCCGCCATGACCGGGCAGCAGGCCGCTGCTGTCCTTGGCCCCTGCGCTGCGCTTGATCAGGGACTCGACCAAGTCGCCCACCACGCTCATGGCCGATAAGAACATCACGCTGACCAGTAGCAGCCACCACCCCCGTTCGGCCAGACGCGTATAGAGACTGGCAACCGAAGCTTGTGCCGCGGAATCGGACCAGACCCAGCCAAGCGCCAGGACGACCACACCCGCCATGCCACCCCAAACGCCTTCCCAGCTCTTGCCGGGACTGATGGTTGGCGCGAGCTTGCTGCGAGTGAACTTGAGGCCGAACGCCCGACCGGCGAAATACGCGAACACGTCGGCAACCCACACGAGCACAAGGATCGACAAGAGGAAGTTGATGCCTACCATGCGGGCCTGGACCGCCGCGAGCCAGGCCACCCATAGCGCCAGCAAGCCGCCGACCAGCCGCAGGCCCTTGGGCACGCGCGGCCACCCTGGCACGGCGACGCGAAGCAGCGCGGCTCCGCCCAGAACCCAGGCCGCGCTGGCGATGATCCAGACCACGAGCAACGGCACCTCGAGCAGGCCCAGCCACCACGTCAGGGCGCAAAGCAGGATCATCTCAGCGCCGAGAAACAGCGACAGGCGCGGACCGTAGTCGTTCAGCCGACCCCATTCCCAGGCGGCGGCACCGATCAGCGCCAGCATCACCCATGCAAAGGGAACGTATGAGGGATAGAAGAGCGCGGGCAACAGGATCGCCAGCAGGACGATCGCAGTGATGATGCGTTGTTTGAGCATGCGCTCAGGCGACTTGCTGGTCGGGCTGCGCGTTCGCACCGATCTGCGCGGAAGTCTGGCCGTACCGGCGCTCGCGGAGCTGGAATGCGGCAATCGCCTCGTCCAACGCCGTCTCGTCGAACTCGGGCCACAGTCGATCGCTGAAGAACAACTCGGCGTAGGCACTCTGCCAGAGCAGGAAATTCGAAAGACGTTGCTCACCGCCGGTTCGGATGAACAAGTCGGGATCGGGCACGTGCGACAAGGCCATTGCCGCATCGAGGTTGGCCTCGGTGAGCGCTTCGCCGCGTGCAACGATTTCGGCAGCGGCTCTGGCAATATCCCAACGCCCGCCGTAGTTGAAGCAAACGTTCAGCACGAGCCGGCTGTTGTGCGCCGTCGCGGCTTCCGCCTGGAGAAGCCCCGCGGTGATCTTTTCGGACAACCCGCCCCGCTCGCCGATGAAGTGCAGCCGTACGCCATCCTGACTCAGCTTGGGCACTTCGCGTCCCAGCGCTCCGACCATCAGGTCCATCAACCCGGAGACTTCGTCAATGGGTCGGTTCCAGTTCTCAGAAGAGAAGGCAAACACCGTCAGAACCGCGACACCACGGGCCACGCATGCCTTGACACACCGCCTCAGCGACTCGACGCCTTGCTTGTGGCCCGCGACGCGAGGCAGGAAGCGGCGCGTGGCCCAGCGACCATTGCCATCCATGACGATGGCAATGTGGTGGGGGACGGCACGCTCGGACTTCACGTCAGACCGCCAGGATTTCGGCTTCCTTCGCCGCCACCAGCCGATCGATGTCAGCGATGTGGCGGTCGGTCACCTTCTGAATCTCGGCCTCGGCACGCTTCTGGTCATCTTCCGAGGCGAGCTTGTCCTTGACCAGCTTCTTGATGGCGTCATTGGCGTCGCGGCGCAGATTGCGGGTCGCGATCTTCGCGCTCTCGCCTTCGTTGCGAACCAGCTTGGTCATTTCCTTGCGACGCTCCTCGCTCATCGGCGGCAGCGGCACGCGAATCAGGTCACCCATCGAAGCGGGATTCAGGCCGAGATCGCTTTCGCGAATCGCCTTCTCGATCTTGGCGCCCATGCCCTTTTCCCAGGGCTGGACGCTGATGGTGCGCGAATCGAGCAGCGACACATTCGCGACCTGCGACAGGGGGACTGCGGAGCCGTAGTAGTCGACGTGGATCGAATCCAGCAGCGCCGTATTCGCGCGACCCGTGCGGATCTTGGTGAGGTTGTTCTGGAACGCTGCGAGCGACTGGTTCATCTTCGCGTCGGTTGCGTTGCGGATTTCTGCAATGGTGGTCATCTCTACGATTCCTTGGATCCCGGACGATGATTCTTGTCAGGCATGCACCAGCGTGCCTTCGTCCTCGCCCATCACGACACGCTTGAGCGCGCCGTTCTTGAAGATCGAGAACACCTTGATTGGCAGATTCTGGTCGCGGCACAGCGCGAAAGCAGTGGCGTCCATGATGCCGAGATTCTGGGCAATCGCTTCGTCGAAGCTCAACCTGGCGTAGCGGGTCGCAGTCAGATCCTTCTTGGGATCCGCGGTGTAGACACCATCGACCTTCGTTGCCTTGAGCACGAGTTCGGCGCCAATCTCGGCGCCGCGCAAGGCGGCTGCAGTGTCCGTCGTGAAGAACGGGTTGCCGGTGCCGGCAGCAAAAATCACGACCTTGCCTTCTTCCAGGTATTGCAGCGCCTTGGGTCGCACGTACGGTTCAACCACCTGCTCTATGGCGATGGCCGACATCACACGAGCGATCAGACCTTGCTTGTTCATGGCGTCGGCCAGGGCAAGCGCGTTCATGACGGTCGCCAGCATGCCCATGTAGTCTGCCGTGGCGCGGTCCATGCCCACGGAGCCTCCCGCGACGCCGCGGAAGATGTTGCCGCCGCCGATCACGACGGCGACCTCGACGCCCATGTTCACCACCTCGGCAACCTCGCCCACCATGCGAACGATCGTCGCGCGGTTGATGCCGAAAGCGTCATCGCCCATCAATGCCTCGCCCGACAGCTTCAACAAGATTCGCTTGTGGGCTGGGCGGGCTTCGGGCATGGATCGTTCCTTTAGAGGTTGGCTGGGCGAGTGTAAAACGTGACAGTAAAGAAGCGGCAGCACACCATGCACTGCCGCCCCCAAGGCGGCGTGGGCTACGCCGCGGCCTTTGCGGCAGCGACCTGCGCTGCCACTTCAGCCGCGAAGTCGTCGACCTTCTTCTCGATGCCTTCGCCGACCACGTAGAGTGTGAACCCCTTGATGGACGTGTCGGCCGCCTTGAGCATCTGCTCCACGGTCTGCTTGTCGTTCTTCACGAAAGCCTGGTTGTGCAGCGAGACTTCCTTGAGGTACTTCTGCACACCGCCCTCGATGCGCTTGGCAACGATGTCCGCCGGCTGCGGCTTCTTGCCCTCGGCTTCGGCGATCTTGCGGTCTTCCTCGGCCTTGCCGGCTGCAACCGCGCGTTCCTTCTCGATCAGGTCGGCCGGCACGTCGGCGCTCGAAATCGCGACCGGCTTCATCGCAGCGATGTGCATCGCGACATCCTTGGCGGAGGTGTCGTCGCCTTCGAACTCGACCATCACGCCGATGCGGGTACCGTGCAGGTACGACGCCAACTTGCCATTGCCGGCAAAGCGCTTGAAGCGGCGGAAGCTCATGTTCTCGCCGATCTTGCCGACGAGCCCCTTGCGCACGTCTTCGAGCGTGGGACCGAAACCGTCCTGCTCGTACGGCAGGGCGCCCAGTGCGGCGAGGTCTGCGGGATTGTGCTTTGCAACCAACATCGCGGCCGCATTGGCCATCGTGAGGAAGCTGTCGTTCTTGGTGACGAAGTCGGTTTCGCAGTTGATTTCGATCATCGCGCCCGCGTCGCCTTCGACGAACGCCGTGACAACGCCTTCGGCCGTGATCCGACCGGAAGCCTTGCCAGCCTTGTTGCCCAGCTTGATGCGCAGCAACTCTTCGGCCTTGTCCATATTGCCGTCAGCTTCGGTCAAGGCCTTCTTGCATTCCATCATCGGCGCGTCGGTCTTGGCGCGCAGTTCGCCAACCATGCTTGCGGTGATTGTTGCCATGTGTGTTCTCCGTTCGGTTTGTCAGTTGCGGCAACCCGCACCGGGCGCCACGAAAATCAGATTAAAAAAAAGGGGCAACGAAGCCCCTTCTTCAGGCTCGCAAGAGCACGAATCAGGCGGAAGCGCCCTCTTCGACCTCGACGAACTCATCGGAATTGCCTTCGGACACAGCCTTGACCACGTCGCTGACCGCGCTGGAGCGGCCTTCGATGATCGCGTCGGCGATACCGCGAGCGTACAGAGTGACGGCCTTCGACGAGTCATCGTTGCCGGGAATCACGTAGTCGATGCCTTCGGGCGAGTGGTTGGAGTCGACCACGCCGATCAGCGGGATGCCCAGTTTCTTGGCTTCGGCAACGGCGATCTTGTGGAAGCCCACGTCGATCACGAAGATGGCGTCGGGCAAAGCGGTCATGTCCTGGATGCCGCCGATGTCCTTTTCGAGCTTCTCGATCTCGCGTGTGAATGTGAGTTGCTCTTTCTTGCTCAGGCTGTCGAGACCGGCTTCCTGCTGGGCCTTCATGTCCTTCAGTCGCTTGATGGAGGTCTTGACGGTCTTGAAGTTGGTCAGCATGCCGCCGAGCCAACGGGTGTCGACAAAAGGAACGCCAGCACGACGAGCCTCGGCCGCCACGATTTCGCGGGCCTGGCGCTTGGTGCCGACCATCAGGATGGTGCCGCGATTGGCTGTGAGTTGCTTGGCGTACTTCATCGCTTCCTGGAACATCGGAAGCGACTTTTCCAGGTTGATGATGTGAATCTTGTTGCGATGGCCGAAGATGTACGGGGCCATCTTGGGGTTCCAGAAGCGGGTTTGGTGGCCGAAATGGACACCGGCTTCCAGCATTTCGCGCATGGTGGTCGACATAGAGATAACTCCAAAGGTTGGGTCTAAAATCCAGCCCGTTTTGCGTGCCTTCCTTCACTGGAATTAGGGCTCACAACACCTTGAATGGGCTGGTTTGCGGATGCGTCTCGCAGCGGGAAAGTACCCAGGGCGAAACCCAAGGAGTATAGCACGCACCACCCTCTCTCCCCCTCACACTCCCAGCCACCGAGACCATGCGCCCAGACCTGCACGCCACCCGCTTTTCTCTTCTGGCGGGCACCTCCGATGCGCGCACCGAAATGGAGCATTCCATCGCAGCGGCCGAATCGCCCGCCTGCGACCATGTCTTCACGCGCAAGTTGTTCGACGATGGCCGCCTAGCCGCTGCGGCAGCGGATCCGGGACAACCCCTCGCCGGCCTGGCCTTTTCCGCCAAGGACCTGTTCGATATCGCCGGCCAGCCGACGCCGGCAGGCTCTGTCGTGCTGGCCCATGCCCCCGCGGCCAAGGTCGACGCAGTGGCTGTTGCGCGCCTGCGTGCAGCTGGCGGCGCCTTGCTCGGCCGCACCAACATGACGGAGTTCGCCTTTTCCGGTGTGGGTGTGAATCCGCATCACGGAACACCAGCGAACCCGAACGATCCAGCCACGCCCCGAATCCCCGGAGGCTCGTCTTCGGGCGCCGCCGTGTCGGTGGCCAGCGGCGCTTCCTTCATTGGGCTCGGCTCCGACACCGGCGGCTCGATCCGGATTCCGGCGGCGCTGAACGGCATCGTCGGATTCAAGAACACCGCGCGGCTCGTTCCGACGGAAGGCGCCCTGCCGCTGTCGACCACCCTCGACACCGTCTGCGCCATGACGCGCTCGGTACGTGACGCGGTCGCGGCGCACGAGATTCTTGCCGCCCGGCGCGTGACGGCGGGGACCGCACCGCTGGCCGCGTACCGGCTCGCTGTGGTCAAGGACCTGTTCCTGGAGGGCCTCGATCCGATCGTCGCAGCGGCGTTCGACCGCGCGCTGAAGACCCTGCGCAATGCCGGCGCGCACATCGAGGAAATCGGCCTTCCCGAGCTTGCGGACCTGGCATCGATCAACTCGACCGGCGGCTTCTCGGCGGCCGAGGCCTATGCCTGGCACCGATTGCTGATGGAACGCAGCGTCGCCGGCTACGACCCACGAGTGGCGCAGCGAATCCTCAAGGGCGCGTCCATGAAGGCGCATGAGTACATCGAGCTCGGCAACGCCCGTCGGAGTTGGATCGCCCGCATGGAGCGCTCGCTCGCGTCCTTCGACGCAGTCCTGTCGCCAACGGTGCCGATCACCGCGCCCACGATTGCGAGCGTAGCGCCGGGCGAACAGCGCGACGCGGAATTCTTCCGCATCAATGCATTGCTGTTGCGCAATCCGTCAGTGATCAACATGCTCGACGGGTGCGCCATATCCATTCCCTGCCATGCTGCAGACGAGTTGCCTGTCGGCCTCATGCTATGGCATGCCGCACTGCACGATGACGCGGTACTGGCCGTCGCGCTTCAGGCAGAGCGGGCACTGCAGGTCCGATAGCGTCTGCCGGGCGCCCGTAC
Organism: Variovorax sp. P5_A3; assembly: GCF_056400665.1. Lineage (NCBI taxonomy): Bacteria > Pseudomonadati > Pseudomonadota > Betaproteobacteria > Burkholderiales > Comamonadaceae > Variovorax > Variovorax sp. P5_A3. The sequence goes on along the minus strand of NZ_JBFUKW010000003.1, from coordinate 59,372 downwards.
GCGCCGAAGAACAAATTTCACCGCAAAGTACCGAATGAAAATAGCGATCGTGGGAGCCGGAATCATCGGCGTCACCACTGCATGGGAGTTGGCCTCCGATGGCCATGAGGTGGTAGTTTTCGAGCGCCGCGGCGCCGCCGCCGAAGAATCGAGTTTTGCCAACGCCGGCGTGGTCGCACCCGGCTATGTCACGCCCTGGGCCGGCCCGGGGATGCGCGGGAAGGTGCTGCGCTCCCTGTTGTCGACGCACGGTGCGATCAAGTTGCGCTGGCCGCTGTCTGCGCGCGATGTTCGCTGGATGGCGAGCTGGCAACGCGCCTGCAAGCTCGAAACCTATCTCGCCAACCGCGCCCGCATGCAGCGGCTCGCCTTCTACAGTCGCGCCCGCCTGCATGCGATCACCGAGGCCTGCGAGTTGGACTACGAGCGCAGCGACGGCTATCTCGTCCTGCTTCGCTCCAAGCGCGAAAAGAAACTGGTGCAGGCCGGGCTTGACGTGCTGCGCGCAGCGGGAAGCGTTTTTCGGGAGGTCGATGCCAATGAAGCCCGAAAGATCGAGCCCGCGCTCAACACGGACACGACTCTCGCCGGCGCCATTCATCTGCCGGACGACGAAGTGGCGAACTGCAGGCAGTTCGCCCTGCTGCTCAAGTGGGAGGCGGAAGCCCTGGGTGCTCAGTTTCACTTCAACTGCGACCTGGCACCGTTGCAGCGCGCCGCGCCGACCGAACTGTCGCTGGCGCGCGGCTCCGAAGGTCACCGCTTCGATGCGGTCGTGGTGTGCGCAGGCGTCGATTCCGCCCGATTCATCGAGCCGCTGGGCCTGCGAATCCCGCTGGCACCGGTCTACGGCCACTCGATCAGCGCAAGCATCCGCGAACCACTCAACGCGCCGCGCAGCGCAGTAATGGACGAACGCTACAAGGTCGCCATCTCCAGGCTGGGGCAGCGCGTTCGAGTGGCCGGCAGCGCCGAAGTGGGCGGCTCGCCCGGAACGATAAATTCCGCCTCGCTCCAGACGCTGTACAAGGTGCTGCAGGACTGGTTTCCCGGCGCAGTCACCTTGCGGTCGGGCGTCCAGCAATGGAAGGGGGCACGCCCGATGATGCCCGACGGCCCGCCGATCATCGGCCCGAGTGGGATCCCAGGCGTCTGGCTGAATCTGGGACACGGATCCAGCGGCTGGGCGTTGTCTTGCGGAAGTGCACGCGTCCTGGCGGATCTCATCGCCGGACGCGATGCCGGCGTCGATCTCGAGGGATTGGGCGTCGAGCGATTGCTGCAACACTGACGGCCTGGAGGCGCCTTCCATGCAACGAATCACATCCGACACCACCGCCGCCCTATTCGACATCGCGGCCACACGCCGGACGGAGCACGCGGCAGGGAGTACCCTGGCGCCTCACACCCTTATGCAGCGCGCGGGCCTTGCGGTGGCAAGGCTGGCGATGGCTACCACGCCTCATGCACGCACGATCTGGGTGGCCTGCGGGCCCGGAAACAATGGCGGCGACGGCTTCGAAGCGGCAGCCCAATTGCAGAAAAGGGGCTTTGCCACGGTCGTGACCCGCATCGGAGACGAGAGTCGCCTGCCTGCAGACGCACGTGCATCCCTGCAGCGCGCTCTAGACGCAGGCGCGCAGTTCTCCGAAGTGCCGCCGGAGCACGCCGACCTTGCCATCGATGCCTTGCTCGGGCTCGGCGCCGCTCGGCCACCCGAAGGCCGGATGGTCGAATGGCTCCGGCGCATGCACGCCGGCCGCTCACCGGTCCTGAGCGTCGATATGCCGTCGGGCCTGAATGCGGATACCGGCACGCTGTCTTCGGACTACCTCGGGTCGACCCCATTGGGCAGCGGCATCGCTCGCCGCCTGACCCTGACCCTGCTCACCCTCAAGCCAGGCCTCTTCACTGCACAGGGTCGGGATGTTGCCGGCGACGTATGGCTCGAAGACCTTGGCGTCACTTCGAGCGCCGAGCGGCCAGTGGCGCGACTGCAGGGCGCTTCGCCGACCGTGGCCCGTTGGCAGGCCTCGCACAAGGGGACCTATGGCGACGTTGCGGTGATCGGCGGCGCGCCCGGGATGGCGGGTGCCACCCTGCTGGCCGCCTCGGCCGCCCTCGGCGCTGGCGCCGGGCGCGTATTCGTTGCGCCTATTGATGCGACGATCACCCCACTCGACTTCGTCCAGCCGGAGTTGATGTTCCGTCGCCCGGAAGCTCTAGACCTCGGCACAATGACGGTCGTTTGCGGCTGCGGTGGTGGTTCTGCCGTGCACGACCTGCTACCGAACGTGCTGGAAACCGCCCGAGAGCTGGTGCTCGACGCGGACGCGCTCAATGCCATTGCCAACGACGACGCACTGCAAGGCCTGCTGAAGACACGCACACAGTCGAGACGCCTCACGGTGCTCACCCCGCATCCTCTGGAGGCGGCGCGTCTGCTGGGCACGAACGCCCGCGACATCCAGGGCGACCGGCTCGGCGCCGCGAAGCGCCTCGCAGAACGCTTCGGCGCTGTCGTCGTACTGAAGGGCTCGGGCACGGTCGTCGTCGAGGCGGGCCAGATCCCGGTGATCAATACCAGCGGCAACGCCCGACTGGCCACCGCCGGCACCGGCGACGTACTCGCCGGGATGGTCGGCGCCGCGCTTGCCGCAGGTCGCCCCGCACTGGCCGCAGCGTCCGAAGCCGTTTGGCGGCACGGAAACTTGGCCGATCGGTGGCCTGCCCACACCCCCCTCACCGCCGGCGCACTGGCGCGCGGCCTTTCCAAGCCGCCGTGTTGATCGCGCGCTAGCCGCGCCCGACGAAGGGCATCTTCGTCGCCATCACCGTGTGGAAAAGCACGTTGGCTTCCAACGGCAGGTTGGCCATGTAGAGAACCGACTGACCGACGATAGAGACATCCATCACCGGTTCGATCGCGATCTCCCCGTTGGCCTGCGGCACGCCCTTTGCCATGCGCGCGGCGAGTTCGGTCAGCGCATTGCCGACGTCGATCTGGCCCACTGCGATGTCGTACTTGCGTCCGTCGAGCGACGCGGTCTTGGTGAGCCCTTCGACCGCATGCTTGGTCGACGTGTAGGCAATCGAATTGGGTCGCGGCGTCGTGGCGGAGATCGATCCATTGTTGATGATGCGCCCGCCTTGCGGCGTCTGGGCCTTCATCGTGCGGAACGCCTGCTGGATGCAAAAGAACATGCCGCTCAGGTTGATGTCGACCACACCGCGCCATTGCTCCGCCGTCCAATCCTCGAACGGGCCGGGCGGATTGCCGACGCCAGCGTTGTTGAAGAGCAGGTCCACGCGACCGAAGCGCTCGACCGCCGCAGCAAAAAGCGCCTGCACCGACTCCGGATTGGAGACGTCGGTCGGCACCGCGAAGACTCGCGCGCCGGCACCCGATTCCTCGGCCACTTGTTCCAACGGCTCAAGGCGGCGGCCCGCCAGCACCACGCTCCAGCCGTCGCCGAGCAGCGCCAACGCCGCGGAACGGCCGATGCCGGTGCCTGCGCCCGTGACGATCGCGATGCGGTTTCTCTTCTCAACGCTCATTCGTATCTCCTTTTCAACGGCGCGGCTTGCGCCCCTTCATCTTGTTGGCGGCCTTCTTGACCGCAGTCCTGAACGCCTGCATCGCCGATTGTGGCGCGCCGGCGGCGGCGCGATCGCCTCGCTCGACCGCGGCCTCGGGCCTGTTCCGCGAGCTGCGCTTGGCCGATGCCTTGGCAGGAACGCCAGTCGCTGAGACACCCTTGTCCTTCATGGCACGCGCGCTCAGTTCCTCGCCCTCCCGCACCAGGCGGAAGTCGATCTTTCGGCCGTCCAGGTCGACGCGACTCACCTGCACCCGCACCCGCGTGCCGATGGCGTAGCGAATGCCGGTGCGCTCGCCGCGCAGTTCCTGGCGCTGCTCATCGAACTTGAAGTACTCGCCGCCGAGTTCGGTGATGTGGACCAGACCCTCGACGTACATCGCATCGAGCGTCACGAAGATGCCGAAGGTGGTCGCCGCCGTGACGACGCCGCCGTATTCCTCGCCGAGATGCTCGCGCATGTACTTGCACTTGAGCCATGCCTCGACATCGCGGCTGGCTTCGTCGGCGCGCCGCTCGTTGGCGCTGCAATGCAGGCCGGCGGCTTCCCACGCCAACACTTCCTTGCTCGGCGCGACCGTGGCCTTCTGCGGCTTGGACGTCGGCGACTTCACGCGCGACGCGAGCCGCTTCGCCAGCTTGGCGTGCGCCTCGCCGGGCGTCGGCAGCATCGGCAACTGGTACTTGGTCCTGCCCAGGATGGCCTTGATCACGCGATGCACCAGCAGGTCGGGATAGCGCCGGATCGGGCTTGTGAAGTGTGTATAGGCTTCGTAGGCCAATCCGAAGTGGCCGCTGTTGATCGGCGTATAGATGGCCTGTTGCATCGAGCGCAGCAGCATGGTGTGGATCTGCTGGGCGTCGGGACGCTCCTTCGTCGCATCGGCGATGGCCTGGAACTCGCCGGGCTTGGGATCGTCCGTGATCGACAGGCCGACGCCCATCGCCTTGAGGTAGCCCCGCAGGATTTCCTTCTTCTCGGGCGTTGGCCCTTCATGCACGCGATACAGGCCGGGATGCTTGCCCTCGGCGATGAAGTCGGCGCTGCAGACGTTGGCCGCCAGCATCGCTTCCTCGATCAGGCGGTGCGCTTCATTGCGTGTGCGTGGCACGATCTTCTCGATGCGGCCGGCGTCATCGCAGATGATCTGCGTCTCGGTGGTCTCGAAGTCAACCGCGCCGCGCTTCGAACGCTGCTTCAACAATGCGCGATAGACGTCGGCGAGGTTCAGCAAGTCCTTGACGCGCTCCTTGCGCTTTTGCGCTTCAGGGCCGCGCGTGTTGCCAAGAATGGCCGCCACCTCGGTGTACGTGAAGCGCGCATGGCTCCACATGACCGCCGGATAGAACTGATAGGCGTAGATCTCGCCGTCGGAAGCCACCAGCATGTCGCACACCATGCACAGGCGTTCGACCTCGGGGTTGAGGGAGCACAAGCTGTTCGACAACTTCTCCGGCAGCATCGGGATCACGCGACGTGGGAAGTACACGCTGGTTGCGCGATCGTAGGCGTCGATGTCGATGGCCGAACCGGTCTGCACATACGCGCTGACGTCGGCGATCGCGACCAGTAGACGCCAGCCCTTGCCGCGGCCCACCTTCGCGGGCTCGCAGTACACGGCGTCGTCGAAGTCGCGTGCGTCCTCGCCGTCGATGGTCACCAGGGGGATGTCGGTCAGATCGATGCGGCCCTTCTTGTCGGCGGGGCGGACCTTGTCGGGCAATGCTTTCGCTTCGGCGAGGCACGCCTCGGAGAACTCGTGCGGCACGCCGTACTTGCGCACCGCGATCTCGATCTCCATGCCAGGATCGTCGATTTCGCCGAGCACTTCTTTCACGCGCCCGACCGGCTGGCCGAACAACGCGGGAGGCTCGGTCAACTGCACGACGACCACCTGGCCGACCTTGGCAGTGCCGGTCGCGCCCTTGGGGATCAGGACATCCTGCCCATAGCGCTTGTCCTCGGGCGCTACGAGCCATACACCCCCTTCGTGAAGGAGCCGGCCGATGATCGGTTGCTCGGGGCGTTCGACGATCTCGACCACTCGGCCTTCGGGACGGCCGCGCCGGTCCTGCCGCACGACACGCGCCTTGACGCGGTCCTTGTGCAGCACCGCACGCATCTCGTTGGGGGGCAGGTAGATGTCGGCTTCACCGTCGTCGCGTTGCACGAAACCGTGCCCGTCGCGATGTCCTTGGACCGTGCCTTCAACTTCATCCAGCAGGCCGCCGGGATGTCCTATATTTTTGATGATATGATCTCTTTCTTTCCTGAAATTCAAAACATAACTGCTTCGGCAGTTATGTGGGCCCAGATGGCGGAATTGGTAGACGCACTAGTTTCAGGTACTAGCGAGTAACATCGTGGAGGTTCGAGTCCTCTTCTGGGCACCAAGTTTAAATACACCCTTCCAGGGTCTCCAGATTCAAGCCACCGGTATCCGGTGGCTTTTTTCTTGGCCGTCTGGTTTGCCTGCGGCATCAGATGGGCAACGCGATCAGGTCGTGTCCCTCGGCACCGACGATGCGAGCCCGCGTGAACTCGCCGACCTTCAGCGTCTTGCTGATCTTTTCCGGCGGCAGCAGACGGACGATGCCATCGATCTCCGGCGCGTCGGCATAAGTGCGGCCCACGCCGCCCTTGCGCCCCATGCCGGGCGCCGAATCCACCAACACCTGCATCGTCGCGCCGATGCGCTTGCGCAGCTTGGTGATCGATACGGCTTCCGCCACTTCCATGAAGCGCGCACGCCTGGCTTCGCGCTCGGCCTCGGGCAGCATGCCGGGGATGTCGTTCGCGGCGGCGCCCTGCACCGGGCTGTACGCGAAACAGCCCGCGCGGTCGATTTCCGCCTCGCGGATGAAGGCCAGCAGATGTTCGAATTCTTCTTCGGTCTCACCGGGGAATCCGGCGATGAAAGTGCTGCGGATCACGAGCTCCGGGCACACCTCGCGCCAACGCGCAATGCGCTCAAGGTTCTTCTCCCCACTGGCCGGACGCTTCATTCGCCGGAGCACATCGGGATGGCTGTGCTGCAGCGGCACATCGAGATAGGGAAGCACCTGACCGCTCGCCATCAACGGAATGACTTCGTCCACGCTAGGATACGGATACACGTAGTGCAACCGCACCCACGCGCCGTACGGCTCCGCGATCTCGCCCAGCGTGCGCACGAGTTCGAGCATGCGCGTCTTGACCGGCTTGCCGTCCCAGAACCCGGTTCGGTACTTCACGTCGACCCCGTAGGCCGAGGTGTCCTGACTGATCACCAGGAGTTCCTTTACTCCGCCCTCGAACAGCGCCTTGGCCTCGGACAGCACATCGCCGACCGGCCTCGATACCAGGTCGCCGCGCATGGACGGGATGATGCAGAAGGTGCAACGATGGTTGCAGCCCTCACTGATCTTCAGGTACGCATAGTGGCGCGGCGTGAGTTTCAGGCCCGCTATGCCGAAGGCCTGCGGCACCAGGTCGATGAACGGATCGTGCGGCTTCGGCAGATTCGCATGGACCGCGTCCATCACTTCCTGGGTCGCATGGGGCCCCGTGACCGCGAGCACGCTGGGATGCATCTGGCGAACCAGGTTGCCGCCTTCATCGCCCGTCTTGGCGCCGAGGCATCCGGTCACGATCACGCGCCCGTTGCCCGCGAGAGCCTCGCCGATCGTGTCGAGGCTTTCCCTGACGGCATCGTCGATGAAGCCGCAGGTGTTCACGATCACGAGGTCGGCACCCTCGAAAGTCTTGGAGGTTTCGTAGCCCTCGGCGCTCAACTGGGTCAGGATCAGTTCGGAATCGGTCAATGCCTTGGGACAGCCCAGGCTCACAAAGCCGACTTTGGGGGCTGCCGGCGCGGCAATTCGTTCGGGGGATGCAACTTCGCTCATATCCCCCTATTGTCCCAGCTATCGGCCACCATGCCCCATTTCAGGGTCGCTTGATGCCGAACGCGCCCAGAACCTGCTCGGTGTTCTTCTGCATCTGCTCCTGCATCTGCAGGAAGACGTTCTTCGACTGCTCCACGTAGTTGCCCATCAACCCTTGCAGCATCGGGGACTGCATGGTCATGAATTTCGACCACATTTCGGGCGTAAGGCCTTCCGCCTTTTCGGCCAGTTGTGCCTGGACCTCGGCCATTGCCTGGATGTTCTTCTCCAGATAGGGGCCCATGTAGCTCTGCATTGCCTGACCGTAGAAGCGGATGATGCTGGCCAGGACCTGCTCGGTGAACATCGGCGCGCCGCCGGCCTCCTCCTCGAGGATGACCTGCAGCAGGATGCTCCGTGTCAGGTCGTCGCCGCTCTTGGCATCGCGGACCACGAACGACGCCTTGTTCATGACGAGCTGCTTCACCTCGGCAAGGGTGATGTAGCTGGAGGTTTCCGTGTCGTAGAGCCTTCGGTTCGGATACTTCTTGATCACCCGCTGGACCGGCTTTTCGCCGGACTTCTTGCTCTGCACTAGGAACTCCTTGAGGTTTCGCACCAAGACGCGCGAGCAATTCTAGGGAGCGGTTTTGTTACACCGCGCCAAGGTTTACCCTGACCGGCGGAGCGCTTCAGTCCAGTGACGTGGCGTACTCGGCGCCGCAGACCTTGCACGAGCCCGTTTCGGGGCGCTCGCCGGTCGCTTCCCGGTACTGGAGGGGGCTCTTGATGCCGTTGAAGACCCAGCAGCGGGGGCAGTGCTCCTGCCCCGCCATCGGCAGGTAGGCCCGAGCCCTTTGCTCGGCACGCTCGCGCGTGACGGGCGAACCCTGGCGCTCGGTGCGCGCCACGTCCTCCGCCGCCATGGTTCCGGCCCGGCCGTTCGCGCGATCGTTGAGCCCGTAGACCACGCGCGCGAACTCAAGCGGCGCCTGGCGCACCAGCGCTGCAATACGAAGCTCTTCCAGCGACGGATCGATCTCGGCTGCAGGAGTGTTCATCGGTTCCCTGAGACAGATGATGGGCTTGACGAGTGGTCAAGGTACCACAACTGGAGGCCCACTTGCCAGTCGCCGAATGCCATAGTTCCAGCGGGGGAGCCATGACGAGAAACTGGGGCTTGGGGAGTTTTTGATCCGCCGCGCGTCCGGTGGTTAAGCGGACGCTGGATCAGGAAGATTGGTAGGCGCGATTGGACTCGAACCAACGACCCCCACCATGTCAAGGTGGTGCTCTAACCAGCTGAGCTACGCGCCTAAGGATGTGTCCGAGAAGCAGCTATTGTAGCAGGCTGCGAGACCGCTTTTCAGCGACGTCGCGCAGAACGCACACCGCTCACCGCGGCGACCACGGCCAGCACCTGCTTGAGCCGCGTTGCGTCCGCGATCTCGATGGTGAAGGTCATCCACGCGGTGCCCTTCACCGACTGCGTCTGAACGCCGATCACGTTCATCTTCTCGCGCGCGAACACGTCGGAGATGTCACGCAGCAGCCCCTGCCTGTCTGCCGCCTCGACTGCGACATCGACGGCATAGACCGATCCCGCCTCGCCCTTCTGCGCACCCCATTCGACGTCGATCACGCGCTCGGCATCGCGACTCGCCATCATGCGGAAGTTGCTGCAGTCCGAGCGATGGATGCTCACGCCGTGGCCCTTGGTCACGAAGCCGCGAATGGCGTCCGGCGGCGCAGGCTTGCAGCACTTGGCCAGTTGCGTCATCAGCGACGAGACGCCCACCACCAGCACGCCGCCCCGCCCCGACTGCTCGCTGCCGCGTGCCTTCTTGATGATGACGCCGTCGTCCGGTCCGGGCGCAGGCTCGGGCGGACGCAACAGCATCTCGATATTGCGCAGCGAGAACTCGTCCTTGCCCACCACCTCGAACAGGTTGTCCGCCGACTTGAAGCCGAGCTGCGACGCGAGGTCTTCGAGCTTCAGTGCCGTCTTGCCTTCACGCTGGAGCAGCTTTTCGACCGCCTCGCGGCCGCGCGCCACGGTCTCGTGCGTGATCTGCGCGTTGAACCAGGCCCGTACCTTGGCACGCGCCCGATGGCTGGCGAGATAACCCAGCTCTGCATTGAGCCAATCACGCGACGGACCGCCTTCCTTGGCGGCGATGATCTCGACCGTCTGGCCGTTCTGCAGCGGCGTGTTGAGCGGCACCATCGCACCGTCGACTCGGGCCCCACGGCAGCGGTGGCCGAGGCTGGTGTGCACGGTGTAGGCGAAGTCCACCGCCGTCGCACCCTGGGGCAACTCGACGATCGCCGCATCCGGCGTCAGCACGTAGATGCGGTCGTCGAAAAGACCCTGCCCCTGCTGTCCGCCCGAGAGATCGCGCTCCCACGCCAGCAGTTGCCGCAGCACCGCGATCTTGGCGTCGTACTCGCCGGTTGCCCAGACGCCGGCATAGCCCTTGTGGCCCGCTTCCTTGTAGGCCCAGTGGGCCGCCACACCATGCTCCGCGTGGTCGTGCATTTCCTCGGTCCGGATCTGGATCTCGATCGGCTTGCCCGCATGCCCGTCGACCACTTCGCGCACCACCGTGTGGAGCGACTGGTAGCCGTTGGGCTTCGGTCTCGCGATGTAGTCGTCGAACTCCTCGTCGATCGGCTGGAAATGCGAATGCACCCACGCGAGCGCCGCATAGCAGTCCTTGACGTCGGCCACCACCACCCGCAACGCCATGATGTCGAACACCTGCGCGAAATCGAGCGACTTGCCGCGCATCTTCTTGACGATGCTGTAGATGTTCTTTGGCCGACCTTGCACCGTCGCCTTGATGCCTTCGGCCGCGAGTTCGCGTTCGAGGCGCGTGCGCAGCTGCTCAACATAGCCTTCGCGCTCGATGCGCTTCTCGTCGAGAAGTCGCGCGATGAGCTTGTAGGTTTCGGGCTCGAGGAAGCGGAACGAGAGATCCTCGATCTCCCACTTGACCTGCCAGATGCCGAGGCGGTTCGCGAGCGGCGCGAACACCTGCAAGGACTCACGGGCGACGTTCTCGGGCACCGGCCGCTTGCTGGCTGCCGCATGACGCAACGTCTGCAGGCGCGAAGCCAGCCTCAACATGACCACGCGCAGGTCGCGCGAGAACGCGAGCAGCATCTTGCGCACGTTCTCGGTCTGCGTGCCGGGACCATCCGCCAGATGCGAATGCGCGGTGGCCGAACGAGCCTGCTTCTGCACATGCACGAGCTTGGTGGTCTCCACCGCCAGCGCGGCGAAGTTGTCGCCGAACACCTTGGCGATCACTTCCTGGGGCCTGTTCAAGTGCTGGCACGAATAGACCAGGTAGCTGGCCGCCTGCATCGCCTCCGATCCGCCCATGGACGCGACGATGGCGGCGACCGCGTCGGCATGCGCGAGCGTGTTCTCGCCCGTGTCGAGCACTTCGTCGGCGATCAGTGGCTCGGCGAAAGCTCGCGCGCGCGCGAGCATGTTTTCCATGACCGGCGTGCGCTCTGCCGTCGCCGCCGACAACGGATAGTCGACCACGAGCGATTCCGACGAGGAAGGCACGTGCAGGTTGTTCTGTTCGCGCTTCACTGGTTCGGACGCCGGACGGATGACCGCCATCGTGCCTGCTTGCGTGCCTCGCCACGGGCGTTTTTGAAGGCAAGTGCGGTCATGGAAAAGGCGGGCTCGCGATGAAGATAATTCTCTCGTTGCATCCTAATTCATTCGGAGACTGTCATCATGCTCAAAGGCAAAACCGCGCTTGTCACGGGGTCCACCAGTGGTATCGGACTGGGTATCGCGAAGGCGCTCGCACAACAAGGCGCAAGCATCGTGCTCAATGGTTTCGGCGATGTGGAGGGCGCGAAGGCCGAAGTTTCGGCCTTCGATGTCAAGGTGGATTACCACGGCGCCGACATGAGCAAGCCGGCGCAGATCGAGGACATGATGAAGTTCGCGGCCTCGCGCTTCGGACGCGTCGACGTGCTCGTGAACAACGCCGGCATCCAGCACGTCTCGAATGTCGAGGACTTCCCGGTGGAGCGATGGGACGCGGTCATTGCCATCAACCTCAGCAGCGCGTTCCACACGACGCGGCTCGCCATCCCGGCGATGCGCGAGGCCAACTGGGGCCGCATCATCAACATCGCCTCCGCGCACGGGCTCGTGGCATCGGCGCAGAAGTCCGCGTATGTCGCGGCGAAGCACGGCATCGTCGGCCTCACCAAGTCGGTGGCGCTCGAAACCGCGACCACTGGCATCACGAGCAACGCGATCTGCCCTGGCTGGGTGCTCACGCCCCTCGTGCAGAAGCAGATCGACACCCGCTCCGAACGCGAAGGCATCTCCCTCGCGCAGGCTCAGAAAGATCTGCTCGGCGAGAAGCAGCCTTCGCTTCAGTTCACGACGGTGGAGCAGTTGGGCGGCCTCGCGGTGTTCCTGTGCTCGCCCGCCGCGGAACAGGTCCGCGGCGTCGCGTGGCAGGTCGACGGCGGCTGGACCGCCCAGTAGCGCCTGCCCGGCCTTACTTGAGCTGCACCGAGCCGGAGACGTTGACCATCACCGACGCCTTGCCGGCTTCGACCGGCACCGGGCTGTCGGAAGCGGCCTTCGCCTCCATCGCCATCATCCGGGGCTGGAAGGGTGCGCCCACGTTCGCATTGACCGACACTTCGCGCAACGTGTAGCCGCTGAAGCCGAATCGCTTGGCGAGTTCGTCCGCGCGCTGCTTGAAATTGTCGATCGCCAGGCCCTGGGCCTCGGTCTCGGCCTTGGCCTGCTGCTCGCGGCTCAGGCTGAAGCCGATGTTCCGGATGGTCATCGTGGAGATTCGGCCGGCTGTCTGCGCGATGCGCGGGAAATCGCGGCCTTCGAGCACGAGTTCGGCGGTGCCCTGCCATCCGGTCAGCGTGCCGTCGCGGTTGCGGCGGGGCGACAGGTGGAAGTTGCCGGTTCGCACGTCCATCTGCCCGGGTTGTGCATTCTTCCGGGCTTCGGTCAGGGCAGCATCGAGCGCCGTCTTGAGCTGTGTCTGAACTGTGGCTGCATCGGCGGCGTCGCGCGAGGTCGACAACGTCATGCTCAATTGGTCCTGCAGGACCTCCACGGTCGAATTGGCCGAGAGCTGGAGCACGTTCTGCGGCTGGGGCAAGGTCACGGTCTGGGCGGATACGACACCCGCAGTCATCCATGCGGCACAGGCCGCAATCCATTTGGCGTTTTTCAAGGCAGGAGATCCTCAGGTCGACAAGAAAGAAGAGAAGCGCCCGAACGGGGCGCCACTCAGGGGCGCTGGCTACTCGGCGCGGTCAGCGCGGCGCCCTTCACCCCAGGCGCTGGCACCACGCGCTCGGCCGGCTGCGATTCTGCCGACTGGACGACGTCATGGCGAGGCGACCAATTCTGACGCACCTGCTGCCTCAATTCGGCCAGCTCCGCGGGCGTCAGTCGGCGGCCGGCGGCCGCCTCTTCGCGGCGGACTTCGTCCCGGGTGGCCGCGCGATGGGCTTCCACCGCGTCGCGCACGTCGGCACGGCGCTGGTCGGCCACCGTCATGAAACCGGGCGTCCCGGCCAGCACCGGCAGACAGCAGGTGGCGATCAGCAAGGGAAGCGTCAGAGAGTTGGTTTTCATAAGGTGCGTGAGACAGCAGAAGTCACTTTGCCATCGCTTGACAAGGCGCAAACGTCTGGACGGCTAGCGCCCGCAAGTTTTGTAACTTTGTGTCAAACCTCTGTGTAAAGCACCTCAATGGGGCTTCAACGCCCTCAGAATTGGCGTTGTTACAAATTCGGCGTTGTAGAAATGAATCAAGCTCCCGCTCGCACAGACAAGATCGTGATCGTCGACGACGACGCACGCATCCGCGACCTGCTGCGCCGCTACCTGACCCAGGAAGGATTCGAGGTCATCGTGGCGGAAGACGGCAAGGCCCTGAACCGCATCCTGCTTCGCGACACGGTCGACCTGATCGTGCTCGACCTGATGATGCCCGGCGAGGACGGCCTCTCGGTCTGCCGCCGCCTGCGTGCCGCCAACGACCGCACGCCCATCATCATGCTGACCGCCAAGGGCGAGGACGTGGACCGCATCGTCGGCCTCGAAGTCGGCGCCGACGACTACCTGGGCAAACCGTTCAACCCGCGCGAACTGCTCGCCCGCGTGCATGCCGTGCTGCGCCGCCGTCCGCCGCTGGAGGCGCCGGGCGCCCCTTCGACCGACAACGAAACGGTCAACTTCGGCCCCTTCAGCTTCGACCTCGGCTCGCGCACGCTCAAGAAGGACGGCGAGGAGCTCTCGCTGACCACTGGCGAGTTTGCGATGCTGAAGGCGCTGGTACGCCATCCCAGACAGCCGCTGTCGCGCGAAAAGCTGGCCCAACTGGCGCGCGGCCGCGAATTCGAGCCCTTCGACCGCAGCCTGGACGTCCAGATCTCACGCCTGCGCAAGCTGGTCGAGTCGGACGCCGCGGCGCCGCGCTATATCCAGACCGTCTGGGGCGTCGGCTACGTCTTCGTGCCGGACGGCACTACCTGAAGCGCTGACCCGTGGCCGCCTCGATCGGCCCGAAGACGACTCAGCCGAGCCCCCTCGCCGAGGACAGCTCCCAGGCCACCCTGCCCAGCCCGCTGGAAGGCATCGGTTCCCGGCGGCGACGGTCCAGGATCCAGCTCGGCCTGAGTCTCTTCTGGCGGACTTTCTTCCTGCTGGTGCTGTTGCTTGTCGGCTGTACGGTCGCGTGGCTACAGACCTTTCGTGCGCTCGAATACGAGCCGCGCGCGATCCAGACGGCCCACCAGATCGCTTCGCTCGTGAACCTCACGCGCGCGGCGCTCGTGTATTCCGACGCCATCACCCGCGTCTCGCTGATCAAGACACTCGCCGACCAGGAAGGCGTGCGCATCCTGCCGCGCGAGCCGAACGACCGCTTCCTGCCCTACACCAGTGGCGCGCTGGACCAGCGGGTCACCGAAGAGCTGATCGCCCGTCTCGGCGAAGGCACGACCGTGGCCAGCCGCGTCAACGACGAGCCCGGCCTCTGGATCGGCTTCACGATCGAGAGCGACACCTACTGGCTGCTGGTCGATCCCACGCGCTTCAGCCGCCTCGACCGGCGCACCTGGCTGATCTGGCTCGCGACGACCATGGCGCTCTCGCTGGCAGGTGCGGCGCTGATCACTCGCCTCATCAACCGACCGCTGAAGCAGCTTTCCCAAGCCACCCTACAGGTGCGCGAAGGTGAATACGAGGCGCACCGGCTCGACGAGCGCGCCCGCACCAACGAAATCCGGGCGGTGAACGTCGGCTTCAATCGCATGGCCGACCAGTTGGCCAAGATCGAGCAGGACCGCGCCGTCATGCTGGCGGGCATCTCGCACGACCTGCGCACGCCGCTCGCACGGCTGCGCCTCGAAACCGAGATGAGCGTGGCCGACGAGGATGCCCGCGACCACATGGCGGCCGACATCGCGCAGCTCGACGCGATCATCGACAAGTTCCTGGACTACGCCCGGCCGGACCATGTCGACTTCAAGCCCGTGCTGCTGCGCGACGTGATCGACGCCTGCACCTACGCGGTGCAGGATCACGAGGACATCAAGATCACCGTCGACGTTCCGCCGGACCTGCGCGTCATGGCGGACGACGTCGAGCTCCAGCGCGTGATCTCCAACCTGGTCGAGAACGCGCGCCGCTACGGCAAGACACCGTCCACGGGCGTCGCGGACATTACGATCCAGGCGCAGGCGCACAACGATGCGGTGCTGATCAAGGTGCGCGACCATGGCGCCGGCGTCGCGCCCGCGCTGCTGTCGCAGTTGAGCAAGCCCTTCTTCCGAGGCGACGTCGCACGCACGTCGGCGGCGGGAGCGGGCCTGGGGTTGTCGATCGTCACCAAGAACATCGAGCGCATGGGCGGCACCTTCGCCCTCACGAGCACGCCGGGCCGCGGGCTGGCGGCGCACATCCGCATGCCGCGCGCCGCCTCGGCCAAGACCGACGCCCTGCCCTCGAAAGACAAGCCGATGCCGAAGGAAAAGGAAAAGTAGCTGTTCAGCGATGAAGGAGTGCTATGGCGCGGGCCTCCATCGCCCGCCCTTCGCCGATCGGGCCGAGCTTCTCGGCCGTCTTCGCCTTCACATTGACCTGATCTACGCCGACGCCGAGTGCAGCCGCGATGCGCTCGCACATCGCCGGAATGTGCGGAGCGAGCTTCGGCGCCTGCGCGATCACCGTGCTGTCGACGTTGCCGATCTGCCAGCCCGCCGCACGCACGCGACGCGCCGCCTCGGCCAGGAGCACCGACGAATCCGCGCCCCGGAACTGCGCGTCGGTGTCCGGGAAATGCCGGCCGATGTCGCCCAGCCCGGCCGCGCCGAGCAAGGCATCGGTGATGGCATGCAGGAGCACGTCGGCATCCGAATGCCCGAGCAGGCCGGTGCTGTGGGGCACTTCGACGCCGCCCAGGATCAACTTCCGGCCCGCCACCAGTTGGTGGACATCCCAGCCCTCGCCGACGCGCAGATGGAAAGCAGTCATGGTTCAGTGCGCCGGCTGTGCAGAAGTGCTTCAGCCAGAGCGAAATCCTCGGAGTAGGTCAGCTTGAAATTCTGCGCGCTGCCCGGCACCAGCAACGGCGCGAGGCCGATCCCCTCGATCGCGCTGGCCTCGTCCGTCACCGAATCGCCGGCGCGCCCCAGGGCGTCGAGGAGCATGCCGATGCGGAACATCTGCGGCGTCTGAGCCAGCCACTTGTCGGCGCGTGTCGCCGTGCTGACGACCCGACCCTCGGGCGAAGCGACCTTGAGCGTGTCCGCCAGCCGATGGGCCAGCAGCCCGCCGATGGGATCGCGCTCGCAGGCGGCGATCAAGGCCTCGATCTGCGTCGGCGTCACCAGGCAACGCGCCGCATCGTGCACCAGAACCCAGTCATGAGGCCCCGCGCCGGCATCCCGCAAGGCGCGCAGGCCGTTTCGCACAGTGGCGGCGCGCGTCGGACCAGCCACCCGAAACAGGTGCTCGCCCGCACCCGGAAAGCGCGGCAGCACGATCCCCACATCCGGGTCCTCCGGCGAAACCACGAGTGCGATCCCCTCGAATCGCCCGGCGAGCGAACGAAAGGCTTCGAGGGTGTGCTCGACCATCGGCCGCCCCGCGATGCGCTGGTATTGCTTGGGCCCCACGCCGCCGGCGCGACTGCCCGAACCGCCACAGGGGATCAACACGAAAAGACGGGAAGCGGACATGGGTGGAATGGCTGCCAGCGACAAAGGGGCAGCCATTCTAGAATCGCTCTTCACACCCCTCGCCCGCCGGCGCGGGGTGTTCTGCATTTCCCAGGCACTTCATGGACCTCCCCCATCTCACAGTCGGCAAGCGCTTCACGCTGCCGCGCCCGCCCCTGTCGGCCGATGCGCTGTTGTTGGCCCAACTGGCCGAGCGCGAAAAAGCGGCCGGCCGTGCGACGGCCGTGTTCACGGCCGACGCGAACGACGCCCAGCGCCTGATCGACGAGATCGCCTTCTTCGCGCCCGAACTCCGCTGCGCCCTGTTCCCGGACTGGGAGACGCTGCCCTACGACAGCTTCTCGCCCCACCAGGACCTGATCAGCGAGCGTCTCGCCACCCTCTGGCGGATCAGCCAGAAGGAGGCCGACGTGGTGCTGGTGCCTGCGACGACCGCGCTCTACAGGCTGGCGCCACCGGGCTTCCTGGCCGGCTACACCTTCCATTTCAAGAGCGGCCAGAAGCTGCAGGAATCGAAGCTGAAGGCCCAGCTCACGCTGGCGGGCTATAGCCACGTGACGCAGGTCGTGAGCCCCGGCGAATACGCCGTGCGCGGCGGCCTGATCGACCTGTTCCCGATGGGCTCGGCGGTGCCGTTCCGGGTCGACCTGTTCGACGACGAGATCGATTCGATCCGCACCTTCGACCCGGACACGCAGCGCAGCCTCTATCCAGTGCCCGAAGTGCGCCTGCTGCCGGGCCGCGAGTTTCCGATGGACGACGACGCCCGCGCACGCTTCCGCAGCCGCTGGCGCGAGTTGCTCGAAGGCGACCCCACGCGCAGCCGCATCTACAAGGACATGGGCAACGGCGTCGCCACGGCCGGCATCGAGTACTACCTGCCGCTCTTTTTCGAAGAGACGGCAACGGTGTTCGACTACCTGGGCGCCGACACCACGGTGGTCCTGCACGGCGAGCTCGAACCCGCCTTCCAGCATTTCTGGCAGGACACGGGCGAACGCTACCGGCTCGTGCGCGGCGATCCCGAGCGGCCGGCGCTGCCGCCCGAGGCGCTGTTCCTGAACGCCGAGCAGTTCTATCAGCGCGCCAAGCCGCATGCCCAGCTGGCCATCCGGGGCGATGCCGCCGCCGATGCGCCCTATGCGGAGTTCGACGCCCTGCCAGCCTTTGCCGTCGTTCGCGGCGCCGACGATCCGCTGGTCAAGCTCAAGGAGCACATCCACGCTACGCCGCACCGCGTGCTGGTGATCGCCGAGAGCGACGGCCGGCGCGAGAGCCTGCTCGACTTCCTGCGCGCCAGCGGCGTGAATCCGCCCGCCTTCGACTCGCTCGCCGAGTTCGAGGCCTCGCCGGACGAGAAGATCGGCATCGCGACCGCCGCGCTGGTCGCCGGCTTTGCATGGCGCGAACAGGCCATCGACTTCGTCACCGAGACCGAACTCTTCGCCACCGCGCCGTCCAGCCGTCGTCGCAACAAGCGGCAGGAACAGGTCAGCGATGTCGAGGCGCTGATCAAGGACCTGAGCGAACTCGCCATCGGCGACCCGGTGGTGCACTCCGCCCATGGCATCGGACGCTACCGCGGACTGGTCAACATGGACCTCGGCCAGGGCGCCGATGCCGACGGCAAGCCGCTGATGCAGGAGATGCTGCACCTGGAGTACGCCGACAAAGCCACGCTCTACGTGCCGGTGTCGCAATTGCACCTGATCAGCCGCTACACCGGCGTCAGCGCCGACGAGGCGCCACTGCACAAGCTGGGCTCCGGCCAATGGGAAAAGGCCAAGCGAAAGGCCGCCGAGCAGGTGCGCGATTCCGCCGCCGAGCTGCTCAACATCTATGCCCGTCGTGCGGCGCGCGAAGGCCATGCCTTCCGCTTCTCGGCCGCCGACTACGAAGTGTTCGCCAACGACTTCGGCTTCGACGAGACAGCCGACCAGAAGGCCGCGATCCATGCCGTGATCCAGGACATGATCTCCCCGCAGCCGATGGACCGGCTGGTCTGCGGCGACGTCGGCTTCGGCAAGACCGAGGTGGCCCTGCGCGCCGCCTTCATCGCCGTGACCGGCGGCAAGCAGGTCGCCTTCCTCGCGCCAACCACGCTGCTGGCCGAGCAGCACTTCCAGACGCTGGTCGACCGCTTCGCAAAGTGGCCGGTCAAGGTGGCGGAGATGAGCCGCTTCCGGTCCACCAAGGAGATCACTACCGCTGCAAAGGGGCTGGCCGACGGCACGGTGGACATCGTGGTCGGCACACACAAGCTGCTCTCGCAGTCGGTCAAGTTCAAGAACCTGGGCCTGCTCATCATCGACGAGGAACATCGCTTCGGCGTGCGCCACAAGGAGGCGATGAAGGCGATGCGCGCCGAGGTCGACGTGCTGACGCTCACCGCGACGCCGATCCCGCGCACGCTGGGCATGGCGCTCGAAGGCTTGCGCGACCTGAGCGTGATCGCCACCGCGCCGCAGCGGCGGCTCGCGATCAAGACCTTCGTGCGCAACGAAGGCACCGGCGTGATCCGCGAGGCCGTGCTGCGCGAGCTCAAGCGCGGCGGCCAGGTCTACTTCCTGCACAACGAGGTCGAGACCATCGAGAACCGCCGGCAGAAACTCGAGGAAATCCTGCCCGAGGCACGCATCGCCGTCGCCCACGGCCAGATGCCCGAACGCGAGCTGGAGCGTGTGATGCGCGACTTCGTCGCCCAGCGCTACAACATGCTCCTGTGCTCGACCATCATCGAGACCGGCATCGACGTGCCCACCGCCAACACCATCGTGATGAGTCGCGCCGACAAGTTCGGCCTCGCGCAACTGCACCAGTTGCGCGGCCGCGTGGGCCGCAGCCACCACCAGGCCTATGCCTACCTGATGGTGCCGGACATCGACGGCCTGACCAAGCATGCCGCGCAGCGGCTCGACGCCATCCAGCAGATGGAAGAACTGGGTTCCGGCTTCTACCTGGCGATGCACGACCTCGAGATCCGCGGCGCCGGCGAGGTGTTGGGCGAGAACCAGAGCGGCAACATGATGGAGATCGGCTTCCAGCTCTACAACGAGATGCTCGCCGAGGCCGTGCGCTCGCTCAAGGCCGGCCAGGAGCCCGACCTGCTCGCACCGCTGAGCGTGACGACCGAGATCAACCTGCACGCCCCCGCCCTGCTGCCCGACGACTACTGCGGCGACGTGCACTTGCGCCTCTCGTTCTACAAGAAACTCGCGACGGCCAAGACACCCGATCAGATCGACACGCTGCTCGAAGAGATCGTCGACCGCTTCGGCAAGCTGCCGCCGCAGGCGCAGACGCTGATCGACGTGCACCGGCTGCGCGTCCTTGCAAGGCCCTACGGCGTGGTCAAGGTCGACGCGGCGCCGGGCGTCATCAACATCACCTTCAAGAAGGACCCGCCGGTCGATTCGATGAACATCATCCAACTGATCCAGAAGAACAAGCACATCAAGCTCGCGGGCAACGAGAAGCTGCGCATCGAGCGCGAGCTGAAGGAGCCCAGGGAACGTGCACAGATGGTGCGCGACATCCTCCGCAGCCTGGGCCAGCCCAAAGTACAGGAAGCCACACCGGTATGACCGCCAAGGAAATCGCTCCCGGCCTGATCGTCCAGCGGTTCACGCCACCGCTCGCGCTCGCCGATTTCAAGCTGATCGCGTTCGACATGGACTCGACGCTGATCAACATCGAATGCATCGACGAGATCGCCGATGCGGTGGGCAAGAAGGCCGAGGTGGCCGCCATCACCGAAGCGACGATGCGCGGCGAGATCAAGGATTTCAAGGAAAGCCTGCGTCGCCGCGTGGCGCTGCTGCAAGGCGTGCCGGTCGATGCGCTGCAAAAGGTCTACGACGAGCGCCTGCGGCTCAGCCCCGGCGCGGAGCAACTGGTGGCGGCTTGCAAGGCCGCCGGCATGAAGGTGCTTCTGGTCTCCGGCGGATTCACCTTCTTCGCCAACCGGGTGAAAGACCGGCTCGGCATCGACTTCGCGCGCTCCAACCTGCTGGACGAAGCCGACGGAAAACTCACCGGCCAAGTCGTGCAGCAATCCTGGGGCGACATCTGCGACGGCGCGGAAAAACGCCGCACGCTGCTGGAAGTCGCTTCGCTGCTCGGCATCTCGCCGGGCGAGACCATCGCTGTCGGCGACGGCGCGAACGACCTGCCGATGATGGGCGAGGCAGGTCTCTCCGTCGCCTATCACGCCAAGCCGAAGGTGCGCGAGCAGGCGATGGTCGCCATCAACGAAGGCGGGCTCGATCGCCTTCTCGACCTCTTGAGATGAACACCATGAGTGACGCTGACAAGGACAAGGGCCTGCCGGTCGCATCCGACACGGTGCACGGCGACCGGCGCTTCGGCGTCGAGCACGGCAGCATCCACAAGCCGATCCACACGTCGGTGCAGTACGGCTACGACCGGGTGGAAGACCTGATCGGCGTGTTCCAGGGCACGCTCAAGAACAGCTTCAGCTACGCGCGCCAGGGCACGCCGACGACGGCGGCGCTCGAAGCGAAGATCAGCCAGCTCGAAGACGGCATCGGCACCGTCTGCTTCTCCACCGGCATGGCCGCGCTCAGCGCGATCTTCCTGACGCTGCTGCGCGGCGGCGACCATATCGTGTCGAGCCAATTCATCTTCGGCAACACCAACAGCCTCTTCGGCACGCTCGGCGAATTCGGTGTCGAGGTCAGCAAGGTCGATGCGGGCTCGGTGGACACGGTTCGCGCCGCGTTGCGTCCCAACACGAGAATGGTGTTCGTGGAGACGGTCGCGAATCCCGGCACGCAGGTCCCCGACCTCGAAGCCATCGGCAACCTGTGCCGCGAACGCGGGCTGCTCTACGTGGTGGACAACACAATTACCTCGCCCGCCCTCTTCCGTCCGAAGTCGATCGGCGCGGGACTGGTCATCAACTCACTCACCAAGACCATTGCCGGCCACGGCGCCGCATTGGGCGGGGCCGTCACCGACACGGGCCTGTTCGACTGGCAGGGCTATCCGAACATCTCGCCGAGCTATCGCGGCGTCGATGCGCGCCAGCAAGGCCTCCAGCAATTGCGCAAGAAGGGGCTGCGCGACATGGGCGCGACCCTGTCGCCCGAGCAGGCCCACCGCATCAGCCTGGGCGCGGAGACGCTCGGGCTGCGCGTTGCACAGACCAGCGCCACGGCCCTGTCGCTCGCCCGCTTCCTGCAGGGCCATGCCGCAGTGGCTGCGGTGCACTACCCGATGCTCGAAAGCCACCCGCAGCACGCGCTCGCCGTGCGCCACTTCAAGGCGGGCTCGTGGCTGCTGGCCTTCGAACTGCGCGACAGCGCGAACGTGCCTGCCATGCTCAACCGCCTGGAGCTGCCCATCAAGGCAACCGGCCTCGGCGACAACCGCACGCTGGTCATCCCGGTAGCGCCCACGATCTACTGGGAAGCGGGACCGGCGGTCCGCGCCCAGATGGGCATCGCCGATGGGCTGGTGCGCGTGTCCATCGGGCTGGAGTCGGCGGATGAGCTGATCGAGGACTTCGGCCGCGCGCTCGGCTGACGCAGACGACCGGATCGGGGGCAAGCCCCTATCGCGCCCGGCGACGCCAAAGGTTCAGAGCGCCGCGCCGAGGCGCGCGATGCCTTCCTGGATCTTCTCGACATTGGCCGTGGCGAAACTCAGGCGCAGCGTCGCGAGATCGGGCTTCTCCGCGAAGAACGGCGCGCCGGGCACGAAGGCCACGAGCTTTTCGATCGCGCGCTTGGCGAATATGTTGGCGTCGGCGATCTTGCCGTTGGCACCCGTGAGGCGCGCCCAGAAGAACAGGCCGCCGCCCGGCTGCGTGAAGGTGATGGCATCGCCGAGATCCTTCTGCAACGCGGCGCCCATGGCTTTCGCGCGTTCGCCGTAGACCTTGCGCACGTTGGCCAGCGTGGCGGGCATGCGGCCGCTCTTGAGGTATTGCGCAGCCGTCGCCTGTGCGAAAGTGCTGGTGTGCGCGTCGCTGAACTGCTTGCACATGGTCGCCTTCGCGAGCAGTTCGGCGGGGCCGATCATCCAGCCGATGCGCAGGCCGGGGCTCAGCACCTTGCTCAGGCTGCCGCAATGCACGACCAGTTCGCGGCTGCCGGGCACGTCCTTGGTGAGCGACAGGATCGACGGCGGCGGCGCCTTGTCGTCGAAATAGAGATCGCCATAGGGGTCGTCCTCGACGATCAGCGTCTGGTACTTCACCGCCATCTCGAGCACCTTCCTGCGGCGCTCCAGGGTGAGCATCGCACCGCTGGGGTTGCCGAAGGTCGGGATGAGATAGACGAACTTCGGCTTGTGTTCGGCGATGAGCTTTTCGAGCTCGTCGGTGCGCACGCCGTCGGCATCAATCGGCGCGCTGATCAGTTGCGCGCCGTAGAGGCGGAAACACTGGATGGTGGCCAGGAAGGTCGGGCCTTCGACGATCACCTTGTCGCCGGGAGAGATGAGCGTCTTGCCGAGCAGGTCGAGCGCCTGCTGGCTGCCCGTGGTGACGATGAGGCCGCTCGGGTCGACATCGACGCCCTTGGTCTTCATGAAGGCGCTGAGTTGCGTGCGCAGCGGCTCGTAGCCTTCGGTCGCGCCGTATTGCAGGGCGCCGCCGGGCTCTTCCGCAAGGGCCTTGGCGCTTGCTTCCTTCAGCCCTTCGACATCGAACATTGCGCTGTCCGGAAAGCCACCCGCAAAGCTGATGATGCCGGGCGTTCCGAGCAGCTTGAAGAGTTCGCGGATGGCGGAGGTTTCGACGTTGTCGAGGCGAGAGGCGAATTGCATGGATACCTTCTGTCGGTGAGTTGCAGCCGCCATTGTCGCAGCGAGGTCGGTTCACGAAGTCGTGTCCGCGGTGTATGGTCCTGACTCGCGGCGCCGCACCGGCGCTGGCTGCCAGGAGGAGTCCGCCGTGGCCCTGCGAAGGTTGTTTGCTGCCCTGACCGTGGCCGTTGCGGCCGTCGGCGCGGCATGGGCGCCCTCGGCCGCGGCGCAAGCCAGCGCGGCCAGCTTGCGAGCAGCCTACGAAAAGCTCGGCCCCGACCTGGCAAAAAGCCCGTTCGGGCGACCGATGGTCCTGAATGCGGCGGAAACCGAGAGCAGCCTGAAGGGCGAGGTGTACGGCATCCTGGACCGTCCGCTGGACAAGATCAGTGCCTCCCTGAGCCAGCCGAAGCAGTGGTGCGAGATGCTGATGCTCCATCTCAACAACCGCGCCTGTCGCGTCGACACGGCCAAGCAAACGCTGACGTTGAGCGTGGTGCGGCGGTACGACGTTCCCGTCAAGGACGCATTCGAACTGACTTTTCGCTTCCAGCTCGTCAGCGCGAAGCCCGACCACTTCTCCGCGAAGCTGACCTCCGGCAAGGGTCCTTTCGGCACGCGCAACTATCGCATCCAACTCGACGCCATCCCGGTGGGAACCGGCAAGTCCTTCGTTCACTTCGCCTACGCCTACGACCAGGGTTCCGCAACCCGCGTGGCAACCCAGAGCTACCTGGCCACCATGGGACGCGGCAAGGTGGGCTTCACTGTCGTGGGCAAGCAGGCGAACGGCGACCCCGAGCTCATCGGCGGCATGCGAGGCCTGATGGAGCGCAACGCCATGCGCTACTTTCTGGCGCTGGACGCCTACCTGGCGGCGCCTGACGATTTCGAGAAGCGCCTGACGCTCTGGTATGCGGGCACGGAAAAGTTTCCGCGGCAATTGCACGACCTCGGCGAGGCCGAGTACCTCGAACTGAAGCGGGCAGACCGGCAGCGCCAAGGCCAGCCCCGCTGACCGCAAACCCACCGATGATGCTGAACCTTCTGCTTCGCGGCGGTGCGGCTGGCGTACTGGTCCTGGTTGCGATCGCCCTCTGGCGCGACCACCCACGGTCCATCGCCGCGCGCCTCGGCTCGGCTTTCGCAGTCTCGGTCGCGGCCGCGACGCTGGCTGCCGCGCCCAGCTTCACGGCGGAGCCCGACATCGGGTCCATGGTCGTCGTCGCGCTGGCATCGGGCGGCATGTTCGTGTTCTGGCTCTTCACTTGCGCGCTGTTCGACGACGCCTTCCGGTTGCGCGGTTGGCACGCCCTGGTGTGGGCAGGCATGGCAACGATCGGCGTACTGCACTGCATCGGACAAAAAGGCGGACACGCACCATGGGAACCCGCCGCAGGCGTTGCGCTGGGCGTCATGCCCGTCGCATGGGCCCTCCTGGCCATCGCGCAATCGGTTGCGAACTGGCGCGAGGATCTGATCGAGGGAAGGCGCCAATTGCGCTCGCTGATCGTCGCGGCCACGGCGCTCTACACGGTCGCGCAGCTGATGGTGGCACTGCTGGCGGGCCTGACTTTGAAGGAGGTGGTCGAAAGCACGGCCAACGCCGCCGGTACCGCCGGCCTGACCTTGTTCGTTGCATGGCGGCTGCTGCGCGCCGGTCACGAAGCATTGTTCGGGGTCGCGGTATCGGGCACCGATGCCGCCGAGGGCAGCCTGATTGCGCCCCCGGCCTCCATGCCCTCTCCTGCCGCGGAAACGGTCCCGGCACCGGACCCGAAGCAGGTGGCCGCGCTCGAAGCGCTGATGGCGGTGGAACGCGTCTACCGTGAATCCAACCTCACGATCGGCGTCCTCGCCGAGCGAATGGGCATGCCGGAGCACAGGTTGAGGCGCCTGATCAACCAGGGCCTCGGCCACCGCAATTTCACCGCCTTCCTGAACACCTACCGCCTGGCCGACGCGCGCCGCTGGCTCGCGGACCCCGAACAGGCGGAAACGCCCATCCTCACCATCGCGATGGATGCAGGCTTCCAGTCGCTCGGCCCCTTCAATCGGGCTTTCAAGAGCGACACGGGCCTGACGCCCAGCGAATTCCGGCGCCGAGGCGGCGCGATGATGTTCGCCGCGCCGGGTCCGGGACTGGCCGAATCCGAAATCGGCTAGCCGAACACCGAATCCAGCGAGAAGCGCGGCACGACAGCGCAGAAAGTGGCCGAGCCAATCCCGGCCGCCAACTGCCCTGAACATGCAACGCCTCTTCATCGCCGCCCCGGTCCTGTCCACGTTCCTGCTGACTGCGTGCGGTCATGTTTCGCCAGGCAGGGCGGCGGCCGTGACGACCGGCTATGTCAGCCACCAACTCTGTTCGGCGGTATTCGTCGCCGGGAGGGAGCCGCAAAGCTACTACCGCGAGGCGATCGAGCCGCTCTCGGGTCCCGCGGCACTGCTGATGAGCCACACCATCGACCACGAGCGACGCGAAGTGCGGGCGACCTTCGCCGGGCTCGCCGAAAGCCGCGCGGTCTACCGACCGCAGTTCGGGTGTGTCAATGCGACCGACGGCGTCCCGGACGACAACGCGGAATCACCGGCGACACCGCCTGCAGCACCCGCGTTGCTCGGGGACATCGCCGGCCCCGCACCGGTCCACCCCACCGATCCGGCACTGATTGCTGCGCTCGACCACGCGTTCGAAGAGACGGCGCAGGCACCGCACCGCTACACCCAGGCCGTGGTGGTGGTCCACAAGAACCGGATCGTCGCGGAGCGCTACGCCTCCGGCGTCGGCGTCGAGACGCCACTGGCCGGCTGGTCGGCCACCAAGTCGGTCACAAACGCCCTGGTCGGCATCCTGGTTCGACAAGGCAGGCTCGACATTCACGCACCCGCGCCCATCCGCGCCTGGGCGGATCCGGCGGACCCGCGCCATGCCATCACCATCGATCAGCTCCTGCGGATGACCAGCGGCCTCGCCATGGGACAGTCGCTCACGTCGAGCGTGTGGTCCGCTTTCGACCCCTCGGCGCAGATGATCTTCGTCGACCCGGATTCCGCGGCGGTGGCCGAGCGTGCCCCGCTGGCGCACCCTCCGGGCTCGACGTGGAACTACACCAACGCGAACACGCAACTGCTGTCGCGCATCGTGCGCGACCAGGCCGGTGGCACGCCCGCGGCGACCCTGGCCTTCGCGCACCGCGAGTTGTTCGACAAGCTCGGCATGCGTGGCGTGACGCTCGAATTCGACCCGGCCGGGACGCCGATCGGGGCAAGTCACACGTGGGC
Source organism: Variovorax sp. P5_A3 (assembly GCF_056400665.1). Classification (NCBI taxonomy): domain Bacteria; kingdom Pseudomonadati; phylum Pseudomonadota; class Betaproteobacteria; order Burkholderiales; family Comamonadaceae; genus Variovorax; species Variovorax sp. P5_A3. The sequence goes on along the minus strand of NZ_JBFUKW010000003.1, from coordinate 32,589 downwards.
GCCGGCGCGTGACTGGGCACGCTTCGCGCTGCTGTACCTGAACGACGGTCAGATCGATGGGCAGCGCATCCTTCCGGCGGGCTGGGTCGCCTATTCGGCCGCACCCACACCCGGTTCCGAAGACTACGGCTACGGAGCCGGCTTCTGGACCAACCGCGGCCCCGGCGCGGGGGCTCGCTACCGCGTGCTGCATGGAATGCCGGCGGATGCGTTCATGGCCCGTGGCAGCAATGGCCAGTACTTGGTCATCGTCCCTTCGAAGAATCTCGTCATCGCGCGATTCGGCCCCGCATGGACGCCGCGCGACGACATGGAGACGGTCGCGCAACTTGCGCGAGAGGTGATCGCGACGATCAAGCCGGATTGAAGCCCCCAGGGGCCGCCAGCCCTCGAAGTGCGCTGTCTATACTGCGCCGCTTCAAGTCTTCCGACGGGGCTTCACCATGCAGGGCCGGATCTTCGTTTCGCTCCGGGGCTATCGGATCGAATGGCTGTCGCGCGATTTCATCGCCGGGCTGATGCTCGCCGCCATTGCCATTCCAGGGCAGCTTGCGACCGCGCGACTGGCGGGGATGCCCCCGGAGACGGGCATCTATGCCTTCGCTGCCGGTTCGATCGCATTCGCGGTCTTCGGTGCCAACCGCTTCATGTCGGTCGGGGCGGACTCGACCATTGCGCCGATCTTCGCCGGTGGGCTGGCATCGATCGCGGTGGCCGCCGGTCATGGCCATGCGCAACTGGCGCCGCTCTTCGCGCTGCTGGTCGGCGCCGTGCTGATTGCGATCGGGCTGCTTCGCGCCGGATGGCTCGCAACGCTGCTGTCCGTTCCGGTCACCACGGGCTTTCTTGCCGGCATCGCCTTCCATATCGTCGTGGGCGAACTGCCCACCTTGCTGGGCGTCCCAGACGAGAAGGGGCACGTGCTCGTCCGGCTCGCCCACGTCATTGGCGAGGTGCCGCACGCCAACCTCATTTCATTTGCGCTGGGCGCCGGCGTCCTGTGCATCACTCTGGTTGCCTCTCGCATCAGCCCGCGGATTCCAGGGGCCTTGTTGGGACTGGTCGGAGCCGGCGCGGCCACGGCGCTGTTCCATCTCGAGTCACGCGGCGTCAGCCTGCTGGGACCACTCTCGGTGACGCTGCCGCACCTCACCTTGCCGGTCATGCCCGGGATGGAGGAGTTCGGCCGCATGGTGCAGCTGGCCCTGGTGGTCGCCATGGTGTGCGTCATGCAGACGGCGGCGGTGGCAAGCACCTTTCCTTCCGACGAAGGCAAGGTCGAGGATGTCGGTCGCGATTTCGCCGCGGTCGGGGCCGGCAGCGTCGCGGCGGCGCTGATCGGCTCCTTCCCGGTCAACGCCAGTCCGCCGCGCACTGCGATCGTGCGCGAGTCCGGCGGGCAAAGCCAGGTGGCGGCGCTCGCGGCCGTCGCGCTCGTGATCGCACTGGTGATCGCGGCGTCAGGATGGACGGCCTACGTGCCCCATTCCGCCCTGGCAGGCATCCTCCTCTATATCGCCTGGCGCATCTTCCGCATCAAGGAGATGCGCGAGATCTACCGCCGCGGCGGGCTCGAGGTCCTGCTGGTGGCGGCAAGCGCAGCGCTCGTCATTGCGCTGCCCATCGAGACCGGCATGCTGCTGGCCATCGTGATGTCCTTCGTGCACAGCCTGTACATCGTCGCGAAGCCTTACTGCGTCGAGCTGGCGCGCGTGCCCGGCAGCACCGTGTGGTGGCCACCGCTGCCGGATTCCCCCTTCGAGCACGAGAAGGGCGTGCTCGTCTTCGCACCGAGCGCCCCGCTCAACTTCACCAACTGCGAGCAGATCTGCGCCGATATCCGCTCGGCCCTCGACGGGAAGCGACAGCCCGTGAAGCTGCTGGTCATCGAGGCCAACGGCATGATCGACATCGACTACACCGGCTCGCAAGTCCTGCGTCGCGCCATCGCCGAGTGGCAGGACGCCGGCATCGTCGTGGCCATCGCGCGGCTGTCCGTTGGGCGGGCGCGTGAGCAGGCGCATCGCACCGGCGTGATCGAAACGATCGGCCCGGACCACGTGTTCATGTCCGTCGAAGAGGCGGTGCGGAAGCTCGCGCCCATGACGCCCGCCTAAACTCGCGGCCACGATGAAAAAAGCCGAGATCGAATCCTTCTTCGCGACGCTGCAGGCCGCCAATCCGACACCTGAAACCGAACTCGAATACAGCACGCCCTTCGAACTCCTCGCGGCCGTGCTGCTGTCTGCGCAAGCGACCGATGTCGGCGTGAACAAGGCCACGCGCAAGCTGTTCCCGGTCGCGAACACGCCGCAGGCGATCCTGGACCTGGGCGTCGAGGGGCTGGAGGGCTACATCAAGACCATCGGCCTCTACCGCAGCAAGGCGAAGCATCTGATCGAGGCCTGCCGCATGCTGGTGGAACAGCATGGCGGTGAGGTGCCGAGGACGCGCGCCGAACTCGAAGCCCTGCCGGGCGTCGGCCGCAAGACCGCGAACGTGGTGTTGAACGTCGCTTTCGGCGAAGCCACGATGGCGGTCGACACGCACATCTTTCGTGTCGGCAACCGGACGGGCCTGGCACCGGGCAAGACGCCGCTGGAGGTCGAACTCAAGCTCGAGAAGCGCGTGCCCGCGGCGTACCGGCTGCACGCGCATCACTGGCTGATCCTGCACGGACGCTATGTCTGCGTGGCGCGCAAGCCGCTGTGCTACCAGTGTGCCGTAGCGCCCTACTGCGATTTCAAGCCCAAGACGCCGGCGCCCTGAAAGCCGCTCAGGCCTCGATCGTCACGCATTCGCCGTAGGCGATCGGATGCGCCGGCCACTGGTCGGCGCGTTCCACGCAACGCAGGCCGCCGCGCAGCAGCGAGACCGCGCGGATCACCCCGGCATGCGTAACCCAGATCGCGTCACGACCACCTTCGAGCCACTCGTCGTAGGCCACTCCGACGCGCTGCATGAACTGTCGCGTGCTGTCGCCGCTGCCGCCCGCGCGCGTGTCGGCGAAATTGAGCGTCCAGTGCTCGAACTCGGCACGATCGATCGCGGTCCATGCGCCGCCCTCCCAAGCGCCCATGTCCATTTCGGCGATGCGCGGATCCATGCGCACACGAAGGTCGGACCGCAGCTTCAGGATGGCTTGCGCAAGATCGGCACAGCGCATCCGCGGGGAACAGCGCATCTCGATGTCCGCAGGCAGCAAGGGCGCAACGCGCTCGGCCACGGCCAGCGTCACCTTGGGAAGCACGGACACATCGGTGCGGCCATAGCACTGGCCTTCTGGCGCGGTGGTCTGCGCATGCCGGACGAGCAGGAGCTTCATGCGTGCCACGCCAGCGCGAGGTAGATCGCGAGTTCGCAGACTTGCTGTGTCGCGCCCAGGCCGTCGCCGGTGAAGCCCTGGAGCCTGCGCATGAAGAGTCGCGCCATGGTCCACGCGGCCAAGGCGCAAAGCCCAAGCGCCGCCAGGCCATGCAACGCGCCTTGCGACATCAGGAGCAGCGCAATGGCCGGGATCGACCACGCGATGCCGACCATCAGCGCGCCGCTGCCGATCGCATCGGCCAGCGGCTTGGACTTGCTCGCGGCGCTCTCATCGCCGACATAGGGCAGCCAGCGGATCAGGAAAAGCGGTGCGAGTCGCGAAAGCACGTGGGCGCTCAGGAGTGCCATGGCCGCAGCCATCGCGCCTTGCTCCGTCAACAGGGCCAGCAGCGTGAACTTCAATCCCAATGCGAGCACCAGCGCAATGGCGCCGAAGGCACCGATGCGGGAGTCCTTCATGATCTCGAGCGCGCGCGAGCGGTCGGCCGAGCCGCCCAGGCCGTCCGCCACGTCGGCCAGTCCGTCCTCATGGAAGGCGCCGGTCATCAGCACGGTCGCGATGGTCGACAGCACTGCCGCCACCAGCGCACCGCCTAGCCCCGGAAGCCCGGCCTGCGCCAGCCACAGCACACCCGCCCCGACCACGCCGACCAGCCAGCCGACGCCGGGAAAATGCGCTGCGCTCGCACGCAGCATGGCCGGGCTGAACCCGACCCAGCCGGCCAGCGGACCCGTGACCGGGACGCGCGTGAAGAATTGCAGCGCCAGCAGGAAGTGGCGCACGCCGTTCATGGCGTGTCCTGCCTGGACACGCCGGCCGATTCGAAGCTCGCCATCTCGCGCAGGATGCGGCAGGCCGATTCGAGCAAGGGCCATGCGAGCGCGGCACCGGAGCCCTCGCCGAGCCGCAGGTCGAGTTGCAGCAGGGGCTGGAGCCCGAGCCGGTTCAGCAACAGGCGATGCCCAGGTTCGACCGATTCGTGCGAGGCCACGCAACGCTGCACGACATGCGGCCTGAGAACCTGTGCGACGAGCACCGCCGCGCTGGCGATGAAGCCATCGAGCACGATCACCCGCCGTTCGTGGGCCGACTGCAACACGACGCCAACCAGCGTCGCGATCTCGAAGCCACCGAAGGCGGCCAGCGCATCGAGCGGCGCAGTGGCATCGGCATGCCGTTCGAGCACTTCCCGCAGCACCTTGCGCTTGTGGGCGCGGCCCGCCGCGTCCAATCCGGTGCCGGCGCCCGTGCAGGCATCGATGTCCTGGCCGGCGAGGCGCGCCAGCAGCATCGCGGCGGCCGACGAATTGCCGATGCCCATTTCGCCCAACAGCACGGCATTGCCCGGCAGATCGCGCACGAGCGCCATGCCATTGGCGATGGCGGCCTCGCACTGGGCCGAGGTCATGGCCGGCCCGATGGAGGCGTCCGCCGTGCCGGCCGCCACCTTGCGAATCAGCAGTCCGTCGCGCGGTGCGAAGTCGTGCCGCACGCCGCAATCGACCACCGTCAGCGCCAGCCCGTGCKGGCGCGCCAGCACGCTCACGGCCGCGCCGCCGGCGAGGAAGTTCTCGACCATCTGCCAGGTCACGTCGCTCGGATAGGCCGACACGCCGCGCGCGGCCAGGCCATGGTCGCCGGCGCAGACGACCATCTGCGGCGCCGCGAGCGATGGCGCATCTGTGCCGAGGACCACGCCCAGCCGCAGGGCCAGCGCCTCCAGCCGCCCCAGCGCGCCGAGCGGCTTGGTCTTGCCGTCGAGCAGGTGCTGGAGGCGCGCGGAAAGCGCGGCGTCGTCGATGTCAGGGACGGTGGGAAGTTCAAATGTCATTCGATCAGCGAGCGCAGCACGCCCGTTTCAAAGTGGGAATCGATGTGATCGGCCAGTCCGTCGAACACGGTGTCCAGCGTACGCGCCGCGACACCGAAGAGCGCGTGCAAGGCGGAAGCGTCTTCGAACAGGCCGTGGAGGTAGAGCCCGAGGACGTTGCCCGCCACGTTCTGCCACGCCAGTTCGTCCGGCATCACCGCCGAAACGCGATCGCCGGCCGCCGCCATCGCCGCATGTTCCGCGGTCTGGCCATGATGGATTTCGTAGCCTTGCACGGTGACGCCGGACAGTGCCGCCCAAGCCCCCGAGAGCGGCGAGAAGGTCGCCTCGCGCTGGCGAACGGTCTTGTCCGGCGCGAACACGGTGACCAGCGGGAGCAGCCCCAGGCCAGGCCCGTTGCCGTCGACGCCGTGCGGATCGATCAACGCCTCGCCCAGCATTTGCAGGCCGCCGCAGACGCCAAGCACCATGCCACCGCGCGATGCATGCGCGGCCACCGCGCGGTCGAGCCCTTGGGCGCGCATCCAGGCCAGGTCGCTGCTGGTGTGCTTGGAGCCCGGCAGGATGATCCAGTCCGCGCCCGCCACGTCGGCCGGGCTGCGCGCCCATCGCAGGCGCACGCCGTCGATGTTCCTGAGCGGCTGGAATTCGTCGAGGTTGCTGATGCGCGGGTAGGCGATGACGGCAATGGTCCGCGTGACCTCGCCGCTCGATACGCTGCGATCGTCGAAGACGCCATCTTCCTCCGGCAGGCCGTGGCGCCACCACATGGGCAGCGTCGCGACGGTGGGTACGCCGGTCAACGCCTGCAGCTGCTGCGGCGCCGGCGCCAGCAGGGATGCATCGCCGCGAAACTTGTTGAGCACGAAGCCGGCGAGCAGCTCGCGGTCGGCCTGCGGCATCAGCGCCCAGGTGCCGTAGAGATGCGCGAAGGCGCCACCGCGATCGATGTCGGTCACCAGAAGGCAACGTGCATCCGCATGCCGGGCGACGCGGAGGTTGACGATGTCGCTCGCCATCAGGTTGATCTCGGCAGGCGAGCCCGCGCCCTCGATCACGACCACGTCGTTCTCCGCGCGAAGCTGGTCCAGCGCCTGCGCGATCTGCGGCCACACGCGCTCGCTGCGCCCGCGCCAGGGCAGTGCCGACAGTTCATTGCTCACCTGCCCCATCAGGATCACCTGGCTGTGGGTGTCGCGCTCGGGCTTGAGGAGCAGCGGGTTCATGCGTACGTCGGGTTCGGCCCGCGCCGCCAGTGCCTGGAAGTACTGCGCGCTACCGATCTCGCCGCCCACGACGACGCGCGCGTTGTTGCTCATGTTCTGCGCCTTGAACGCAGCCACCCGCAGCCCCTGCCGCGCATACCAGCGGCACAGCGCGGTGGCCAGCCAGCTCTTGCCGGCACCGCTGGTGGTGCCAAGGACCATGACGCAGCGGGCTGGGCCGCTTACCACATTGGGAATCATGGGCGCGATTGTCCTTTACGTGAAGTTCGTCACGCTTCAGGACGCGTCCTTCAAATGAGGTCAAAACTATTCATTCGTTTCGCCCGTAGCTTCAGGACTTGTTCAGAAAAGGGAGCCTCGGCGAATGCCAGCTTTACGAGATATCGCCCTCACGGTAGAGGAACGCGCACCGAACCAGTTCTTCTGGGTCCTCCTGGAAGCGTCCAGCAGCGACGCCGTCGAAGCGATCCACTACCAGCGGATCCACACCGCCTCGATGGCGCAGGCCAGCTATTCCAGCGCGCTGGTCATGGGGGCGAATGCGCTTCGCCGGTTGATGGACTCGAACGCGGTGCGGCTCGACACCGGGTTCTAGCCGCAGCGGCCTATTCCAGGCTGCGAAGCTGCGTAGCCGCGACCTGCGCCTTGCCGGTCGCGTTGTCGGCGACGGGCGTCGCCTCCCAGCTTCCTCCGATCGCGCGGATCAGCCCGACCGTCGACTGGTATTGGGCCGACTTCACCTGCAGCGCCTGCCGCCGGTTCTGCAGTTCCTGCCGACGCGCATCGAGCAGGTCCAGCTGGCTCACCAGGCCGTTGCGATAGCGGGAATTTGACAACGTCGTCGCCCTCGTCGCCGATTCGACCGCCTTCGCCTGCACGCCCGATTGCTGGTCGAGGATACGCAGCGAAGAAAGCTGGTCTTCGACCTCCTTGAAGGCGACAAGCACTTGCGATCGGTAGGTCGCCAACGCACCGTCGAGCTGCGCCGAAGCGTTCTGGACGCCCGCTTCGCGGCGTCCGCCGTCGAAGATCGGCAAGGAGAGCAGCGCGCCGATACCCCATGAACGAGCCGACCACTTCACGAGATCGCTGAAGTCCGAAGTCGCATAGCCGCCACCCGCGGTCAATGCAATATCGGGGAACCACGCCGCCTGCGCGACGCCAACACGCGCCTGCGCAGCCAGCACCGCCTTCTGCGCGGCGGAGATGTCGGGCCGGCGCGCGAGCACCGTCGCCGGTACGCCCGCCGGGATCGAGGGCAACGCGGTCGACCAGTCGTCCGAGTTCACCGCAAACTCCGTTGCGACGTCGCCGGCCAGCACCGCGAGCGCGTGCTCCAGTTCGGCGCGACGCCGGTCGAGCGTCAACGCATCGGACTCGGTGGAAGCGACCTCGGTCTCCACGCGCGCGACGTCGAGCTCCGGCATCGAGCGCGCGCAAGGCCAGGTAGGTCTGCGCCACCTCGGCCTCGACCAGCAGGCGCGTGCTTTGCAGCAGGCCCTCGCGCGAATCGGCATCGAGCCGCGCGGCATCGCTGGCGCGCGACAGCTTTCCGAAAAGGTCTGCTTCATAGGAGACCTCCAGCCCTGCGGTAAACAGCGAGGACGGCCGGGGCGTCAGGTTGCGGTCCAGGCCGGCGCTGCGCACGCCGCCGGCCACCGCGTTGACCTGCGGTGCGCGATCCGCTTCGGCATTGCGTGCCAGTGCACGGGCCTCGCCCAGTCGCGCGGCCGCCGCCGCGATGCTGGTGTTGCGGGCATCTGCGCTCGCGATCAGCTTGTCGAGCACCGGATCGTTGAACGCGCGCCACCATTCGCCGCGCGGCTGCGCTTCGGCGGGCTGCACGCGCGTCCACGCACCTTCCGGCGCGGCGACCGCCTGCTCCTTGAACTGCGCAGGCGGCGTGAAGGCGGGAAGCTCCGTCGGCGCCGTCGCACAGCCCGCGAGCACTAGCGCCGCCAGCAGCGGCGCCAGCGCCGCACGCCATGGAAGGCCTCGGGATGGAGATGTCTGATTCATGATGAACTTTCTTGAGGTTCTGGAAGCAGGCCGAAGCCCCTACTCGATAGACTTGAGAGGCGCCGCTGGCGACGGCCGCAGCGGGCCGCCACCACCGGTGACCGGATGCTCGACCGCCACGGGCTGATCCGCGGAGACGAACGCGTCTCCGTGCGGCACTTCGCCATGCAGCTTCAGTGGCCGGTTGCCGGTCAGGCGGCGCAGCAGCACGTAGAACACCGGTGTGAGGAACAGGCCGAAGGCCGTCACGCCGATCATTCCGGAGAACACCGCGATACCCATGGCCTTGCGCATCTCGGCGCCCGCGCCCGAAGACAGCACCAGGGGCAGCACACCCATCACGAAGGCCATCGAGGTCATCAGGATCGGGCGCAGGCGCAGCCGGCTCGCCTCGATCGCGGCCTGGATCGGCGTTCGCCCGGCAAACTCCAGCTCGCGGGCGAACTCCACGATCAGGATCGCATTCTTCGCGGACAGCCCCACCAGCACCATCAGCCCGATCTGCGTGAAGATGTTGTTGTCGCCATGTGACAGCCACACCCCCGTCATCGCGGCCAGCAGCCCCATCGGCACGATCAGGATGATCGCGACCGGCAAGGTCAGGCTTTCATACTGCGCGGCCAGCACCAGGAACACCAGCAGGATGGCGAGCGGGAACACCCACAGCGCCGAGTTGCCGGCCAGGATCTCCTGGTAGGTCAGCTCCGTCCATTCGAAGCTGATGCCCGGTGGCAGCGTCTCGGCCGCGATGCGCTCGATCGCGTCCTGCGCCTGCCCCGACGAGAAGCCGGGCGCCGGGCCGCCGTTGATGTCGGCCGCAAGGAAACCGTTGTAGCGCAACGCACGTTCAGGCCCGTAGCTGGGCTGGATGTTCATCAGCGCCGACAAGGGCACCATCTCGCCGCTGTTCGAACGAACCTTGAGCAGCCCGACGTCCTCGGCACGCGCGCGGTACGGCGCATCGGCCTGCACGCGCACGCTGTAGGTGCGGCCGAAACGGTTGAAGTCGTTCGCGTAGAGGCTGCCCAGGTAGATCTGCATGGTGTCGAACACCTCGGTCACCGGCACGCCGAGCTGGCGCGCCTTGGTGCGATCGATGTCGGCATAGAGCTGCGGCACATTGACCTGCCAGCTCGTGAACATGCCCGCGAGTTCCGGCGTCTGGCGGGCCTTCGTCATGAAGGCCTTCACCGCCTTGTCCATCTCCGCATAGCCGAGCGAGCCGCGATCCTCGATCTGGAGCTTGAAGCCGCCCGTCGTGCCGAGGCCCTGCACCGGCGGCGGCGGGAAGATCGCGATGTAGGCGTCCTGGATCTGGCCGAACTGCGCGTTGAGCTGTCCCGCGATGGCACCCGCGCTCAGGTCCTTCGACTTGCGCTGGTCGAAGTCCTGCAGGCCGACGAAGACGATGCCCGAGTTCGAGCTGTTGGTGAAGCCGTTGATCGACAGGCCCGGGAAGGTGATGGCGTGTTCCACGCCCGGCTGCTTCATGACGATGTCGTTCATGCGGCGCGTCACTTCTTCCGTGCGGTCCAGCGTGGCACCGTCGGGCAGTTGCGCGAAGCCGATGAGGTACTGCTTGTCCTGCGCCGGCACGAAGCCGCCGGGCACCGCCTTGAAGAGCCCGAATGTCACGGCCGCCAGCGCGAGGTAGATCACCATCATCAGCGCCTTGCGCGAGATGGCGCCCTTCACGCCCGCGCTGTAGCCTTCGGCGCCGCGATGGAAGACGCGGTTGAAGCCGCGGAAGAAGCGGCCGAGCACGCGGTCCATGCCGCGCGTCAGCGCATCCTTGGGCGCGTCATGGCCGCGCAGCAGCAACGCAGCGAGCGCGGGCGACAGGGTCAGCGAGTTGACGGCCGAGATCACGGTCGAGATCGCGATCGTCAGCGCGAACTGCTTGTAGAACTGCCCCGTGAGGCCGCTGATGAAGGCCAGCGGCACGAACACGGCGACCAGCACCAGCGCGATCGCGATGATGGGCCCCGACACCTCGCGCATCGCACGGTACGTGGCCTGGCGCGGACTGAGCCCCGCCTCGATGTTGCGCTCGACGTTCTCGACCACCACGATCGCGTCGTCCACCACGATCCCGATCGCCAGCACCAGCCCGAAGAGGCTCAGCGCGTTGATCGAGAAGCCGAACAGGTGCATCACCGCGAAAGTGCCGATCACCGAAACCGGGACCGCGAGCAGCGGGATGATCGATGCGCGCCAGGTCTGCAGGAACAGGATCACGACCAGCACGACGAGGGCGATGGCTTCGAGCAGCGTGTGCACGACGGATTCGATGGAGGCCCGCACGAATTGCGTCGGGTCGTAGACGATGCTGTAGTCCACGCCGTCGGGCATGTTCTTCTTCAGCTCGGCCATGGTGGCGCGCACGTCGCTGGAGATCTGGAGCGCGTTGGAACCCGGCGCGGCAAAGATCGGCACCGCCACCGCATCCTTGTTGTCGAGCAGCGAGCGCAGCGCGTAGGTCGACGCGCCGAGTTCGAGGCGCGCCACGTCGCGCAAGCGCGTCACCGCGCCATCGGCGCTGGTCTTCACGATGATGTCGCCGAACTCTTCCTCGGTCTGCAGGCGGCCCTGCGCATTGATCGAGATCTGCATGTCCACGCCCTGCAGGCCGGGCGATGCGCCCACGACCCCGGCCGCGGCCTGCACGTTCTGCTCGCGGATCGCACGCACCACGTCGCTGGCGGAGAGGCCGCGCTGGGCGACCTTCTGCGGATCGAGCCAGACGCGCATCGAGTAGTCGCCCGAGCCGAACAACTGCACGTCGCCCACACCCTGCACGCGCGCCAGGCGGTCCTTGACGTTGAGCACCGCGTAGTTGCGCAGGTAGGTCATGTCATAGCGGCCGTTGGGCGACAGCAGGTGCACCACCATCGTGAGATCGGGCGAGCTCTTGATGGTCGTGATGCCGAGTCGGCGAACTTCCTCGGGCAGGCGCGGCTCGGCTTGCGAGACGCGGTTCTGCACGAGTTGCTGCGCCTTGTCGGGATCGGTGCCGAGCTTGAAGGTCACGGTCAGCGTCATCAGGCCGTCGGTCGTGGCCTGGCTGCCCATGTAGAGCATGCCTTCGACACCGTTGATCGATTCCTCCAGCGGGGTCGCCACCGTCTCGGCGATCACCTTCGGGTTGGCGCCGGGGTAGTTGGCCCGCACCACGACCGATGGCGGCACCACCTCGGGATACTCTGAAATCGGCAGCGCGCGCAGCGCGATCAGCCCCGCTATCAGCATCAGTAGCGAGAGTACGCCGGCAAAGATCGGCCGGTCGATGAAGAACTTGGACAGATTCATGATGTTTCTCCGGGCGTCCCGCGATCAGGACTTCGCAGCAGCCACGCGCTGGGTCGGCTGCGGAACTTCGGCCTTGGCGTCCATGGTCACGGTCTGCGGCTCGACGAGCGCACCCGGACGAATGTGCTGCAGGCCATTGACCACCACGCGCTCGCCGGCCTTGAGGCCCTTGGTCACCACGCGCAGGCCGTTGACCGGCGCACCGAGCGTGACCTCGCGGTACTCGGCCTTGTTGTCTTCGCCGACGACCATCACGAACTTCTTGCTCTGGTCCGTGCCGACTGCGCGTTCGTTGACCAGCAAGGCCGTGTCGCTGTGCGCCTGGCCCATGCGGATGCGAGCGAACTGGCCAGGGATCAACGCGCCGTCCTTGTTCTCGAAGGCGGCGCGCACGCGCACCGTGCCGCTCTTGGCGTCGACCTGGTTGTCGATCAGTTGCAGCCGGCCTTCGTAGGGCGTGCCTTCGATGCCTGCCGTGCCCATCTGCACCGGAATGCCTTCGATGCGGGTCCGGGCGCTGGCGCCGCCGGGCAAGTCCTTCAGCGCACGCACGACGATCTGCTCGTCCGCGTCGAAGCTCGCGTAGATCGGGCTGACCGACACCAGCGTCGTCAGCACCGGCGCACCCGGCCCGGCCGCGACGAGGTTGCCCACCGTCACTTCCAGCTTGCCGATGCGGCCCGCGACCGGCGCACGGACTTGCGTGTAGCCCAGGTTCAGGCGTGCACTCTGCAGTGAAGCCTGTGCCGCGCGCAGGTTGGCTTCGGCTTCGCGACCGGCATTGACGCGTTCATCCAGCTCGCGTTGCGCGATGGCCTTCTCGTCCCAGAGACGGCGTGCCCGCTCCTGCTCGCTGCGGGTGAAGGACACCCGGGCCTGCGCCGACGCGACCTGTGCTTCGGCACGGTCCACCTCTGCCGCATAGGGCGCGGGGTCGATGGTGATGAGCAGCTCGCCTTGCTTCACCAGCGCGCCTTCGCGGAAGTGCGCGGCCTGCACCGCGCCGGCGACGCGCGATCGCACATCGACGCGCTCCACCGCTTCGAGACGGCCCGAGAACTCGTCCCAGGTGTTGACTTCGGTCGAGGCCACGGTGGCCACCGAGACCGGCGTGGCGTGCGGTGCCGAAACGGCCTGGGCGTTGGTCGCCTCGGCATTGAAACTGTGGAAGCCGAGCGCCGCGGATGCGATCGCCACGATCGCGGTGACACCGGTCACCGCGGGCCAGAGGCCACGGCGGGCCATCGAGGAAAGTTCAGTGTTCGACATGATGAAAGGTCCTTTTGGTGACTCTTGGGATACAAAGCGCCCTCCCGCGCGGGTAGCGCGGGACAGCGGGGAAACGGATATCGGGTGGGAGCGCGTCGCCAGCTCACCGAGGATTCACGATCGCGCGGACAAAAGCCTCCCCGCACGGCGTTCTTGTCGCCATGTCGATCGAGGTGCATTCACCTCGCCTTCGGGGTGATCCCGCGCGACGGGATCCTTCAGTGCACGGGGCGCCGTGCTACGCCGCTCAGTGAGGCGGCGGTGCCGCGCTGAAGAACTCGCGGAAGTGCTTCTGTACGACCGCCTCGCAGGCCGCACAGCCAGAATCGTCAGGCCGGTAGAGCGCTTCGGGCCAGTTCGAAGCGCCGGGCAACACGCTGCTGGTGACCGGGATGCCTGCGTCGCTCAGCCGTTTGGCGAAGCTCATCGCCTCGTCCCGCATCGGGTCGTCCTTGCCGACCAGCACCAGCGTCCTCGCCAGTTCGGACAGCCGGAGCGAGCCGCCGGGCACGGCGTACGGGTGCGTAGCATTCATCGGCCGGCTCAGGTACTCCTGCCAGCCCGATGCCCATTTGCACTGGATGGCGTCACCCTTGGCCTGTCGCAGCGAAGGCGTGCCCGCGCACGGGTCGAGCATCGGCGACAGAAGGATCTGCCCGGCCAGCGGCGGATGCGCCCTGTCTCGCGCCATCAGGGCCACCGCGGCTGCGAGGTTGCCACCGGCTTCCTCGCCTGCCAGGAACAACTGCGCCCCCCGCCCCGCGAGCTTCATGCGCTGCTTGTAGACCCATTCGAGCGCGGCGAAGCCGACTTCGATCGGCTCCGGAAACGGGGCCTTCGGCGCCAGCGGGTAGTCCAGCGAGACCACCACCGCACCTGCTCCGGCGAGCAGGCGGCCCACGTTGCGGCCGTTGTCCAGGTCGCCGCACACGAAGGTGCCGCCGTGGAAGTGCAGGACCAGCGGCGCCGTGGTGCCCCGGACTCGCTCGCCATACAGGCGCGCCCGCACGGGCTCGCGATCCGGCAGTTCGATGCGGATGTCGGTTTCGGCTCCCCGCGCGGCAGCCGGTGGGGCTTCAGCAGTTTGCAGGGTGGGACCAGTGGACATGGACAACCTCGGTGTGAACGATGTGTTGAATATAAGTCGGCCTTGATATGCTTCAAACAGGAACTCGGACCTCACTCTGTTTCCATTCGGCTAACAATCGCCTCGGAAGCCCATGTGAGAATTCCGCTCCCCCCCGGCCTCAAGCCACCCCAGGAGCAAGCATAGATGGATCAGATCCAGGCCATGCGGATCTTTGTCCGCGTCGTCGAAGCAGGCACATTCACCCGTGCCGCCGATTCGCTCGGCCTGCCCAAGGGCACGGTCACGAAGCAAATCCAGGCGCTGGAGTCGCGCCTGCACGTCAAGTTGCTCAACCGGACCACGCGCCGGGTCACCGTCACGCCGGACGGCGCCGCCTATTTCGAGCGGACAGCACGCCTGCTGAACGATTTCGACGACATCGAGGCCAGCATGACCAATGCGCAGGCCAATCCCACCGGCCGCCTGCGCATCGACGTGGGGTCGTCGATGGCGAGGCTGGTCATCCTCCCTTCGCTTTCGACCTTTTGCGACCGCTATCCGGACATCCAGGTCGACGTCGGCGTGAGCGACCGCACGGTCGACCTGATCACCGACAACGTCGACTGCGTGATCCGCGGCGGCGAATTGACCGACCAGTCGCTGGTGGCGCGCCGCATCGGCAACCTGCCCTGGATGACCGTGGCCTCCCCGTCCTACCTCAAGCGCTATGGTGCGCCGCAGCATCCGAGGGACATCGAGAAGCGCCACCTGGTGGTGAGTTTCTTCTCGGGCAGCACGCGCCGCGTGTACCCGCACGAATTCCAACGCGGCGAAGAGCAGTTCGAGATCTCCGGCCCCTACCGCGTTGCAGTCAACGACAGCAACGCCCACATGACGGCGGTGCTGGGCGGCTTCGGCCTGTCGCAGGTGATTACCTATATGGCGGAGCCCTACATCGCCAGCGGCGAACTCATCGAGATCCTGTCGGACTGGACGCGGCCGCCCTTGCCGGTGCACGTCGTCTATCCGCCCAACCGCCACCTGAGCGCCAAGGTCCGGGCCTTCGTGGATTGGGCCGCCGAACTGTTCGCGAAGCACCCGCAGCTACAACGGATCTGAAGAAAAGTCATCCACAGATCACGCCACATGGCTGTTTGACATCGGTTCGCGCCCAAGCGCAATATGCAACGCATCCAGTCCGCTTGGAGCGTCCGATGAAAATGAAACCGCAGTTGCGCACGGCCGTCGCCGCGACGTGCATGGCATTGGCAATGGCCGCTGCCCCGGTGCGTGCCGACGTCCAGATCGTCAATGGCGAACAATGGACACAGTCGAATGAGGCCGTCAAGAAAGCCTACCTCGTCGGCCTTGCCAACATGGTCCAGGTGCAGACCGCGTACCACGGCACCAATCCGCCGCCTGACGCCCAGAGCTTCATTCCGCGCCTTGCCAAGGGCATGCAGGGCGAGACGCTGGACAGCGTGCGACTCAAGGTCGACGGCTGGTATGCGGCGAATCCGACGAAGCTGAAGCGACCGGTGCTCGACATCATCTGGTTCGAAATGGCCGTTCCGGGCCTTCAAAAGAAGTGATGGAGGCAACCATGAAACGACTCGCACGCTGGACGGCTGTTGCGTCCCTGGCGCTCCTGGCCGCCTGCACGAACATGACGCCGCAACAACAGGGGACGATGAGCGGGGCCGGCCTCGGCGCACTGGGCGGCGCTGGTATCGCGGCGATCGCGGGTGGCGATGCCTGGACGGGTGCCGCGATCGGGGCGATTGCCGGCGGCATCGCCGGCAACATCAAGGGCGGGCAACAGCAGCAGTCCGGCTGGTAGCGCCTTTCAGGATTGCGTCGCGGTCCACGCGCGCTGCAGCGCCGCCTGGCTGGCGGGCGACAGCACCCCCAGCCGGACGTGGCCGGGAATGCCGAACGAGGCGGTGTCACGCAGCTTGATGCCGGCAGCCCTCAGTTCGGCGACGCGTTCGCCCGCATAGGGCAGGTTCGGCTTCGCGCAGAAGAAGCTGGCGACGCTGGGCTCGCAGGTCCAGCCGAGCGATTCGCAGAGCGCGCGCTGCTCGGCCTTCCAGGCCTTGAGCGTGACCCGGCTCTTGCCGAGCCATCGCTGCGAAGCTTCGCTCGTCCACGATTCGAGCAGCGCGACGCCATACGCGCCCAGCGGCCAGGATGGCGCGAGGCGTTCGAGTCGGGCGGTCATGTCGCCTGCCTCGACCGGTGCGATGGCGTAGGCGGCGCGGATGCCCGTGAGGCCCAGCGCCTTGTTGGGCGTCCAGAGTTGCCAGAGGCGATCGAGTTGGTCCCGGGTCAAGGCGAGCGCTCCGTGCAGGCGCAGCGGTTCGTACGCAAGATCGAGCACGCAGGTGGCCTCCCCGCCCGACTGCACGATGGTCGCGAGTTCGGGACTCGGCTGGCCGAGCGGGCTGGAAGGATCACCGCACCACACCAGATCCGCACCGGCCGGCTCCGGAACCGGCTCGAAGCGCCAGGCGCTCGCGGCGCGAAGGTAGTCGCCGTAGCAATGCGGAGGCACCCAGACGCGCCGGCTGTCGCCCTGCGCCACGGCCGATGTGATGCGGGCGATGAATTCGCTGGCGCTCGCAGCGATCACGATCCGCTCGACATCGACCTGGTGGAAGTGCGCAAGCCGTTCGCACAGTGCCGTGTAGACCGGGTCCGGGTAGCGAGCGGGGTCCACGCGCTGGAGCGCCAGCCGCGTCGCCGGGCAAGGCCCGCAGGCATTGGCGTTGGTGGAGAAGTCGTGCGGCGCCGCGCCCTGGGCATCAGGCCCACCGTGCAGAGACTCGAAGATGTCGAAGGACGTCATGTTCAACCCATCGCCGCAAGACAGCCGATCGCAAGTGCCGCACACAAAGCGGACATCGCAACCACCCTGTTTCCCAGCGCCACCGCGCGCAGCGTGTCGGATCCGGATGGCTGGCGCCCCGTGGCGTTCAGTGCGTAGACGCCGGGCTTCGCGAGCCTGACCCCGAGTATCAACGCCATCGCGCCCATGGGCCAGCCACTATTGGGGGATGGGGTTTTTCGCGCTTCGGCGCGAACCGCCCCCACGCCCATCCGCCTGCCGGCAAGAAGGGAGCAGCAGTGGAGCAGCAGCGCGGTGAGACGGGCCGGCAGCCAGGACAGCACGTCGTCGGCCCGGGCGGCCCACTTGCCGGCCCATTCCCATTCCCGGCCCTCGCGTTCGCCGCGATAGCCCCACATCGCATCGGCCGTGTTGGCGAAGCGGTAGACCGCCGCGCCTGGAAGGCCGAAGAGCGCGAACCAGAAGACCGGCGCGACCAGCGAGTCGTTGAGGTTCTCGGCGAGCGATTCGATGGCGCTCTCGCGCACCTCGCTGGCGCTCAGTACGCCGACATCGCGGCTCACGAGCCGTGCGAGCTGTGCACGGCCTGCATCGAGCGATTCGCCCAGCGCGGCTTCGACCGCGAGCACTTCGTCACGCAGCATGCGCCATGCGAGCAGTGGCTTGAGCGCGAATCCGATGAGCAATGTGGCGGCCCATGGCGGGAGTCGGATCGCAAGTTCGGCGATTGTCCAGGCCACCAGAAGTACGCCTGCAGCACCGACGCACCAAGCGATCGCGCCAGCGGCAAGGCGCGCAAGGTCACGCGGCGCTGCCATGCCTGCGAGCGGTGCGATGCGTCGGCCGGCCGCTCCGAGATAGCGCCCTATCCAGACCACCGGGTGCCATCGCGTTGGCGGTTCACCCAGCCATCGATCGACGACCAGCGCGAGGCACAGGGCCGCAACCGAGATCAAGGCTGGTGTGCCCCCACCCCAGCCCTCCCCCAAAGGGGGAGGGAGCCATGCGCGGTCAAGCAGGGTGGTCAATCCTCGATGCCGCGTTGGGCAGGAACGCCGGCCTTGAAGGCGTGCTTGATCATCTGCATCTCGGTCACCGTGTCGGCGAGGTCGATGATTTCCTGGGGGCAGCGACGCCCCGTCAGGACGACATGTACGTCTTTCGGCCGTGCGCGAAGCGTCTCCAGAACGCCTTCGAGCGGCAGCCAGCCGTAGATGAGCGGATAGGTGATCTCGTCGAGCACGACGAGGAAATATTCGCCCGACAGGATCGATGCCCTGGCCTTCTCCCAGCCGTCGCGCGCCAGTTGTGCGGAATGCTCGAGGTCCTGGCTCTTCCAGCTGAACCCGTCGCCCAGCCCTTCGATCGGGATGCCGATCTGCTCGAACATCCGGTGCTCGCCAAAACGCGCCGTCGGCACTTTCATGAACTGGTAGATCTTCACGGCCTTGCCACGGCCGTGCGCGCGCAGTGCCAGCCCGAAGGCTGCCGTGCTCTTGCCCTTGCCGTCGCCGGTGTTGACGATGACGATGCCGCGGCGTTCGCCTTCAGGCTTCTCGTACGGCTTCTCGCTGGGTGGATTCTCGATGTGCATGAGTGAGGTGATCTGAATTCCTATTTGGGGACAGCCATCCAATGGTCCGCGACACGATGCACGACGACACGGTGGTCGAACACGGCTTCCAGCGCGCGATGCGTGGCCGCATCCTTGCATTGGCCGTGGTGCAGCACGCGGCCACGTGCCATCACGACCATCGTATCGGCAGCAAGCGCCGCGTTGAGTTCGTGCAGCACGCTGATCACCGTGCGGCCTTCGGCGACGAGTTCGCGCACGGTCTGCATCCAGTCGGCCTGGTGAGGCGGGTCGAGATTGGCCAGCGGCTCGTCCATCAGCAGCACCTCGGCTTCGACGGCAAGGGCGCGCGCAAGCAGCACGCGCTGGCGCTCGCCGCCGGAGAGTTGGCCGAGGGGCCGCTCTCGCCAGTCCCACGCCTGGGTGCTGCGCAGCGCGCGCTCGACCGCCGCACGGTCCGCTTCGCTTGGCGTCGACAGCCAGCGCTGGTGCGGCAGGCGGCCGAGCATCGCCACGTCGTAGACCATCAGGTCGTCCGCGCTGCCCTCGCCCGCGCCACCCTGGCCGAGCCAGGACATGCGGCGCGCACGCGTCCGTCCGGGCAGGTCACCGAGCGGCTGCCCGAGCAGGCGCACCTCGCCGCCATGCGGCAGCAGGCCGGCGAGCACCTTGAGCAAGGTCGACTTGCCCGCGCCGTTCGGCCCGACGATGCTAGTCCAGCGTCCTGCCTCGAGTGCGAGGTCGATGAAATGCAGCACCTCGGTCGTGCCGAGCGTGGCACTGACCCTTCTCGCTTCGAGCGCCGATGCACCGAGCTTGTCCGGCGCGCTCACAGGCCACCCCGCGCGCTGCGTCGATGCATGAGCCACAGAAGATAAGTACCGCCGAGCACCGCGGTCAGCACCCCGACCGGCAGTTCCTGCGGCGCGATCAGCCAGCGCGCGAGCAGGTCCGCGGCCATCAGCAGGAGTCCGCCCATCGCGCTCGACAGCACGAGCAGCCGGGCGTGCGTGGTCTTGACCACCGAGCGCACCAGGTGCGGCGCCGCGAGCCCGACGAAGGCGATCAGTCCGGTCTGCGCCACGGCCGCGCCGGTGGCCAGAGCCAGTACCGCGACCAGCGCGGCGCGCATCGCCCCCAGCGGAAGACCGAGGCTGCTGGCTGTCGCCTCGCCGAGCGCCATGGCATCGAGCACCGGCGCGAGCGCCCAGGCGAGCAGCACGCAGATCGCGCCGAGACCGCCCATCACCGCGCAAGCGCTCCACCCGACCAGCCCGGTGCTGCCGAGCATGAAGCCCTGGATGGCCTGGAGGATGTCGGCCGAGGCGATGGTGATCAGGTCCTTGGCAGCACCGAGCACCACGCCGACGATCACGCCGGCCAGCAGCAGCCGCAGCGTCTGCTGCACCCCGCGCGCCAGCGTCAGCGTCAGCAGCACGGCCAGCACCGCGCCGACGAAGGCTGCGCCCGTCAGGCCGAGGCGCACGACCCACTGCGTGCTGGCGGGCGACGCGCCGAACATCATCAGCGCGATCGCCATGCCGAGCGATGCGCCCGATGCGCTGCCCAGCAGATAGGGATCGGCCAGCGGATTGCGGAACAGCCCCTGCGCCACCGCGCCTGCAAGCCCGAGCAGCGCGCCGGCGAGCCACGCGCCCAGCGTGCGCGGCAGGCGGATGTCCCACACGATCTGCAGCGCAACCGGATCGTGGCGCGCCGCGAGCACGCTCTCGAAGCCCGTGCTTCCGACGCCGGCACCCACCGCCAGGAGAACGGCACCGAGGGCCAGTAGCGCGATGCCCAGCGCCAGCGCACGGCGGTGCTGGCTCTTCACGCGTGCCGTCCTTGCGCGATGGCGGCCATCACCTGGCCTGCTCCAGCAGGCACTTCGCCATCAACTGCGCCGCCTCGCCCATGCGCGGACCGGGGCGCACGAGCACGTCGGATTGCTCGGCCGTGAAGCGGCAGATGCGGCCCTCGCGCACCGCCTTGATGTTGCCCCAGCCCGGCCGCTGCTCCAACGCGTTCCCGCTGCGCTCGCCGACCATGATCAGGTCGGGATTGGCGCGCACGACGAACTCGGGATTGAGCTTCGGAAAGGGGCCGAGCGATGCCGGCACGATGTTCCTGACGCCGAGCCGCGTCAGCGTCTCGCCGATGAAGGAGACTTCGCCCGCCGCATAGGGCGTGCTGTTGACTTCGAAATACACGCGCGTGTTCCTCACGCCGGCGGGCAGCGACTGCGCCGCCGCCGAGACGCTGGCGTCGATGGCGCGCCACACGCGTTGCGCATCGTCGGTGCCCAGTACCTGGCCGAGCGCATCGAGCACACGTCGCACATCCGCATGATTCTTCGGCTCGAGCACCAGCACCTTGAGCCCCAGGGCTTCGAGCCGCTCGGTGACGCGCGATGATTTCGCGAGCAGCACGACATCGGGCTTGAGCGCGACGATGGCCTCGACATTCGGATCGATGCCGCCGCCCAATTGCGGCAACGCGCGAACCGAATCGGGCCAGTTGGAATAGCGATCGACACCGACCAGCCGCTCGCAAGCGCCCAGCGTGCAGACGGATTCGGTCAACGACGGCAGGAGCGTGACGATGCGCTGCGGTGGCCGGGGAAGCTCCACGCGGACGCCGCGCTCGTCGGTCACGACGATCGCCTGCGCTGCCATGGCCAGGAGGGCAAAGGCTCCGGCAAGGGCAAGCCTTGCGATCCGGTTCATTCGGGTTCCTTCAGGCTCAGGGGCAAGCCTGCCACCATCATCGTGACACGGTCGCACGTGGCGGCCACTTCCTGGTTGAGCCGGCCCAGCGCATCGACGAAGGCGCGCACCTCGCGGCCGAGCGGGATCACGCCCAGGCCGATCTCGTTGCCCACCAGCACCAACGGGCCGGTCGACTCCCTGATCGCGCCGAGGAGTTCGACGACTGCCGGGTCGATCGAAGGCGTCGTATCCGCCGATGCGTTCACGGGCATGAGCAGGTTCGTGAGCCAGAGCGTGAGGCAGTCGACCAGCACCAGTGTTTCCGCGGCGCTGTGCTGGCGAATGGCCTGCGCGAGCGCGATCGGTTCTTCCACCGTCGCCATCGCAGGCACCCGCAGCGCACGATCGCTGCGATGCCGCTCGATGCGCGCGCGCATCTCGTCATCGTGCGCATGCGCCGTCGCGATCAGGACCGCCCGGTGCGCAGGCGACTGTGAAAGCCACGCCGTGGCGAGTTGCTCGCCGCGGCGCGATTTGCCGCTCTTCTGTCCGCCGAGGATCAGTTCGCGGCGTGCGATGCTCACTTTGGTTGCCACCGCAAGGTCACGTAGAAGGCGCGGCCG
The DNA here is from genome assembly GCF_056400665.1 of Variovorax sp. P5_A3. Lineage (NCBI taxonomy): Bacteria > Pseudomonadati > Pseudomonadota > Betaproteobacteria > Burkholderiales > Comamonadaceae > Variovorax > Variovorax sp. P5_A3. The sequence goes on along the minus strand of NZ_JBFUKW010000003.1, from coordinate 10,786 downwards.
GACTGGTTGTAGCCGTAGGCCGTTTCGTACGCCACGTCGCCGACGTTCGCAATGCGGCCCTGCACGGCCCAATCCTTCGCGAAGCGGTATTCCGCATAGAGGTCGACCGTGGTGTAGCTCGTGAGAAAACGGGTGTTGGCGGTGTCGTCGTAGCGGCTACCCACGTACAGCGCCGAGCCGCCGACCTTCCAGGCACCCGTCGTGTAGTCGACGCCGAAGGTCGCCTGCTCCTGGGCGCGCCGCGCCAACTGCTTGCCGGTCACCTCGTTGTGCGGATCGAGCGAGTCGTAGCTCGCGTGCAACCCGAGGTTGTCGAACTGGCCGTCGTAGCTCAGCGTCCCGCCCTGGATGCGCGCCCGCGGAACGTTCTGCGGGAGCGTCTCGTTCGTGATGAAGCCATCGATCTTGTTGTCGTAGCCCACCAGTTTCACGGTGTGGGCGCCCTGGGTCCAGGTGATGCCGACATCGGTGTTCTTGCCCTCTTCCGGCCGGAGCGCGGGGTTGCCGAAGCCCGGGTAGTAGAGCTGGTTGAACGACGGCGCGACGAAGCTGGTGCCTTGCGAGATGCTGACCCGCCAGTTCGGCGTGATCCGGTAGGCATAGCCCGCGAACCAGTTGTCGTTGTCGCCGAACTGCGAATTGCTGTCGTGCCGCACGTTGAGCTGCCAGCTGTGCGGCCCGGCATAGCCGTTGAGACCGACGAACCCGGAGTTGATGGTGCGATCCGTCACCGTGTACGCGGTGTCGCTGTCCACCTTCTGGTCGCGGCTCTCCAGGCCCGCGATCACCGTGCCGATCGGCGTGGCGATGTTGTTCTGCCAGAGGTACTGGTTCTCCACGGTCTGGAACAGGCCCGGCAGGTTGAACGGGTCCGCGATGATGGCCCGGGAGTAATCCTTGCTGCGCGAATAGCGAAGCTGGGTGGTCCAGTCCGTCATGACCTTGCCGTTGACGCCGATGTAGGTGGTCTGGGTGCGTACGGTGCCACGGGTGTCGCGGTCCGGGCCGTCGTCGTAGTGGTTCAGCCCGTCAGCGTACAGCATGCCGCCGTCGATCTTCCAGTCGGGATTGAGCTGGTAGCCCAGCGACAGGTTGGCCGCGCTTTGCGAGAAGGGATCGCGGTCGGGGTTGAACTGGCCGAACGGGACCTTGCTGTTGGTCGCCGAAATGCTGTTCTCGGTCGTGCGCTGGACGTCCAGCGAATAGGTCAATGCCCCCGAAGCACCGCTGAACCCGCCGGTGATCTGCCGGTAGCTGTCGCTCCCGAGGGTGGCTGTCGCACGCGGGCTGAAGGCCGGATCGCCCGGGTTCGCCTTGCGGGTGAAGATCTGCACCACGCCGCCCACGCCATCGCTGCCGTACAGCGCGGAGGCCGGACCCTTTACGACCTCGATCCGGTCGATCAGCTCCACGGGGATGTTGTCCCAGGACGGCGTGCCGAGCGTGGCCGACCCGTAGCGCACGCCGTCGATCAGCAGGATGGTGTGCCGCGCTTCCGCGCCACGGATGTAGACGTTGCTTTGCTTGCCCAGGCCGCCGGTGGACGACACCTGCACGCCCGCCAGGCGGGCCAGGATGTCGGGCAAGGTGCGATTCGCCAGTTGCTCGATCTGGGCGCGCTCGATGACGACGGTGTCGGACACCAGTTCGTCGATGCGCGTCGGCGTGCGGGTCGCGGTCACGACCGTTTCGGCAAGCGCGGGTGTGGAGTCCTGCGCGGATGCCGGGAGCGCGAGCCCCGCCAGCAAGGGAGCGACCGACAGGGACACGGCATGGGCACGCGAAAGCGGCCACGGCGAAGCGCACCGGTCGGCGCAGGTGGAGGAAACACGAATTTTCATGGGAGCGACAAAAGATCAATGTCCTTCACCGGCTTCCCCGCCGGCGCTTGGACGTCATGGCCGCGCGCATGCTTTCAGGCATGCGGCGGCCGCCTCGTTGGCCGGTATCCGGGCTGGCAGCGCGACCCTCGTCGCCTTCCCAGGCGCCTGTTTCAGGGCACCCAGTGGCTGATTGACGAGGGCGGCGCCCGATGGGCGCCGTCTGCTTGACCGTTGCGGGGGCAGCGCAGGCTGGCTCGGCCCGGGGGGCTTCGACTCCTGCTTCCCGTTGAACTGCGACGCGTGAACCGCGGCGCGAGCACCAACGCGCGGGATTTTAGGTGGAAACCCGCCACCGCCGGAATCTACAATCGCCACCCATGCCTGCATCCAGCCGTATTGAACAGATCGCCGAGCGTGTCGAACGCCTGCTCGTGCGCCATGAAGAAGTACAGCGCACCAATGCGTTGCTGCAGGACCAGGTGGACGCGCTCACGCGCGAACGCGATGCGCTCAAGTCCCGGCTCGCCGCGGCGCGCACACGACTCGACGCCCTGCTCGAGCAGCTGCCGGCCGATCCCTCCCAAGACGCATCCTCCACCTGATGAAACAAATCGAAGTCCAGATCATGGGCCAGAGTTACCTGCTCGGCTGCCCCGAAGGCGGCGAAGCGCAATTGCGCGAAGCGGTCGAACGAGTCGATGCCGCCATGTGCAAGATCCGCGACGCCGGCAAGGTCAAGGCGCGGGACCGCATCGCGGTGCTCGCATCGCTCAACCTGGCTTTCGACCTGGTGCAACGCGAAGCTGCGCCCGCGCCCGCCCCCGCCGCGGCCCCGGCTTCAGCCGCCGATTCCAACGCCGACGACCTGCGTGCCGAACAGCTTGTCAAGCGCCTGGATCAAGCACTGACGGGCGACGGACATTTACTCTGAAGTGCTTCGCCGGAGACTTGCGCGGGCGTAAAATCCACTTTGTCTGCGATGCGCGTCGGGCTCTATATGTCCTTGTTCCAATGCTCTACGGAGCAGGGCTTGGTATATCGCTTGGCGGGTGTGATCATCTCGCGTCAGATGAACCCGAAGCCTTGCTGCCCTCGCCCACCTGAACCCCGGTTCAGGATGCGAGTCCGGCCCACATTCGCAGACACCTATTCTTGACGGCCACGGCCCCTTCATCGGGGCCGTGGCTTTTTTCTGGTCCGCTTCTGCCTTCCATGACGATCGAACCCCTCCTGATCGCCGAACTCGCCGTGCTCGGCGTCGGCACCGGCTTCCTCGCAGGCCTTCTGGGCATCGGCGGCGGCATGCTGATGGTGCCTTTCCTGACGATCATCCTGGGCGACCGCGGCGTGCCCGCCGACCTGGCAGTGAAGATGGCGATCGCGACCTCGATGGCGACGATCATCTTCACCTCGATCTCGAGCGTGCGCGCCCACCACCAGCGCGGCGCCGTGCGCTGGGACATCGTGCGCCGGCTGGCACCGGGCATCGTCATCGGCAGCCTGATCGGAAGCCTCGGCGTGTTCGCGCTGCTCAAGGGCACCGCCTTGGCGATCTTCTTCGCGCTGTTCGTCGGGTTCTCGGCGACGCAGATGTTCCTCGACAAGAAGCCGAAGCCCACCCGCCAGATGCCGGGCACATCCGGCCAGTTTGCCGCGGGCGGCGCGATCGGTTTCATCTCCGGGCTGGTGGGCGCGGGGGGTGGCTTCATCAGCGTGCCCTTCATGACCTGGTGCAACGTCGCGATCCACAACGCGGTGGCGACCAGTGCCGCGCTGGGCTTTCCGATCGCCGTGGCCAACGTCGTCGGCTATGTGTGGAGCGGACAGGCGGTGCAGGGTCTGCCTGCAGGCTCGATCGGCTACATCTGGCTGCCTGCGCTCGGCGTGATCGCGGTCTGCAGCTTCTTGATCGCACCGCTCGGTGCCAAGGCCGCGCACAGTCTCCCGGTGTCCAAGCTCAAACGCGTGTTCGGGAGCATCCTCTATGTGCTCGCGGCCTACATGCTCTGGAAGGGGCTGTCCTGAGCGCGCGTGGCTTAAAGTCCGCACATCCATCCTCAGGAGAACCCCATGTTCCAGCGCATCCTCGTCGCCACTGACGGCTCAACCCTTTCGAAGAAGGCCGTCGCAAGCGCCATCGAGCTTGCCTCGCAGAACGGCGCCGAGCTGGTCGCGCTGACGGTCGTGCCGCGTTACCCCAAGAACTACTTCGATGGTGCCGCAGTCTTCTCGGTCGAGGACATCGCGCGCATCGAGAAGCAGTGGGCGGAATCCGCGCAGGAAACGCTCGACGCCGTCGCCAAGCGCGCCAAGGCCAGCGGCGTGAAGATCAAGACCGTCACGGTGAGTTCGGACCTCATCGCCGAGGCGATCGTCAATGCCGCGAAAAAGCACAAGATCGACCTGATCGTGATGGCATCGCATGGCCGCAAGGGCATCAAGCGCCTGCTGCTCGGCAGCGAGACCCAGCACGTGCTTACCCACTCCGAGTTGCCGGTATTGGTACTGCGCTGAGTCCGGTTTATATATAACGAGGGCGCGCGGCGCTTTCGCCGCGGATTGTTCAACGACCAAAGAGGTAGTCCATGAAGATCCTGATCGCCATCGACGGCAGCTCCCACACGCAGAAGGCCATCGAGTACCTGGCCAGCCACCGGAACATGTTCGTGGACGGCAACGAGCTGGTGCTGGTGCACGTGTGCGCCGGCGTTCCGGGACACGTGGCACGCCATCTCAGCAAGGGCGTGATCACGGATTACTACGCCGAGGAAACAGGCAAGGTGATCGAGCCGGTGAAGGCGCTGCTCGCAACGAGCGGCATCACCAACTACGTCATCGACCAGCGCCACGGCCACGCGGCGGAAGAAATCCTCAAGGCCGCCACGACGGCCAAGGTCGAACTGATCGTGATGGGCACGCACGGCCATGGCATCTTCGGTCGCGCGCTCATGGGTTCGGTCGCCACCAAGGTGGTCGCTGAGACGGATATCTCCGTGCTGCTGGTGCAGTAAGGCTCAGGCCTCGAACAGGCGCTTGTGCTGCTCCCGCAGCAGCGCCTTCTGCACCTTGCCCATCGCGTTGCGCGGCAGTTCGTCCACGACGAAGCAGCGCTTGGGAATCTTGAAGTTCGCGAGCTTCGACTTGAGCGCCGCGATGATCACCTCGCCTTCGAGCGTCGCCCCCGGCCTGGCGATCACGATGGCCACGCCCACCTCGCCAAAGTCGGCATGCGGCACGCCCACGAGGGCGCTTTCGGCCACGCCGGCCATCTCGTTGATGTAGCCCTCGATCTCCGCCGGATAGACGTTGTAGCCGCCGCTGATGATGAGGTCCTTGCTGCGGCCGACGATGGTCACGTAGCCGAGTCCGTCGATCTTGCCCACGTCGCCGGTCTTGAAATAGCCGTCGGCGGTGAACTCTTCCTTCGTCTTCTCGGGCATGCGCCAGTAGCCGGCGAAGACGTTGGGGCCGTCGACCTGGATGTGGCCGATTTCGTCGGTCGGGCACGGCTCGCCCGCATCGTCGCGCACGCGAAGCTGCACACCCGGCAGCGGGAAGCCCACCGTTTCGCCCCGTCGCTCCCCGGATACGGGGTTGTAGGGATTGGAGGTCAGCATCACCGTCTCGCTCATGCCGTAGCGTTCGAGGATGGTGTGGCCGGTGCGTTCGCGCCATTCGTTGAAGGTCTCGATCAGGAGCGGCGCGGAGCCCGAGATGAAGAGACGCATGTTGGCGCACGCCTTGCGCGTCAGGCCGCGCTCGGCCAGCATCCGCACATAGAGCGTCGGCACGCCCATGAACACCGTGGCCTCGGGCAGGCGCGACACCACGCGCTTCGGGTCGAAGCGATTGAGCCAGATCATCCGGCTGCCGCTGATCAGCGCGCCATGGATCGCGACAAAGAGGCCGTGCACGTGAAAGATCGGCAACGCGTGGATCAGCACATCGCCGCCCGCGTCGCCGGAACCCGCGGTCCGCCAGCCCCAGTAGTCCTTCAGCACCTCGGCATTCGACAGCAGGTTGCCATGCGTGAGCATCGCGCCCTTGCTGCGGCCGGTGGTGCCGCTGGTGTAGATGATGGCGGCAAGGTCGTCGTCCGCCTTGCGCGCGACGGTATGGCGGTCGCTGCATTGCGCGGCCACTTCTAGCAGGGTGCCCGTGCGGTCGTCGTCGAGCGTGAAGACATGCTGCGTGCCGGCCGCGGTGGCGATCGGGCCGATCCACGAAGCGTTGGCGCTGCTGCAGACCACTACGGCAGGCTCGGCATTGCCGATGAAGTATTCGATCTCCGCCTCACGGTACGCAGTGTTCAGCGGCAGGAAGATGTAGCCCGCACGCAGCGTCGCAAGATAGAGCAGCATCGCTTCGACCGATTTCTCGACCTGCACCGCGATGCGCGCGCCCTCCTCGAGCTTCAGCGCGTCGAGCAGGTTCGCGATCATCGCGCTCGCGCGGTCGAGGTCGCGCCACGAATACAGGAGGCCGTCATCGGTCTCGACGGCAATCTGGTCGAGGTCGGACGGGAATGCCGCGCGCAGTGCGGCAAAGAGATTGGCGTTGTTCGATTCGGTCATGGTGATTTCAGAAGACGGGTGCGCGCTTGGAGAGGAAGGCCGCGATGCCTTCGCGATGCTCCGTCGAGTCGGCATAGTCATAGGCGGATGCAACGAGTGCCGCCATCGATTCGTGTCCCGCGGCTCGGCGAAGGGCCGCGAAAGTGCGCTTGTTGAGTCGGGCGGCCTCGGGGGCCAGCCCGGCCATGCGCTGGGCGTGCGCCAGCGCTTCGGCAGCCACGTCCGCATCGGGCACCACGCGCAGCAGGAAGCCCGCATCGTAGAGCCGATCGGCGCCGTGAACGCTCGCGGCCAGCAGCATGTCGCGCGCAAGGGCATCGCCGATGGCACCGTGGACGAGCGCTGCTTCGCGTGGCGCCATCGGGAAGCCCAGCTTCGCGATCGGCGCGCCAAACTTCGACGACGCACCGGCCAGGCGGATGTCGCAGCAGCTCGCGATCTCGATGCCGGCGCCCATGCAGGCGCCCTCGATGCTGGCCACCAGCGGGAGTTCGCAGGCCAGCATGGCGGCCAAGGCGGCCCACACTTCGTTCTCGTGGAATTCGCGCAGGCTCGCTTCATCGAAGCGGAAGGACGGGTACTCCGAGATGTCGCCGCCGGCGCAGAAGGCATCGCCCTCGCCCGCGACGACGACGCAGCGCAGCGACGTGTCCTTTGCCAGTCCGTCGAAGACCGCACGCAGGTCTCGCCACATGGCGCGCGTCATCGCGTTGAGGCGGCCCGCATTCGCGAGCGTCACGAATGCGATCGGACCCTCGCTGTGCAGCCGGATCGAGGGCGTCATTCCAGCTTGGCTCCCGAGTCCTTGACCACCGCCGCCCAGCGCTTGATTTCCGCGTTGACGAACGCGCCGTACGCGGGCCCGACGAGGGTCGGAATCTCCGAGCCGTTGCTGGCCCAGATCGATTTCAGGTCTTCGGTCGCGAGGGCTTTCCTCATGTCTTCGATGATCTTCGCCTGCACGTCCGCCGGGGTGCCCTTGGGGGCCCAGAGCCCGTACCAGGTGGTCACCGTGTAGTCGGGCAGTCCCACTTCCGCCGCGCAAGGCACGTCGGGGAACGCGGGATTGCGCTTGGTGCCGGCCACCATCAGCGCCTTGATCCGCCCGGCCTTGATGTGCTGCGCCGACGAACCGAGCCCGTCGAACATCACGTCGACGTTGCCGGCGATCAGGTCCTGCAGCGCGGGGCCTGCGCCCCGGTAGGGGATGTGCGTGATGAAGGTGCCGGTCTGCAGCTTGAACAGTTCGCCCGCCAGATGGTGCGAAGTGCCGGCGCCCGCGGAGGCGTAGTTGAGCTTGCCGGGATTCTGCTTGGCGGCGGCGACGAACTCCTGGAGCGTCTTCGCAGTCACGCGCTTGGGATTGACCACCACCACCTGCGGCACGTCGGCCAGCAGCATCAGGGGGACGAAATCCTTGACGATGTCGTAGTCCAGCTTGGGATAGACCGCAGGCGCAATGGCATGGTGCACGGCGCCCATGAAGAGCGTGTAGCCATCCGGCTGCGCCTTCGCCGCGATGCTGGCGCCCAGGGTGCCGCCGGCGCCGCCGCGGTTGTCGATCACAAGCGTCTGGCCCGTGATGCGGGTGAACTGCGCCGACAGTGGCCGCGCAAAAGCGTCGGTTCCGCCGCCCGCGGGGAACGGAACGATCATCGTCACCGGCCTCGTGGGCCAGCCCGCCTGGGCGCGCACGCCGCCGGACAGAACTGCGACCGTGGCCGCGGCAAGGCGCAACACGTCGCGCCGCTGGAAGTTGGGGTTCATTCTTTGTCTCCTGTCGTTGTGAACTGTCTTTCGCCGGGACCCTCGGCGCTCTGGAATCGGCCCGATAGGGATCAAGCCTTGAGAAAGAGAGCGTCGATGTCGCCGGACACCGCCACCTTGCCCTGCGCCAGCAGCGCCCGGTGCTTGTCGAGCCGCTTCAGGTCGTAGAGATAGTTGACCATGAGGCCGTAGGACTGCTTCAGTCCCTTGGGCGAGGGATCGCCGGCCCAGTTGAGCCGTTCCACCCGCGCACCATTGCCGAGATGGAAGCGCGCAACCGGGTCCACTGGCTTGCCGTCCGCAGTGGCGCGACCGAGGAACTCCGCGGCAGAATTCAACAGGAGTTGGCGCACCGGCGACTTGGCGTCGAGCGTGCCGGTCTCGTCGGCCGCGGCGAGGAAGCGCTCGGCGGTCGGCGGCAGCGAGCCGACCACACGGCCCAGTTCCGTCGAACGCTTTTCGTCGAGGCGCTCCACCATGCCGGCCGCGTTCTTGCCGAGCCAGGCGCGAAATCCCGGGATCGGTGACAGCGTGGCAAAGGTCTTCAGGCGCGGCAGTTCTTCCTGCAGCGTCTCGACCACGCGCTTGATCAGCGAGTCGCCGAAGCTCACGCCGCGCAGGCCGGTCTGGGTGTTGCTGATCGAATAGAAGATCGCCGTCGTGGCCTTGTCCGGCTTGACCAGCGCCGCGGCTTCGTCGAGCAGCGGCACGATGCCCTCGCTGACGCGGTCGACCAGCGCCACCTCGACGAAGATCAACGGCGTGTTCGGCAGGCGCGGATGGAAGAAACCGTAGCAGCGGCGATCGCTGTCGAGGCGGTTCTTGACGTCGGCCCAGCTCTTGATGTCGTGCACGGCCTCGTACTCGATCAGCTTCTCGATCAACGAGGCCGGTGAGTCCCAGCTGATGCGGCGCAGGTCCAGGAAGGCCACGTCGAACCACGTCGAGAAGAGGTGTTCGAGTTCCGAATCCAGCGGCAGCAGGCGGCGGTCGCCCTTGAGATGCGGCAGCAGCTGGGCGCGCAGGTCGACCAGGAAGCGCATGCCGTCGGGGTCGATGGCAAAGCGTTGCAACAGGCGCGCACGCGGCGAGACCAGCGCGCGCCGCAAGTGCACCTCGGCCTGGCCTTCGTCGGGCGTGCCGACGGCGGCCTCGTGTTGGTCGCGGGCGTCGCTGAGCTTCTGCACATCGGGCGCGAAGCGTTCGCTCATCAGCAGCCAGATGTCGCGCCGCTCGTCCAGGTCGCGGCCGGCGTACCACTGCACGACCGCGTGGGCACGACGCCCGGCCTCGACCTCGCTCACCTGAGGATCGACCACCGCCTGCAGTTCGACCAGCGCGCGGCGCAGCGCACGTGGCGCGAGCGCTTCGCCGTTGCGGCGCAAGGTGGCTTCCAGCCGCTCGGACAGTGGCCGCGGGCCGGAGGTGGATGCGTGCTTTCGTGCGCCCGGCTCGCTGCCCGGGCGCAGGCGCGAGACGCTGCGCGTGATCCAGTCGGTGGCGTTCATGAGATGAGCTTGGCCTTCTGTTGGAGCGCGACCGCCCGCAGGGCCTCGCGCTGTCGGTTGAGGTGGGTGCGCATCGCGGCCTCCGCGCCATCGCTGTCGCGCGCCTTGAGCGCGGCGAATACGGCGAGATGCTCAGACAGGCTCTGTTCGAGGCGCCCCGGCGCATGCAGTTGCTGCAGTCGTGCCAGTTTCAGGATCTTGCGCAGGTCGCCGATCACCTGTGCGAGCCAGCGGTTGTCGGCCAGCATGATGATCGCTTCGTGGATCGCGAAATTGGTCGCGTAGTACTCGTTGATGCGCTTGGCGCGCGCGTTCTTTGCAAGCCGCACGTGGAGCGTTTCGAGCGCATCGATATCGGCATTGCTCGCGTTGCGCGCGGCTTCCCAAGCGCAACGGCCTTCCAGCAGCGCGATCACCGGGAAGATGTCGTCGAGGTCGCGCTGGGTGACTTCGGCCACGAAGCACCCGCGCCGGGGCTCGTGCCGCAGCAGCCCTTCGGCCGTGAGCACCTTGAGCGCCTCGCGCAGGGGGGTGCGCGAAATCTCGAGCCGCTCGCAGAGGGCGGCCTCGTCGACGAAGCTGCCCGGCGCCAGCGCCCCGTCGAAGATCTCCTCGCGCAAGGTAGCCGCCACTTCGTCGTGCAGGGAGTTGTGGACCAGGCGCATGGCAGGGAGGCAACGGGAGCGGATTCAGGCTGTCGGTGATTTCTGGAAATTACGCGTAATTATGAGAACTTGATGCCCGCGCGCAAGGCATTTCTGGTACCTGGCCGGCGAAAAACACGGGGAACATCAGCGCGGGAGCCGACATTGCGATCAGCGCGGCAAAGTCCTGGCGACTGGATGGAGACTTACCAACGCACCTTGACACCGAGTGACGCTTGCACGGAAGACTTGACGCTGGTATCGCCGCCGATGTCCCACAGGTGGCCAATTTCGCCATAAAGGCTCGTCGCGAGCGTCAGCGCCAGGGTCGCGCCGGCAGCCACTTCGGCGGCGCTGTAGCCGCCTGCGCTCGCGATGACGGTCGCTCCCGCCGGTCCGATGAAGGTGGCCGCGTCGTCGCCGAAGCTGGCGTGGTACAGGTTCAGGCGTCCATAGGGTTGCAGCTGTCC